>NZ_LT838813.1:5012727-5319318 GCF_900176595.1 Aquiflexum balticum DSM 16537
CTACCTCAGGTTTCAATGTACAAAGACAGAATATTGGTAGAATGCAGAACTACGGTTTTGAATTTATCTTAAACGGTTCTGTTGTTTCCAAAGAAAATTTCAGTTGGAATGCCTCTCTTAACTTTGCAAGAAATATCAATAGAGTAAGAGAACTTGCTCCTGGTCAGGAATCCATTCCACCTACATCCTCAAGATCACTGAACAGTATCTTTATAGGCGAGTCAATAGGTGTTTTCTACGGGCCTAAATATGCCGGGGTAGATCCTGATAACGGCGATGCCTTGTACTATTCCAATGCGGAACAGACAGAAACTACCAATAATATCAATAATGCTGAAAGAATGGTTGTCGGTGATCCAAACCCTCAGTTTATCGGAGGTATCACAAACAATTTTACTTTTGGTAATTTTGATATGAACTTCTTGTTCCAAGGAGTATTTGGAAACGATATCTATGATGGTGGCGGAGGTTTCTTTGCTGCAAACGGTGACTGGTTTGATAATTCAACAAGGGATCAGATGGCAAGATGGCAAAACCCAGGTGACATTACAATGGTTCCCCAAGCTAGATTGGGAGCTTGTAACGGATGTCAGGCTTCAAGCAGATATCTTTCTGATGGGAGCTATGTAAGGTTGAGAACGCTTACGATTGGCTATACCCTACCTAATACCCTGACCAGCAAGATGAAGATTTCTACTGCCAGATTCTATTTAGTAGCTCAAAACCTCTTGACTTTCACGAATTATAAAGGATGGGATCCTGAAGTAAATGCAGATGCTTTTGCATCAAATGTTTCTCAGGGCTATGATTTTTATTCAGCGCCCCAAGCCAGGACAATCTCATTGGGTCTAAATGTCGGATTCTAAATAGCTATTAAAATGAAAAAACATATAATTATAGGATTATTAGGGCTTGTTACTGTATTCAGTAGCTGTAACGATGAATTATTCCTTACGCCCTTTCAAAGTATCGATCAGAGTCTTGCATTGAGCAATGATGCCAATGTGAAAAGTGTACTGATCGGAGCGTATGCCGAAACTAGAAGCGTTGCTCTTTATGGCGGAAGACTTCAATTGTATTCTGAAATGTTGGGTTCAAACGGTGAAATCAGATGGGAAGGTACCTTCAACCAACCTAGAGAGATGTTCAATAAAGCAATTGTAGTAAACAACTCCTTTGTGGAAGGAACATGGGCAGCTGCTTATAGAGCTATCAACGTTTCCAACAACGTGTTGGGTGCTCTTGATGTAGTCAATGAGGCAGACAGAGACAGGGTAAAAGGAGAAGCATTGTTTCTGAGAGGTTCCATGTTTTTTGAGTTGATCAAGCTTTATGGACTTCCTTATGTGGCAGGCAGCCCTTCTACAAATCTTGGTGTTCCCTTGATTTTGACTCCTACCCGTGAAGTAAACGAAGCAAGTTTTGTGTCCAGAAATACAGTAGCTGAGGTATATGCTCAGATTTTGAGTGATTTGACAGAAGCCGAAACATTATTGCCACCCTCGAATAGATTTCTTGCAAATTCCTATGCTACTGCGGCACAATTGTCCAGAGTATATCTTCAAATGGAAAGATTTGGAGATGCAAGAGATGCTGCAAATAGGGCAATCGTAGAAGCTGAAGCGAACGGCAAAAGATTGGTTACCGGTTTTATGGATGCTTTCAATACAGAAGGTAATTCTGTGGAGGATTTATTCGCCATAGCGGTAAATACCCAAGACCCTGCCAATGACATGTTCACTTTCTACTCAATTGCCGAATTTGGAGCAAGAGATGGTGATGTTGCAATATTAGACAGCCATCTTGAAAACTATGAAGATAATGATCTCAGGCTTGGCCAGTTTTACCAAGGAGCGGGAGAAAGAAGGACTGCAAAATGGAGAGATCAATTCAGGAATGTGAAGGTCATCAGGCTAACTGAAATGTATCTGACCAGAGCAGAAGCCAACTTCAGAGAAGGTACTGCCATAGGTGCTACCCCATTGGCAGATATCAACTTGATCAGAGCAAGGGTGGGTTTACCAGCCAAAACTTCTTTGACATTGGATGAAATCCTTTTAGAACGCAGACTTGAACTAGCCCATGAAGGACATATCATTCATGATGTAAAAAGAGTCCGAGGATCTATCAATGACAACACCGGACCGGAAGTTTTCCCATTTGATAGTCCAAGAATGGTATTCCCAATACCTCAAAGAGAAATGGATGCCAATCCAAATCTTATTCAAAATGCAGGTTATTAAGAAAATAAATAAACTAAAAAATAAAAGAGCCACCATTAAGGTGGCTTTTTTTATGGACTGTTCGCAATACTTGTCCCCAATACTTACATTTGCGGGCATAAAACCATAATCCTGACATGACTGACAATATTAAAAAAGTTCAATTGAATGACTTACACGAATCCTTGGGAGCCAAAATGGTTCCTTTCGCAGGTTATAATATGCCCGTAAGGTATTCTTCGGATATAGAAGAGCACAAAACCGTGAGAGAAGGGGTAGGTGTTTTTGATGTTTCCCATATGGGTGAATTTATGATAAGAGGGGCAAAAGCATTGGATCTGATTCAAAAAGTAACTTCAAATGACGCTTCCAAATTGGTAATAGGACAGGCACAATATTCATGCTTCCCCAATGAAGAAGGTGGAATTGTGGATGATTTGATTGTCTACAAAATGGCTGATCAGGAATATATGCTTGTAGTGAATGCTTCAAACATTGAAAAAGATTGGAACTGGATCAACAAACACAACAATATTGGCGCTGATCTGGAAAATATTTCAGATAGGATTTCTCTTTTTGCCATTCAAGGTCCCAAAGCAATTGAGGCTGTGCAATCACTTACCCCTATTGATCTTTCTTCTATTAAATTCTATCACTTCACCACAGGTCAATTTGCTGGTGTTGAAAATGTGATCATATCAGGTACAGGATATACGGGAGCCGGAGGCTTTGAAATTTATGTAAAAAATGAGGATGCCGAGAGCGTGTGGAATGCCGTTTTTGAAGCAGGAAAAAGTCTTGGAATCAAACCAATTGGATTAGGGGCCAGAGACACACTTAGATTGGAAATGGGTTATTGCCTCTATGGAAATGATATCAGCGATGAGACTTCACCTCTTGAGGCAGGATTGGGTTGGATCACCAAATTCACCAAGGACTTTATCAATAGTGAAAACCTCAAAAAACAAAAAGAAAAGGGGGTAGATAAAAAGTTGGTTGGCTTTATAATAAATGAAAAAGGAATTCCAAGGGCACACTATCCTATTGTGAATAATTCCGGTGAGGTCATCGGAGAAGTAACCTCGGGAACTATGTCCCCATCTATGGGTGTAGGGATTGGTTTGGGATATGTCAAGTCCGAATATGCTTCCCCGGGAACAGAAATTGCCATCACTGTTAGAAACAAAAACATACCGGCAACAATTGAAAAACTGCCTTTGTACAAAAAATAAATCCATCCATTCCATAAACCCTGCTGTGAAACATATGTGAATTCATTACAGGGTTTATTTTTATACAGATAAATGAAGAAAGTTGAAATCTGCCTGAGTCCTGAATTGATTCATCTCTATGATGTCCAAGATAAAAATGTGGTTATTGTGGATATTTTCAGGGCTACTTCAACTATGTTGGCAGCTTTGGCCAATGGAGTGGATTCCATAACTCCTGTGATGGACTTGGAAACCTGTAAATCCATGGCAAATTCCGGATACACTATTGCTGGAGAAAGAAATGGGAAAACGGCAGAAGGTTTTGAATTGGGGAATTCCCCCCTTGCTTATTTGGACAATAAATATTCAGGATCCAAAATCGCCATGACCACCACGAATGGCACTGTGGCAATTGAAAAGACCAAAAATGTCGCCAACAAAATTATTTTAGGTGCTTTTGTTAACCTATCAGCAACCACTGATTTTTTAATTTCAGAGCAAAGAGACGTTTTGATTCTCTGCGCCGGCTGGAAGGGGAAATTCAACCTGGAGGATTCTTTGTTTGCCGGTGCATTAGTAAGCAATTTACATCCTCATTTTGGAACAGAATGTGACACTTCCATCGCGATGAAGAATCTTTATGAGGGCAATCAACACCGGCTTCGGATTTTTATGGGGCAGGCTTCCCATGCCAAAAGACTTCAAAACCACAATATTGAGGCCGATATTGAATTTTGTCTTTCACTGAATATCTATGATATTATTGGAATTTTGGAGGAAGGAAAACTGGTTGCTAAAAATCCGATAAAGTAAATCGTGCCAAATAATATTTTACAATCTTTTACCTCAGATTCACTTTGCCAGCAAATTTATATACCTTTGTTGGCAATCAGAAATCAATCATTTCACTGAAAAAACCCATCCTATTATGACTGAGGTCAAACTCTTTTCAGGTACCAATAGCCACTTACTTGCCGAAAAAATAGCAAAACATTACGGGAAACGCCTCGGAGATCTGACCATCTCCAAATTCAGTGATGGAGAAATGTCGCCCAGCTACAATGAATCGGTTAGGGGCTGTACGGTCTTTTTGATCCAGACTACAAATCCCACCGCAGATAACCTCATGGAGCTATGTCTGATGATAGATGCAGCCAAAAGAGCGAGTGCTTATAAGGTTTGTGCTGTAATTCCCTATTATGGATACGCCCGACAGGATAGAAAAGACAGGCCAAGAGTTTCCATAGCGGCCAAATTAATTGCCAATATGCTTACCTCTGCAGGAGCAGATAGGATCATGACCTGTGACCTGCACGCAGGGCAGATCCAAGGTTTTTTTGATATCCCTTTGGATCATTTAAATGGATCAGCTATCTTCGTGCCCTATTTGGAAAGGCTGGCCTTGGACAATATGATTTTCGCAGCTCCAGATGTGGGAGGTGTGGCAAGAGCAAGGTCTTATGCCAAGCATTTTGAAGTAGAAATGGTGGTCTGTGATAAGCACAGAAAAAGGGCCAATGAAGTGGCTTCCATGCAGGTAATCGGTGACGTTGAAGGGAAAGATGTGATTCTTATTGATGACCTTGTAGATACAGCAGGTACTTTGTGTAAAGCAGCACAGATTATTATGGACAAAGGCGCCACCTCAGTAAGGGCCATAGCTACACATGGTGTTCTTTCCGGAAACGCCTATGAAAATCTTGAAAATTCCATTTTAAAGGAGTTGGTTATCACCGATACCATACCAATGAAAAGGCAATCTTCAAAAATCAGAGTTCTTTCAGTAGCTGACCTTTTTGCAAAAGCAATACATGCGGTAACTGGAAACACTTCCATTTCTGCATTATTTATTTAATGAATTACTTAATCAATTATATACACTTAAATTAAAATTTATGAAATCTTTAGAGATTATAGGGTTTAAAAGAGCAAATCTCGATAATCAGGAATTGAACCAAATCCGTCAGGAAGGTAATGTTCCTTGTGTGGTTTATGGTCCGGCTATCAAAGAGCAAATCCATTTCTACTCCCCTGCCATTTTGTTCAGAGACTTGGTGTACACTCCGGAAGTTCACATGGTTGATCTGAATATTGAAGGCGAAAAAATGAAAGCAGTGTTGAAAGACGCACAATTTCATCCGGTTTCAGAAGTTTTGTTGCATGCAGATTTCTTGGCTTTCAGCCCCGACAGGCCTATCAAATTTGAAATCCCAGTAGTGATTAAAGGTACTTCTCCAGGAATTATTAAAGGGGGTAAACTTGAAATCAAAACCAGGAAAATAGCTGTCAAAGGTTTGGCAGGAAATCTTCCTGATTATGTTGAAGTTGATATCAACAATTTGGATTTGGGTAAATCATTCAGAGTTGGAGATTTGAAAGTAGAAGGCTTTGAAATCCTCACTAGCCCAAATGTATCCATCGTAACTATTGGAATCCCAAGAGCACTCAGAGGTAAAAAAGCTGAATAATCAGTTTTTAGAATATGATAAAATCAAATCCTGCTTAAGGTTAAGCAGGATTTTTTATTTTTGTGCAGCTTTTACAAAAATCAATCCATGAAGTATCTCATCGTGGGACTTGGAAATATAGGTCCTGAATATGAACTCACAAGACATAACGTTGGATTTCTGACCGCTGACCGCTTGGCTGACCAACAAAATGTCCAATGGAAAAGTGATAGGCTGGCATTTACAACTCATTTTAAATACAAGAGTCGACAAATCCATCTGATCAAACCAACCACTTATATGAATTTGAGCGGTAAATCTGTCAATTATTGGATGAAAGAACTGAATATTCCAAAAGAAAACGTCTTAGTGATTGTGGATGATGTAGCCTTGCCATTTGGGAAGTTGAGGATGAGGAGCAAAGGTTCAGCAGCAGGTCACAATGGCCTCAAAAACATTGAGGATTTAACAGGCGGACAAGATTATCCAAGATTGAGGTTTGGAATAGGTGATGATTTTCCCAAAGGCCGACAGGTTGAATATGTCTTAGGCAGATGGTCTCAAAAAGAAATAGATGAACTTCCCATTTTTATGGATAAGGCAATAGATATGATTTTGAGCTTTTGTACGGTCGGGATCAATATGACGATGACGCAGTTTAATGATTGAAGATATGAGACGCTAGACGTAAGATTTGAGACTTGCGGATTTTAGATTTTAGATTGTGCGTCATTGCGAGGAGCACTTCTATTAACCTTTATAATTAGGATAATTCATCGTGCGACGTGGCAATCTCTAATTTTATTTCCAACATATTTCAATGGTACATCTAACTTATTTCTCTTCAATAAAAAAGTATTCCGGATAATCTTTTGAAATACACTTTTTGAAAACTTAATTTGCAAACACTTCAGGAAACTGATTTATAAAGAAGAGGTGAGAGAACAGGCTCGAAGACCCTCTGGCAACCACCCCGACACATCGGGAAAGGTGCCAAAACCTGCCCGAATAAGCGGGGACTATAAATTGGAAATTATGCCATCTGTACAGATTTACGAGCTATTTAAAGAAATTATTAAGCCTTTTGATATAAGTACAAAGTACCATGTACGAAGTACCAAGAATTGGAAAATCAGCCATTTTTTGGAGAAGAGCTTGATGATATTGGCGGATAACAATCTTCAAAATCTCCTAATATCACGATCAGCAATCCCGTCTTTGCCTATTTTTTGTTTCAGTTTTATCCGTAAACCCAATTACTTGATAGATTTCCGATTGGATTATCTTTCTACTGAATTTCGATTCTATTTCAATCATATCCCGAATCGGTATTGCTCTCGGGATCTCTGTTTCGCTCCGATTTCCACTTTATTTCTACCTTATTTCCAGTCTATTTCGATTAATTCCAAACAGTCTTGTTACAGAATAGCCTATTCAACCATTAACCAACGCCTCCATGTCCCATTTTGAAACTGACGCTATCCGGATTTCTGCATCCAAATCCAACCATAAAGAGCATTCGGCACCTTTATACCTAAGTTCGAGCTTTACTTTTGATTCTGCCGAAGAGGCCAGACAGATGTTTGCCGAGGAGATCGAGGGAAATATCTACTCCAGGTATGCGAATCCCAATTCTTCTGACCTGATCCAAAAAGTTTGCGCTGCGGAGGGAACAGAGGACGGAATAGCCACTGCATCCGGAATGGCCGCCATGTTTGGAAGCATAGCTTCACTTTTACAACATGGAGACCATATCCTTGCCTCCCGCTCATTGTTTGGTTCTACCCATCAATTGCTGACAAAGGTTTTCCCAAAATGGGGAATTACATCAACCTATGGAGACATTTCTGATTTTACCAATTGGGAAAAGCTGGTCAAGCCAAACACCAAAATGCTCTTTATAGAAACTCCTTCCAATCCCGGTCTGGAAATCATTGACCTGGAATGGGCAGGAAAGTTTGCAGCGGCACATAACCTGATTTTGGTAGTGGACAATTGCTTTGCAACCCCATATCTACAGCAGCCTGCAAAATGGGGAGCGCATATTGTGACCCATTCAGCTACCAAATACATCGATGGACAAGGACGGGTTTTGGGTGGATTGATTTTGGGTAAAAAGGATCTGATCAAAGAAGTACAGTTCTTTACAAGACATACCGGCCCTTCCATCTCCCCCTTCAATGCCTGGATTCTGGCAAAAAGTATGGAAACTTTAGCAGTACGGATGGACAGGCATTGTTCAAATGCCCTGAAAGTTGCTGAATACTTCGAAGCAAATAAGGAAATTGATTTTGTGAAATACCCCTTCCTCCCCTCCCACCCACAATATGACCTGGCAAAAAAGCAAATGTCGCAGGGCGGAGGAATTATTACTTTGACTTTAAAGGGAGGAATCCAAAGGGCACAACGCTTTATTGATGGCTTACAAATGATTTCTGTCACGGCAAACTTGGGAGATAGCAGAAGCATCATCACCCATCCTGCTTCTACGACCCACAGTAAATTGAGTGAAGAAGAAAGGGCAAATGTTGGCATTACAGATGGATTGGTAAGACTTTCAGTCGGTTTGGAACATTATGAGGATATTATTCAGGATGTAGAAAGGGCATTGAACTTTTCTAAGTAATTTATAATAAAGAAATTGTTTGGTTCCGACTTGCTTTAAAATATTACTGTACCTAAATTTTAAGAATGAAAGCGGGTGTAGCTCAGTTGGTAGTCCGCCTCGGCGGATCCCAAGCTGAAGGCCGTCGGTTCGAGACCGATTACCCGCTCCTTCTTTTTTAATTTTGGTGATTATACTGACCTAGCTGAATTTTTTTAAGAATTTCAGGTTTCTTTGTCGCGTTTTGCAAGCTTACTTCGTACTGTGTAATAAATGCTCGATCTATGAAAAAAATTCTCCTGCCCCTCTTTTCATTTGGTGTACTATTCTTTGCCTGTGTACCTTCCGACGAATTTAAACCTGCCGAAGCAAATTTGAGAACATTGGCCACTTACGAAAAAGAATTGGCCAATTCGAGTACAAAATTTGCCCTTGATCTTTTCGCGCAAGTGAACGACCCTGATGAACCAAATCAGTTCTATAGTCCCTACAGCATCCATCAGGCCCTCTCCATGACCATGAACGGGAATGAGGGGGAAGTTCTCCAAGAATTTGTTGATCTTCTCAGGTATGAGGGAATGAGTTTGGATAATGCCAATCGTGGTTCCAAAGAACTGACTGAATTTTTGCTGCAAGTTGATCCGAAAGTGAAATTGGCCATAGCCAATGCCATTTGGTACAAGCAGGAGTATCAGGTGCAGGTACCTTTCAAAAATACCGCAAGGGATTACTACAATGCTGAAATCGCAGGACTTGATATGCGTAATTCCAATTCAGTCAATATCATCAACAACTGGATAGCCCAGAAAACCAACAACCTGATCAAAGACATGTTGGACGAAATCCCCTCCGATGCAGTCATGTACCTGGTCAATGCCATTTATTACAAAGCTGATTGGAAATATCAATTTGTTGCGTACAAAACAAAAAAGGAAAACTTTTATCCCAGTCCCGGAAATGCCGTTCAGGTAGACATGATGGACCTGGATAAACCTTCCGCATTCAAAAGTTATTATGGGGATGCCTACCACTACTTTGAAATCCCCTATTCTACAGGACAATACTCTATGGGAATTCTTTACAATCAAGAAGGAAACCTTGATCAAGTAAGCCAATATTTGAATCTGGGTAACCTGGAAATGTGGCGGCAGAATGCCCAAGAAATAAACTTCATTCTCAAAATGCCAAAATTCAAAATGAAGTACAAGATGGCAAACATGAAAAATGATCTGATGGAAATGGGATTGGTCAGGCCTTTCTCTTTCCATCCGGATAACTTCACCAAATTGTTTTCAAACCTCACAGGGGATCTTAAAATCTCTCGCGTGATACACGATGCTTTAATAGAAGTGGATGAAAAAGGATCAGAAGCCGCCGCTGCTACAATTGTAGAAGTGGTTGAACTAACTTCGGCACCATCCGGTCCTAGGACCCTTGTTTTGGATAAACCCTTTATTTTCTTTATTCAGGAAAAACATAGTGGAGCGATTTTGTTTATGGGGAAATTGGGTGATCCGTCAAAACTTTGATGTTTTTATAGTTATGATAAGGAGCTTCCTCATTTTGACATTGATAATAGTTTCTTCCTGTGCAAATGACAGCGAGCTTCCGGATGAATCCTGTCAGGAAAGTTTTCTTTATGAAAATATTTCCTTTACCCCTGTGACAGGTGTGGTGATGGTGGAGTTTAAGGACTTTGAAAATATAGAAACTCAAATCCAATCGCTATTTGCTACATATGAATTTTTGGATGAAGAATTATTTCCTATAGGAAATTTTAGCAATAGGGTTCCTTTTTGGTTAAAATCCCAAAGCTGCGAAACACTTTATGAATCATTGATGATTCTAAATCAAGATGAGTCCATATCTGCAGCCACGCCAATTCTCCGTCCACAAGGACCTGAAATACAAGACTCTTCTCCTTGGACTTTGGTCAATGGAATTTCCATCCATCCTAATAATGAAGACTATATTCCAAAAATATTGGAATGGGCCTTCGAAAACGGATTAGAATGGGAAGGATCAACAAGTCTAACCCAAAGGTTTGTAGTAAAAAACGTAATAACAGGCTTTGAGCCATTGGAGATCGCTACGAAGGCAAAAAATGAATTGGATTCCAAATGGGTTGCTGTTGACTTTATAGTTCCTATCAATAATTGGCCGTAACCTAATTTAAATACTTTTTCACCTGAATTTTTCTTCCCCGAAATAAATTCACCTTGGGATGTTAGGCTTTCCGGTTTTGATTTATGTTTTTCCCCTAAAATCCGTAATTTCGAATAAACCCATTCAACCAAAGCAACTATGACAATCCAATGGAAGGAAGAAATTGAATTGATAAAATCCGTTGTAAATAAAACGGAGCTGCAGCATTCAATCAAGTGGGGAATTGATGTGTATACCTATGAAGGGCAGAATATCATTGGTATTGCCCCTTTTAAGGCGTATATAGGAATCTGGTTTTACAATGGCGTGTTTATGTCCGATCCCTTGAATGTCTTTGTAAATGCACAGGAAGGAAAAACAAAAGCCTTGAGACAATGGAGATTTTCAAGCATGGAAGAAATAAATCCCGATAAGATTTATTCCTATCTCCTGGAAGTAATTGCCAACGAAAAAGCAGGAAAAAGATTGGTTCCTGATAGGTTCGTTAAATTTGAAATCCCGGAAATTCTTGAAGAAGCTTTCAAGAACAATACTCAATTGAAAGCTGGTTTCTACAATCTCAGCCCCGGCAAGCAAAAAGAATATGCTCTCTATATTCAGGAACCCAAAAGGGAGGAAACAAAAATCTCAAGATTGGAAAAAATCAAGCCGATGATTTTGGAAGGTAAAGGGCTGAATGACAAATACAAATAACCCATGACAGAAAATAAAACCAAAGAGACAGAAAGTTCGGTGGAAGAATTTATCAACACTGTTGAAGATCAAAAGAAAAGACAGGACAGTTTTGAGTTGCTGAAGTTATTTCAGGAGGTTTCAGGATTTGAACCCAAAATGTGGGGAGATAGCATTATAGGCTTTGGAAGCTATCATTACAAATATGACAGTGGCAGAGAAGGCGATTTTCTTTTAATAGGCTTTTCCCCGAGAAAAAATGCCATTTCGCTGTATATGTCCTGTGATATCCATGGCCAACATGCCGGGCTACTTTCGCGATTAGGGAAATTTAAATCTGGCAAATCATGTCTCTATATCAATAAATTGGAAGATATTGATAAAGAAGTATTGAAGGAATTGGCGAAAGCATCCATAGAATTTACCTTAGCCAAGTATCCCTGATGGCCCGCTGTTCTTAATTTGGACCAATAGCTACCTGTACCAAATCCAGAAAAAGGATTCGTAATTCGAGCCTAATTATGAATAGTTATTTCTATTTAGACTATTTCCATTTGTACTATTTCTATATAAAATAAACCTGAAAACATCTTACTTCTCCACTTTTTCTCTAAATTTGATTGAGATGTTCAGGCGTTATATATCCTTCTTTTTTCTTACTCTTGCCCAAGCAATGCTGTTGGGGCATAGTTTTTTTCCGCACCACCACCACGATCCATTAAACTTTTATGGTCATCATGAATATCCATGTGAACACCATCATGGAAATGACCATGATACAGGGGAGGAACACAGCTCGGATATTTTCTCCATGATACAACATGGTCAAAATGGAATAGAGTGTATTTCTTGCCCTCACCTGGATCAACCGGTTCAAAAACAATTATTTGAATTTGAATCCACATTTGCTGAAAAAAATGGATTGCATAAAAGTTTTCGAATCTCATATAAGAACCCTCCCCCCTATTCCACATCTTTTTATTCCAAAATTTCAGAACTGTTACCGGACAGTTTGAGGGCCCCACCGTCACAGGTGTGATCTTTTTGAAGATCAGCTCAGTCATTTATTTTGACTAAGCCTTAATGAAATTTAATTAATCATTAAAATCAACCTTTATGAATCGGGCAAAAATCCTTTTGACCTGTGGTTTGGCATTTTTGGCTTCATGCCAACAAGCGCATGACCATAGCCATGATGAACAAGAATTCCCAACCGTTGCGCTGACCGCATATTCAGAAAACATCGAACTGTTTGTCGACTTCGAACCCATGGTTGCCGGGAAAACCACTACCATGATGGTCCATGTCAGTCTTATGAATGAGCGGTTCATCCCTTTGGAAAATGGCACCATCAATGCTGTTTTTTCAATGGATGGAAAAGAAATAAAATCCAGTTCCAATAAACCCGAAACTCCGGGAATTTTTGAAATGGAATTGGATCCTGAACTGAGTGGAGAAGGAAATCTGACTTTTGAGGTTCAAACGCCTTCGTTTACAGATGTCATCAGATTCGAAAATATCACTGTTTTTCCAGACATCGTTTCTGCATCGAGGTATAAAAACCCAAACGATTCAGGTGATGAAATCACTTATTTGAAAAATCAGGCCTGGAACATTGAATTTTCAAATGCACCTGTAAGGCGGGGATCATTTCGCGAAATTCTTAAAACAAGCGGTCAGGTCTTGCCCGCACCTGGAGATGAAACTGTCATTACAGCCAATTCCAATGGGGCAGTATTGTTTGCTACGAATAAAACGGTGATCGGATCTGAATTAAAAGTTGGAGATCATTTATTTACCATCAGCAGTGCTAACCTAACTCAGGAGAATCCTGATGTTTACTTCAATGAAACCAAAGCCAAATACGAATTGTCAAAAGCCGAATTTCAGAGAGCAGAGATTTTGGTAAAGGATAGGATCATTTCGCAAAAAGAATATTTACAAGCCAAGATGGAATATGAAAACATGGAATCCACCTTTCAGGCAGTATCTCGAAATTATTCGAGATCAGGTCAAAAAATCAGTGCCAATTCCCCTGGTTTTCTGAAAAATCTCATGGTCACAGAAGGTCAATATGTTGAAGCGGGTTTCCCATTGGCTGTGGTCAGTAAAAACAAAAAAGTCCTGCTTCAGGCAAACGTGTCCCAGAAATATTACAACAAATTGCCCGGAATTTCCGCTGCCAATTTTAGAATCATTTCAGAAGAAAAGGTTTTTGATTCGGAAAGTATGAACGGCAAAGTTGTTTCCTTCGGTAAAAGTGCTTCGGCAAACTCCTCCTACATTCCGATCACTTTTGAAATTGACAATATCGGCAACATAATCCCCGGTGCAATTGCGGAAGTCTATTTGAAATCATCACCTATTCCTGATGCCTTGGTCATTCCGGTTTCAGCCCTTATGGAAGAATTGGGGAATTTCTACGTGTTTGTCCAAACCGGGGGAGAAAGTTTTCAAAAGAGAGAAGTCAAGCTCGGCGGAAATGACGGGATAAATGCACATGTCCTCTCAGGCCTGAAGGAAAATGAAAGAGTAGTCACCCAGGGAGCTTATGCCATCAAATTGGCTTCCGCAACAGGAGCAATTCCGGAACACGGTCACAGTCATTGATGTTTGATTTCCTTACATCTCAAACTCCTCAAATCTCAAGGCTATAGGAATTTAAAAGAAAAAACTCATGCTCAATGCGATATTAAAATTTTCATTGAATAACCGGCTTTTGGTACTGACATCATTTGCTTTGCTTTCATTATTGGGCACTTATGTGGCCTTCAATATGGAAGTGGATGTTTTTCCGGATCTGACAGCCCCAACGGTTGTCATTCTGACCGAAGCGCATGGAATGGCTCCTGAAGAGGTGGAAAGATTGGTCACATTCCCAATTGAAACTTCAGTCAATGGTGCCACAAATGTCAGAAGGGTCCGATCTGCCTCATCAGGAGGCTTTTCGGTGATTTGGGTGGAATTTGAATGGGATACTGATATCTATCGGGCCAGGCAGATTGTCAACGAAAAACTGGCGACCATAGGAGAAGCCTTACCCTTGGGAGTCGGTAAGCCTGTAATGGCACCGCAATCCTCCATCATGGGAGAGATCATGTTTGTCAGTTTGACTGCGGATAGTACCTCCATGATGGACTTAAGGACTATTTCGGACTGGATAATCCGACCCAGACTATTGGCAACAGGCGGAGTTGCGCAGGTGATTGTGTATGGCGGAGAATTCAAGCAATATCAGATTCTGGCCAATCCCCAAAGGATGGGTTTTCATGGTGTTACTTTGGAAGAATTGATGAAAGCCGGAGAGGAATCCAATGGCAACTCTTCAGGTGGATTTGTGTATGAGTATGGTAACGAGTACATCGTCAAAGGAATAGGCAGAACCAATTCCATTGAAGAAATCGGCCGATCAATCATAAAACAAGCTAATGGACAGATTATCAGGATTGAAGATGTGGCTGAGGTAAAAATAGGTGCAGCACCCAAAATCGGAGATGCTTCCAGTAATGCCAAACCCAGTGTTGTACTAGCTGTTTCCAAACAGCCTGATGTCAATACCCTTTTGTTGACCGATAAAATCGATGAAGCTTTGGTTGATCTTCGAAAGACCCTTCCGGAAGATATCCAAATAGACACCAAAGTATTCAGACAGGCCGATTTTATCAATGCTTCCATCAGCAACATCCAAAAGGTGCTATTGGAAGGCAGTGCCTTTGTGGTTATTGTTTTGTTTCTTTTTCTGATGAATTGGCGAGCAACAGTGATTTCCCTTTTAGCCATACCCATCTCATTGCTGGTAGCTATCCTGACATTAAAATGGTTGGGGTTTACCATCAATACCATGAGTTTGGGCGGCATGGCCATCGCCATCGGGGATTTGGTGGATGACGCCATCATTGATGTTGAGAATGTCTTCAAACGGCTTAAAGAAAATGCCAAACTTCCTGAAAAGCATAAAAGAAATCAGCTAGAAGTTATTTTTGATGCCTCATTCGAAATCAGGCATTCTATCATCAATGCTACTTTTATCATTATTGTGGCATTCATCCCTTTATTCTTTCTTTCAGGAATGGAAGGGAAATTATTGGCGCCTTTGGGAATTGCATTTATAGTGGCGCTCTTTGCCTCATTGATCATAGCCATCACGCTTACTCCGGTTCTCTGCAGCTACATGCTGACCAATGAAAGTCGATTGATCAAACAGGAAAGAGAAAGTTGGCTTGTGAGTAGGCTCCAGAATTTTTATGGGCTTTTCCTTGAGAAAGCCATGCATTGGAAAAAGCTCTTTATCGGCTCAGCTTTAGCTATGTTGGCTGTTGCAATATTGGTTTTTACCCAATTGGGAAGAAGTTTCTTACCTGAATTCAATGAGGGAGCCCTTACCATAGCCGCCGTTGCTTTACCGGGACTCTCTTTGGAAGAAAGTAATAAGATAGGAAAAAGAGTAGAAGAAGCTCTTTTGAGTGTCCCTGAAGTGATTTCAACTACCCGCAGAACCGGCCGGGCAGAACTGGACGAGCATGCGCAGGGAGTCAACTCATCAGAAATTGAGGTGCCTTTTTTACTGGAAGAAAGAAGTCGGGATGAGTTTTTAGAAGAAGTTCGGGAAAAGCTTTCGCAGATCAAAGAAGCCAATGTAGCCATAGGCCAACCGATTTCTCATAGAATCGACCATATGCTTTCAGGCACCAGGGCAAATATTGCCATCAAAATCTTTGGTTCTGACCTGAACAGAATGTACAACCTATCCAATCAGATAAAAAATGAAATCCAGGACATTGATGGATTGGTTGATCTGCAGGTAGAGCCACAGATCGAAATCCCACAGATACAGATCAAAGCCAACAGAGAATTACTGAGCCATTACGGTATAAGTATTGGTAAATTCAATGAAT
Source organism: Aquiflexum balticum DSM 16537 (assembly GCF_900176595.1). Lineage (GTDB taxonomy): Bacteria > Bacteroidota > Bacteroidia > Cytophagales > Cyclobacteriaceae > Aquiflexum > Aquiflexum balticum. Next base: position 5,028,946 of record NZ_LT838813.1, read on the forward strand.
TCGTAGATGTGGGTCTTGCAGGCGAAAAGGTATCAGAGATCTATGAGGAAAATCGGTCATTTGATCTTATAGTTCGCTTCGATGAGGAGAATCGAACCAAAATGGATCATATCATGAATACCTTGATTGACGCTGAAAACGGAGAAAAAATACCGATTCATTATGTCGCAAACATAGTCAGCGGAAGCGGACCAAATACCATAAACCGGGAGAATGTGGCACGCAAAACAGTTGTCTCTGCCAATGTATCAGGACGCGATCAAAAAAGCGTAGTGGATGAGATCAGAGCTAAAATATCCGAAAACATCCAACTTCCGGAAGGCTATCACGTGGAGCTTGGCGGGCAATTTGAAGCAGAAGAAGAGGCTTCCACTACCCTGTTGGTCACTTCGTTCTTTGCTATCCTGGTAATTTTCATGATTCTTTTTCAGGAATTTAAAAAAGTCTCCCTTGCTTCCATCATATTGATCAATCTCCCATTGGCTTTGATCGGCGGCATATTCAGTATTTACTTCACAAGTGGCATTCTGAGTATTCCAGCCATCATCGGATTTATCACCTTATTTGGTATTGCCACCAGAAACGGGATTCTTCTGGTATCACATTATGAAAATCTCAGGGAAGCAGGTCTCAGCCTTTATGAGACCGTAATCCAAGGTTCAAAAGACAGGTTGAGTCCGATCTTGATGACAGCCATCACCGCGGGATTGGCATTGATACCTTTGGCTTTGGCCGGAGATCTACCCGGAAATGAAATCCAAAGTCCGATGGCCAAAGTCATTTTGGGCGGTCTGACCACTTCTACCTTACTTAACCTCATTATCGTTCCCATGGTCTATTTTCTAGTCAACTCAAAAACTGAAACAAAATGAAAAAGTCCATAATCCTTTATACACTATTGCTTTTGACTTTTGTAAATGCAAATGGCCAATCGAGTTTTGACGTCATCATGGCGGAAATAGAGAAAAACAATAAAACCTTACAGGCTAATGCACAAAAGCAGGAGGCACAAAACCTACAGTTCAAATCGGAAATGCCCCTTTATAACCCAGATATTGGATATGACTTTATGTATGGCTTTCCATTGAATGCGGGTAACCAAACAGATATATTATTAAATCAGACATTTGATTTTCCAACTGTATATGGCAAAAGAAAACAGCTTGCCAATGAACAAATTGCTCAATCCACCTACAACTTTGATGCTGCAAGGCAAGAAGTCCTTTTTGAAGCACAATCCATCTGTATAGAGTTGGTCTATAGAAACAAACTTCACGAACAATTCCAATTGAGAAAAACATTTACTGAAAACCTACTCAGTGACTTTGAAACCAAGTTGGAAACGGGAGATGGGAATATTCTTGATGTAAACAAAGCGAGGCTACAGTTGATCGAAATCAACAAGGAATTCCAATTGAATCTATCGGAAATCAACCAACTCAACCAACAACTTACCGCACTGAACGGAGGGATTGAAATAGCTTTTACTGAAACCATTTATCCGGAAATGGATCCTATCCCCTTTTTCGAGGATTTATATCTTGAAATTCAATCTGAGGATCCTACACTTAAATTCATTGAGATGGAAACCGTCACTGCCAAAAAACAATTGGAACTCAGCAAAGCAATGGCCTTGCCAAAAATGGAGGCCGGTTATCGGTATCAGGGGATTTTGGGCCAAACCTTCAATGGATTTCATATCGGCACTAGCATTCCGCTTTGGGAAAATAAATACAAGGTCCGTCAAAGTGAAGCCGCAGTTTTATTTTCGGATTTACGGGTCAGAGAATATCAAAATGAGAAGTTCTATGATGTCAAGCAGCTGTTTGAAAAATATGAGAAATTGTCAAGAACCTTCAATGAATATAAAACAGTACTTTCGGCTATAAACAGTCTGGAATATTTGGATAAAGCATTGGAAGTGGGACACATTTCCACCATAGTTTACTTTATGGAATCCAATTATTATTATATGGCCTACAACAATTTCCTGTTGACAGAAAAAGATTACTATGCTGTTAAGGCAGAGATTTTGAAGTTTAGGTTGTAGGTAGCTATTCGGTACCCAGCTATTCGGGATTTACAATCCCGAATTCAGATAACTGGGATTTGTAATCCCAATCTTCAACCCAAATCTAACATGCCGAAATTACAAATTCCTTTTTATCTGTTCTCAAGATTGCAAATCTCGAGAAGCTGGCTATACGGGATTTGCAATCCTGAATCCAGATAACTGGGATTTGAAATCCCGATCTTCACCCAAAGACTTTCATACCTGAATTGCAAATTCCGATTTATCTTTACAAGTTCTCAAGCTGACAACCACATTGAGAGTTTTAAATCACTAAATCATTTAATAAATTGAAATTATGTTTTTTACAATTAGTAAAAAGAATAAAATATTGATCTCACTTACACCTTAAATAATCTTACAGCCATGAAAAAAATAGCTCCTCTCCTACTCTCCCTAACTATTGGTTTTGGAGATCTTTTTGGACAAGACTTTGAGAAACAGGCGCCTGAAGGTTTTGATATTGTAAGAAGTGATATTTCCAAAGGAAAAATTGATACCATAAGTTACCCCTCCAAAACTGTTGGTGTGAAAAGGAGAGCATTGATATATACACCGCCTTCATATTCTGAAAACAAAAAATATCCGGTTTTATACCTGCTACACGGCATAGGTGGCGATGAAAAGGAATGGCTTAATCATGGCAGCCCTCAAGTGATCCTGGATAATCTCTATGCTGATGGAAAAATTGAACCAATGATCGTGGTAATGCCAAATGGTCGTGCGATGAAGGATGATAGGGCAATTGGCAATGTAATGGCGCTGGATAAACAGGAAGCATTTGCAACTTTCGAAAAAGATTTGTTGAATGACCTGATTCCCTTTATTGAGAAAGAATACCCTGTCCTGAAAGACCGTGAATATCGGGCAATAGCAGGTCTTTCTATGGGAGGTGGCCAATCTCTAAACTTTGGACTTGGTAATCTCAACATGTTTGCCTGGGTGGCAGGCTTTTCTTCCGCACCCAATACCAAAGAACCTGAGGTTCTTGTTCCTGATCCACAAGTGGCTAGAGAGAAACTGAAATTACTTTGGATTTCCTGTGGAGACGAAGATAACCTGCTTCGTTTCAGTGAGCGTACCCATCAATACCTTGTAGAGAATGATGTCCCACATATTTATTACATTGAACCCGGAGGCCATGATTTCAAAGTATGGAAAAATGGACTATTTATGTTTTCCAAGTTGTTGTTTAAACAAGTTGACCCATCCACGTTCTACAAATATCGGCTTTAAGGATCAATGAAGTATTTAATTATCTCAAGAGAAATTCTGCTGAAAAGGTAAAATAGCGTTATTGCAACCAGGTTTAAAAATATAATGGAAAACCAAATTACTACAGTTTAACTTATTTGAGTCCAAAAAAAAATGCCGGACAAAATCCGGCATTCAAGTTTATATTGTTTATGGTAAAGAAGGTGCAAGTCTGTTGGTCAACGTGACCACATTGCCATTTACCGAAAGAACTAATCTTGGGGCAAGTGTACCTCCAAAATGTCTACGGTCCCATTCTTCTCCCAAAGCACCAAACTCTCCAACTTCAAGTCCTGGCTGAATATTATAGTAGTTGGTATTACTCAATACAGTGTTGTTCTGCAACACATGCCATGAAAAGGTTGCATATGGGTCCTCTATTGGGTTTGCTGCCACAAGCGCACTTCCGTTGAGAGGCTCGTAGGGTCCGAGAAAACTGTCACAAACAAATCCGTACATCCCTTCAGGAGAATTAACCCTGTCCATTACTTCTGGAGAGAATTTTTCTATATGCGTAGAAAAATACAGATAGTATTTGTTGTTATAAAGGACAAAATGAGGTCTTTCCAATTCGGAATTGATGTTTGTAACTACCAAGGGAGGAAGTAGTTTCCATTGGGTCAAATCATTGTTTACAGCTTCAGCCAAACCTACAGCACCGTTATAGGTTGTAATATCACCTGCTTCTCGAGCTGTGAAGGTCATATAAATCTTGTTGGTCGCAGGATCTCTGTAAATAAAAGGATCTCTCATTGCAAATACAGTTCCCGATTCATCCATCCCTGTAGCAGGTTGGTAGATTTGTCCATCAGCCTCCAAGATAACCTTATGTTGACTATAATTTTCAAAAACAACAGTTTCTGACTGATTAGCCACCTGAGCTGTCGATAGGGCTATCCTTTGTTCATAGGAAATACCACCAGTATCATCACCTGGAGCTCCACTGTTAATTCTACCTGAATTCAGTTCACCTTTTTCACCTGTCGCGGTATAATAGAAATACACCAAGCCTTGATCATAATAAGCTGATCCGGCCCATTGACGCGAACCTATGATTTCGTCTTCTGTAAACACCATACCCTTATCTTCCCAATTAATACCATCCTTGGAAATAGCATAACGATGTCTTACAATATCATGTCGCTTACCCGATAACACTGTATCAGGCGCTGTTAAAACTATCATGACACGGTATCCATTAATTCTTGCAATTGAACCATCCAAGTTAAGGATAGGCCAGTAATCCCACTGATGATATCCTGGCATTACATCCACACCTTCGTCAAAATCCACCCGAGGAATGGTGTTCCCTGTATTTCGGGAAATCAACCGGACATGTTCAGCAGTCCACTCAACCGTTTGCACTTCTGCCGGATCTGTTGGATCTACGCCAACATTTGGCTGCTCTTCCGGATCACAGGAAGCAAGTAAGAAAAATCCTCCTGCTACTAAAAAAGGTAGCCATACATTTTTTTTCATAATCATAAAATTTAAATTTTTAATAAAATATTTATACATCATACTTTACAACATTATAAATATTTAGTTAAATGCTAAAAATTTTATAAAATAAAGAAATAATTAAAATTACTAATCTTCTGTATATTCAATTATGCGGTTTGGGGCATCATGGAAAGGATAACAGCAACTATTGGAACCTTTTGTTTGATCCAATGTGGCTTGTATGGGTCAAGGATATATATAACCCTTTCATGAAACCTTGTAAGAAATAGCAACCTTTCGAGCGGATAATTCCTATGGATAGTTATAGGAAATAAAACAAATATTACTATGTTAAAAAAAAAGAAATTTTGATTTTAGACCTGTCACAAAGAAATAAAAAAAATAGCTTTTGAGAATATGGCAGATTTAGGGAAGTGGAATTTTAATTTGAACTCCGATTCCTGCCCAAGCTGATCTTATAATCATCCGGTGTACCTTTCATATTGACGTTGACAAAACGGACCCTTTTATCTTCATCCCTGTATACAATTGCATCTTCCTGTTCGGGATCTACCTCATTTTTATTTTTTCCTCCAAAGAGTGATTTAAAACCAACCGATGTCACCATGCCCAAAGGGATTCTGATAAAATAATCCATATTCATATCCAGACTCTGCTTTCCAGACAGTTCGATAAAGCCCAAACTTGAATTGATATTCATATTGGGAATATTCAAAATACCATCTTTCAAATCAAAGGTATTGCTCAGGGTATCAAACTTCACATTGTTGAGATTACGATCTGAAAAATAGCTCGACATAGCACTCAAAGGTGCAAAATTCACTATACTCCCCTGATATACTGTCAGATCCATTTTTGCTTCTGACTTGTCAATAATCGGGGTGAGATCAGGATATACTAAAAACTTACTGGTTATTGTTCCACTTACTTTTCCGTGAAGATTTTCATTGATGAGGTAATCCTGTCCAAAATTCTCGAATTTGATAAGCAACTTATCAAGGTCAAGCTTTGATGCTTTCATAGTACTGTGAAAATATATATGCTCGGGATCTGAACCATTAAAATAACCCTTAACTCCCAAAGTCCCATCCGCTGCCCTTAAACCGAGAGTATCCAAATAGATGTAATGATCAGCTGTAGTACGCGCAGAAGCAGTGACATTTTCCAACCAAAAAGTATGGTAATTCATTTTTCCGATTTCTGCACTGATATCCATCTCAGTGAAAGGAATTTCGAAAACATTGAATGCTTCCTGATGATTGGTGTCCACATCTATGCTTTCAAAACCCATCAATGCATCCAAGTCCAAGGAAAGTGATTTCAAGTGGAAAAAATTCCGCTTATTCTTGAGTGAATCCACTTCACCGAGTTGATATCCCATACTTACTTTGAAATCGGAGGAGCCCATTTTTCCACCAAAATCGGTGACAGTCAGGAACTCATGCTCATAATGGATCCTTCCTCCAAAATCCTCCAATCTCAATGGATGTACCCTGAATTTTCCATCGAGGTCAGTCAAATAAAAATCAGCAGATTCGAAACCGTCATTGTAATGGAGATCCAGACTACCCTTCAATTTCAAACCGTCTATTTCCTCTTTTTGATAATCTTTGGGCAGGTAGTTAACCCCATTGTATTTTAAAAGATCACTGATATTTAAATGATTGGAAACCAAATCAAATTCAAACCTGCTGTCACCTTTTGGGCTTTCCTGAAACCATTTAGGATAATTCAGGACTTTTCCGGAAAAATGAAAATCACTCTTATCAATCTCTCCTGAAAAATCCATTACCTCCATATTTTTCTCCCCAATCATAATGTCAGCATGAAAATCATGAAAAGCGTGTGGGTATTTTTCCAGCTTTGCATAAAAATCCTCAATAAAAAACTCTCCTTGAGGCAAATGCTCATAATCCATCAGGTTTTTTCCCGTAGACTCGAATGCAAGCTTGATTTTAAAATCATTGATCAATTCATTGATACTACTGTCTGAAGGTAATAATTGCTTCAAATCAATTTTAGTGGAATTTGCGTCCAATTGGACTTTAACGGGTTTGGGATTACTGTGCAGTATTGCAGGCAAGTCGTCAATAGTTCCTGAAAGGTTAAAATCTGAATCTGCTATCTGAAAACTCAAATTATCCAAGCGGAGATTTCCTTCTCTCATAAATGCATATGCATTTACAGTCCTGATCTGATGGGGATAATCGGGCAAAGAAAAATTGAGATCAATGATTTTCAGCTCGCTTTGGACACTGCTCTTTGCATTACTGATTCCAGTCACTCCGGATTCAAAGTCAATGAGTTCATCAAAATCCATATCCACAATCACCTGACCGCTGATACCCTGAAGCCCCTCTACTTCAAAAAAATCTCCCAAAAATTCCAGATCCAGATCTGCATTTAGATTGATTTTGACATAGGGGTTTTCGAAATCTTTAACGATCAATCTTCCCTGAAATTTACCTTGATCCGGTTTGGCATAAAAATTCAACAATTGAAACTCTGATGTCTTGAGACTTCTATCTTTCCCATTGGTGAAAAATCCCGAAAATCTCAAATCATCTACTTTCTTGTTGATCCCTGTGTTGAGGAAATAAGCATTATCACATCCAAATTCTATTGCAATCTCCGGGACATGACCATTACCTGCGAAACCCTCGATACTTCCCTGAAAAAACACATCTCCTTCATTTTGATATTTCCGGAGAAGCAAGGCTGTTTCTTTTGGTAGAAAAGCAGCCAGAAGAGAAAAGTCAGGTTTTTCTCCTGCCATTCGGATATCCAGATATACTTGATCTTCCAGGTCTACTTTTCCCTCCAAGCCCAGCTGCGCATCTTCCAAATGCAATTTGGAAGGAGCTAAAACCAACTCATTGGTATTTTGATCATAATCAAATTCCAAATCCAATTTGAAATGTTTTTGTGAGAAAAATGTAGGCTTACCATCTAGAATGTAATCCAAAACGAAATTAGAAATCAGATCAATATAAATATGCTCATCCTGAAGTTTGATGACAGCATCTGTCTTCTCAAGGTTGGCATAGATTGTTGTCAAGTTTGATAAATCATCAAATTTAACTTTGAAGTTTTTCAATTGGATCGATGACAAATCAATATTCATACCCTCTTCATCCACTGATTCTGTTTCTTCTTTTCCGAAACCTTTGGCCATCAACAGATTGATTTTTCCGTCAGCATCTTTGATAAGATCCAAATTTCCGTTTTGGAGTTTTAGGCTTTTGATTTTGTATTTGCCTCTAATGATATCCCAAATGCTGAAACCTACATATAAATCCTCGGCAGCATAAATAACATTGGAATCTGTGATTTTGCTTTCAAAAAAAACTATGTCCTCTAGATCGATGGAGACATACGGAAAGTTTGCAAATGGAGCAATTTTTGAATCGCGAATGATCAATTCCCCTTCAAACTGCTCATTCATAATTCCAACGGCTTTTTGGGTAAGGGATTTCTGTTGAGAATATAAAAGAATGATTGCTATTGTTGGAATTACAACAAAAATTAAAAATAGCAAAATCAGTAAAATCCTTATTTTTTTACTTTTCATGTGGGCGATGCAAAATAGATTACGTCAAATTCAACGTAAATAAATTATTTAAAATACTAAGAAAGCAAAAATTTTAGTTCAATTAATTCTTCCAGGTTGCCTAAGATTATTCCCATCATTTCCATTGAGGGCATCTCCCAAATCTTCACGGGCCTTATCAGCAAGTTTTACAAACATATCTACTACCTGAGGATTTTCCCCAATCACATTGTTTTTTTCGGAAGGATCAGTAGGGATATGATACAATTCCATTTCTGCCAAATCGACCATGGTATATTTAATAGGGATTCCATCATCCCGGAAATTCTGATCAGGTGCGATAGTTCTATATTTGTGCGGAAAATAAAGCTTCCATTCGCCCATAACCACTGCTTGAAGTTCGTTTCTGTTGTAATAGACAAAATAGGCTTCTTGAGGTGAAGCCGCAGTATAGTCCACCAACATAGAGGAGATATCCAATCCATCAATCGGTAAGGCTGGCAATTGCGCACCCGTAAATGAGGCAATCGTTGGTAAAATGTCAATAGTCATGGCAGGATTTTTCTGAACTTTCCCCTCAGGTATTTTGCCTTTCCATTTCATAATGGTAGGAACTTTCACCCCGCCATCCCAAGAAGTCCCTTTTCCTTCCCTGAGTGGATATGCCGAACCAGAATGTCCCGAATAGGATAACCATGGTCCATTGTCCGAAAGAAATATAACCAAAGTATTCTCTTCCAATCCGTTTTCTTTCAAAGCTTTGAGCACCTCTCCCACTGACCAATCAATTTCCATGATCACATCTCCATAAAGTCCCCTTTCGGATTTACCCTTGAATTTATCAGAAACAAACAAAGGGACGTGTGGCATGGGGTGTGCCAAATAAAGAAAAAATGGATTTTCCGTATTTCGTTTTATAAAGTCTACTGATTTTTCTGTAAACCAAGTTGTAAACATGCTTTGATCCGTCCAAACCGTATCTGCAACTTGATCATTTTGGTATAAAGGCAATGGTGGGTAGTAGTCTTTAGTTTCCGGATGATTGGGCCACATATCATTGGAATATGGAATTCCAAAATACTCATCAAAACCCTGATTGGTGGGCAGAAAATCGGGGTGGTGGCCCAAATGCCATTTTCCAAATATTGCAGTTTGATAGCCAAGAGGTTTGAGCATTTCGGCAATGGTTGTCTCATCCGGATTAAGGCCATGAGTGCTGGAATGATCCAAAGCCCCATGAATACCCAATCTATTGGAATAGGTCCCTGTCAGTAAAGCGGCTCTTGAAGCCGAACACACTGCCTGTGCCACATAGAAATTCGTGAATTTTATGCCTTCAGAAGCCATCTGATCCAAATTGGGAGTGTCAATATCAGGAGATCCAAATACGCCTACGTCATTATACCCTTGATCGTCTGTGAAAATCAATACAATATTTGGTAGGATCGGTGCTGATTCTTTGGGAGAAGTGCAGCCGGAAATTTTAACTATTAGTAGAAAGAAAATTAAATTATAAAATCTCATTAATGATAACTTTTTAAGAATTCCCAAATTTAAAACGCTTTGTAAACCTAAAAAATAATATCTCTTTCAATGTTGAATTTATACATCCAATAACCTTCTATGATAGTTAATTTGACCAAGATGGTAATTGAGGTGACTGAACAGGTGAAACATAAAATATTCATATGTCATGGGTTCATCAAAAACCACATGGGGATAGTTACTGTCAAATTTATCTTCCGAAAACATTAATATGGCATTTGTCACCTCTTGTATGGTGTCGTCCAATTGTTCTATCAAGGAGTCCCTTGGTATATCAAAGGTAGAAAATTCAGCATTCCTGTCTCTGACATACCCTGAATTTCCCATGACAGCTCCTATATAGTAATTCAGATTTCCGATCAAATGGATAGTAAGTGTACCTGCCGAATTGAGAATGTCACCTGAAACTTTCCAGATGTTTTCCTCTTTCTTGTAGCGTTTTAATTCGGTCTTCAATTTATTCAAATCCCGATCAAATAAATTTATGAGGGTATCTTTCATTTTTTATTTCTTTAATCACCGAAAATTATTCCCAATCCTTTTGCACCGCGAATAATAAAACTATCAATTCCAACCACATTATTTTCTTTAGTAGCATCTTCCAACGGAACAGATATAAAAGTATTGTTTTTGAATGCAACCATTTTTCCAAAATCACCCTCCAATAACATCTCGAATGCTTTGACTCCGAACAAAGAAGCCAATACCCTATCAAATGCGGTTGGGGTACCTCCTCTTTGGACATGACCCAAAATAGTCTCTCTTATTTCAGGATGAACTCCCGCATCTTTCAGTTGTTGTGAAAGTTGAAGTGCTACCCCACCCAAGCGGACATGTCTGGAACCTTCTTCACCTTCTCTTGAGACGATAGTTCCTTCTTTAGCCTTTGCTCCTTCGGCAATTACAATGTTCACAAAACCTCTTCCTTCATGGTATCGGGATTCTATTTTTTTGACAAGCTTATTGATATCGTATGGAATCTCAGGAATCAGACATATCTCTGCACCACCGGCGATGGCGGTATGTATGGCTATCCAACCTGCATCTCTTCCCATTACTTCCATGATCATAACCCGATGATGACTTTCTGCCGTAGTGACCAATTTATCAAAACTATCGGAAGCAATCTGTACGGCAGTTTGAAAACCGAAAGTCATATCTGTCGCCGAAAGGTCATTATCTATTGTTTTGGGAACGCCAATGATAGGCAATCCATGGTCAAAAAATGCCTTGGAAATTTTTTGGGAGCCATCGCCCCCGATATTGATTACCGCATCAAAACCCAATTCTTTGATTCTGTCCACATAATCCTTGGTCTTGTCGACAAAAATCACATTTCCGTTTTCATCTTTGACAGGATAATGCAAAGGGTCAGATTTGTTGGTGGTTTTCAAAATTGTCCCACCCCTTACATGGATTCCTGCTGTTTTTTTTCCGGTAAGTTTGATGATCCTAACAGGATCAGTAAAGAGTCCATTGAATGCCTCCATGCTGCCATAGACTTCCCATTCTTTGGTTTTTTTTGCTCTTTTGCAGATTCCTCTAATTACTGCGTTTAAACCGGGACAATCTCCCCCACCGGTTGCGATCAAAAGTTTTTTCATAGATTTAAAAGGTTGATTGATTCTTAACGCAACTTACGAAAATAGTTTTTTAAGGCCCTTCTTTATTGTTTCAAAATGTATTGGAAATTTCATTAAGGTTGATTGATATAAGGACAGCAGAATTATTTTTAAGGAAATTATTTAAATATGTTATAAAAGAAAAGATGTTAACTTTTAATAAAAAACGGAAAATAGAACGCTGATGAAGCTGATTTTCCTGATGCACACTGATAAATAAATCATTGAAAATCAGTTCTATCAGCGTTATCAGCGTTCCAAAGATGTTAAAAAAAATAAAGCGGAGAAATTCAAATAAAACATGCACCATTTACTCATAATCTTTACAGACTAGCAGAATATCTTGAAGTAACAGTGTCAGACGAATATTCGGATTGGTTGGATGTTATCACTACCTTTAACTTAAATGCAAGATATGATGACCATAAAAAAGAATTTTATCGTCTTTGCAATAAAGACTATGCGTTACTTTGGATGGATAGAATAAATGAATTAAGAAAATGGATCAAAGAGAAGCTCTAATTATTGTCCAAAAATATGTTGAGGAATTAAATGAAAAATTTGACCTCATTAAGGTTATATTATTTGGCTCTTATGCAAAAGGAGATTTTCACGATGAGAGTGATATTGATATCGCAGTAGTTTTGAAAGATTACAACAATTTGCCTGACATGCAACTGGAATTAATGAGGTTAAGAAGAAAATTTGACAGCCGAATTGAACCACATCCCTTCAGAGAATCTGATTTCAATATTTCTAATCCTCTAGTATATGAGATTTTGAAGCACGGGAAAGAAATCAAAATAACTGTTTCATAAAACCAACTTATTACTTTTCAAATTTAAACAAAAATGCAAACCGATATTAAAATAGCTGTCTTAATCGATGCCGATAACGTCCCTTCCGGACAGGTCAAAGAAATGATGGAGGAAATAGCCAAATATGGGAATCCTACTATCAAGCGGATCTATGGAGATTGGACCAAACCACAATTGGTGAAATGGAAAAATGTCCTATTGGAAAATGCCATCAACCCGATGCAGCAGTACGGCTACACCTCAGGAAAGAATGCCACTGATTCGGCCATGATCATTGATGCCATGGATATTCTTTATTCAGAAAGGGTGAATGGTTTTTGTATTGTTTCCTCCGACAGTGACTTTACAAAATTGGCCACCAGGCTGCGGGAAGCAGGGATGATGGTGATAGGCATGGGAGAAAAGAAGACACCAGATCCATTTATTGTGGCCTGCGATAAATTTATTTACCTGGAAATCCTTCAAAAACAAAGTGAAGAACCTACAGATCAAAGCAACAAAATCACCACATCTCCCCAGGTGGACAAAATCAATCCTAAATTGATCAGGTTAATTGCTTCCACCATTTCCGATTTAGCCGATGATGATGGGTGGGCATTTTTGGGGGATGTGGGAAATCTGCTTCAGAAAAAACAGCCCAACTTTGATGCAAGAAATTACGGATTCCAAAAACTTACCCCTTTGATAAAATCCATCAGTGCTTTTGAAATTGAACAGCGCGAAAACCAGAAAGGAAGGTTTAAATTGATTTATGTGAGAAACAAGCCCTGATTTTTTACTTTTGAGAACCAATTCACCTGTACAGTTTGTTCTGACAAATATGTGAAACCTCATGGACCTTGAATCCATGAATAATTTCAAAACCATGAAAAAAAATAAAAGGGTAGTCGTTGGACTATCAGGCGGCGTAGATTCCTCAGTTGCCGCTTTTCTCCTCAAAGAACAGGGATATGAAGTCATCGGCATGTTTATGAAAAACTGGCACGATGAATCAGTTACCATCTCCAATGAATGCCCATGGATGGAAGACAGTACTGACGCTATGTTGGTTGCAGAAAAACTTGGAATTCCCTTTCAGGCTATCGATCTCAGTGAAGCATATAGAGAGAGGATTGTAGATTATATGTTCTCAGAATACGAGGCAGGAAGGACACCCAATCCCGATATTTTGTGTAACAGAGAAATCAAATTTGACATTTTCCTTAAAGCCGCCCAAAAGCTAAAAGCGGATTTTGTAGCCACAGGTCACTATTGTCAAAAAGATGAACTCGAAGTTGATGGCCAAACAGTTTACAGACTTTTGGCAGGTGCGGATCCGAACAAAGACCAAAGCTATTTCATATGCCAATTGGATCAGGAACAATTGGCCAAAGCCTTATTTCCAATAGGTCATCTCCAAAAATCAGAGGTCAGGAAAATCGCCAAAGAGCAGGACCTGATCACTGCCGATAAAAAAGACAGTCAGGGACTATGTTTTATTGGAAAAGTCAGGCTCCCTGACTTCCTACAGCAACAACTACAACCCAAGAAAGGAGCAATTGTAGTAGTTCCGGAAGATCTCCCCATTTATGATTCCAAAAGAATTCCGGCAGGTTTTACTGCTGAAGAATTAGATTTGGAAACATTGGACAACCTCTGCCTACCAATCAAATATACGGCTGATCAAGGCAAAAAAATCGGCGAGCATAATGGTGCTCATTATTTTACAGTAGGTCAGAGAAAAGGCTTGCAGGTAGGGGGAACAGGCAAGCCTTTGTTTGTGATTGCGACCGATACCAAAGAGAATGTCATTTACACAGGCTTAGGAGAAGATCATCCGGGATTAAACAGGGATGGTCTCTTTGTGCCAAGAAAGGATATTCATTGGATCAGAAATGATCTTAAACTGAAAGTAGGTGAAACTGCCAGATACCAGTCTAGAATCAGATACAGACAGCCTTTGACTTGGGCAACTTTGATCATGAAAGAAAAAGGACTCTATATTCTGTTTGACCATGCCCAAAGGGGAGTCGCCTCAGGTCAGTTTGTGGCTTGGTATGATGGTGGGGAAAGTATTGGGTCGGGGGTGATTTTTTAGAGGTAGAATTATGAGGGATGAAGTTAGAGGGTAGATTTTAGATTTTAGATTGAATGATTTAGGTGAACTCCAAATTTGAGGTTCATGCCTTTTGGCGTGGATTTTAGAATTGACAAATTACCCAATAGAAAGTACACTCATACCCATAAAATCCCCTACTGAAACTGCAAACTGAGACTGCCTACTTGGACTGACCACTAACTTATCTGAAAAGGCTGTGGGGTAAAGCAGAGAACAAAAATGAGAATGGCAATCCAGCCTAGGATTTTCCTGTTGCTGTTTAATTCTTTGAAACCGCTGACTTCAGGATGTTCTAAACCCATCACCCTACCTAACAAAAAAGCAAATAAGAGCCAACCGCTATAGCCCTGAAGACCGGGGAATATATAAGCCAAAGTATATTGAGTAGCAGCTATCAGTAAAATAATTGTCCATTTGGTCTGATTTTCCAGGCTTGCCTTACGATAGCAGATGTATAAAAAACCAATATAAAGCGGTATACTGATAATCAAAGAATTCAAATCATCGAAAGGATTGAGTATGCCCAAGCCTGCATAAAAGACGAAGGCAGTATAGAAAATAAGAGAAATCTCTTTGTGCCTTTTTGGAAATAATCCAAAGACCACATGACCTCCATCCAATTGTCCAATAGGCAATAAATTCAAAGCTGTAAAGAACAAGGCCAAGTATCCTGCAAATAAGTATGGATAATGGATGATCTCAGACATATTGGGCATTTTCTCCGGGTCAGCCAATAATTTTTCCATGCCATAAAAAAGTAAATTATATCCCATTTCAAGATTGAGATAACCTTCTTCCTCTGAATGACCTTTAAAATCAGGATCCAAATATTCAGGATGAATCTGATAGATATATTCTGCATCAGGCAAGTGGGTAAATCCATATCCCAATACGAAAAGGGCAATAATGAAACCTGCCAATGGTCCTGCCACACCAATATCAAAATATTTCTTCCGACTATTGACGAAACTTTTCATCTTTATAATGGCACCAAATGTTCCCAAAGAAGGAGAAATCACCAGCCATCCGGGGATAAAGTACGGTAGTGAGGATTTTACCTTATGGTGAATAGAGGTAAATAGATGCCCCAATTCATGAATAAGCAGGATCCCTATAAATGGAATGGAAAAATGAAGCGATTTAAGAAAGTATTCCAAAGTCAATGCATTTTCACCCCCAGCAATTAGGGACTTACCATACAGCCACTCCCCTCCTGCCAAAGTCGCTGTAATTATGGTAGCCAGAAATAATGAACCGTGAATTAGGTATTCTTTTTTAGTGTACATCCGCAAAGAATTGAATCAGCGCTTTTGGGTGCGTAATGTGATAAGTTTGTAATCCAACTCTTTTGGCGCCTTCAAGGTTCGCCAAAAGGTCATCAAAAAATAATACTCTCTTGGGTTCTACCTGAATTTCATTGATTACTGCTTCATAAATCGCTTCATCAGGCTTTGCCAAGCCCATTTCATGGCTTAGAAATACCCTGTCAAACAATCCTGAAAGACCATCAACAGAAGTTTGCGCTTTGAGCATTTCATTGAATTTCAAGATGTGGATTTCATTGGTATTGCTGAGGACCGCGGTTCCAAAGTCACGGTTTAGCCTACCGATCAGATCAATTCTTTCCTGCGGCACATCTCTCAATAAACTATTCCAAACATGATCGATCTGATCATTTGACAGGTCCACCTGATACAATTCCCTGACCGCATTTCTAAACTGATCGGAATTTATCATTCCTTTTTCATATTCTTTGTGAAAAGTAGAGGGGAAAAAACTTGAGGTGAGGTGATGCTTTTCTTCAGGTAATATTTTTTTCAACTCCCTGATACTGAAATCATAATCAATATCGATGATAACATTGCCCAAGTCGAAGATCAAAAAATCAATATTCTCCAATTTTTTCATTTGTAAACAGGTTGTAAAATTAAAACCAAATATGTAACATTGCAGTCCCAAAAGCAAGGTCAAATGCTTAAAAATTGGGGCCTATAACTCAGCTGGTTAGAGTATCTGACTCATAATCAGAAAGTCCCTGGTTCGAGCCCAGGTGGGCCCACAAGCCGTTCAGTGATGAACGGCTTTTTGTTTTTTCAAGATATTAAAAGAAACAAATCAATACCTTCCATTATAACCACTCCCCATATATGCCCCCCATTTTAATGGTTTGGTTATTGGGATTTCAGTTTTCAGCAAATTGATCTGCAGGCCATCAAAAGCATAGGTATGATGCATATTGTTACTATGGCAAAATACAATATCCAGCATATTATCCTTATCCAAATCTCCCATCCATGGAGTCGACGAAGTGTTGTGGCCTGCAAGCATTGGCAAGAGGCTGGTTTTCCTTCCCTTTTTTGCAAAATCAATTACAGAAATGGTGTTAAAGAACAATTTCTTACCTGCCCGATCTGCCCCACTTTTATTTTCACAGATGATGATTTCATCCACACTGTCACCATTTATATCCAAAACCAAAGGCGAAGTGGACTGAAAACTCCCGAAATTCTGCTTGTACTTTACTTTCCCGCTTTCACCATCGATCATCACATTGGAACAATCTGTAAATAGAGGCCAAATACCAATATTGGCATTGACAAAAACATCGAGTGTTTGATCTTTAGTGAAAAAACCTACGGCAGGAGAACTGTAAATCTCAGTATCGGGAATACCTACTTCCCAAATCAATTTCTTTGTGAGGCCATCGAAGGCATACACCTTTCCGTCAACAGCGTTGGCAATAATATCTTCAATTCCATCTTTATTCAAATCCGCCCAAACAGCAGGAGCTACAAAACCCTTATCTTCGTTTTTGGCAAGAACCTTAGCCTTTTTGATATCTCCATTCAGGATATCCTTTAGGCCTACCACATATAGCTTCCCTCCGATAGTTTCACCTCCTGTTCCAAATACTACTTCAATTTCATCAATCTGAACATGATTAGACATAGTAACAGAATGATAAGTTTCTTTTTTATCCGGCGTTTCAGCTTCAATTATGATTTTTCCGCTTGAAGAATCAATTACTATAATCCTTCCTGCGGGCCTATTGGGATCATATGGGGCTTTGAGCACATTGCCTCCATTGGAAACTATAATCTCAGGAAGCCCATCTCCGGTGATATCCGGTATCAATTGAGGATTGTAAAAATTGAAATATTTTTTCTGGACCAGGTTTTTCAATTGATTGGTTGCCACAAAATCCCAAATCAGCGTTCCATCCCTTCCGTCAATCGCCTGAAGTATTGCGGGACCTTCCGCCAATCAGCACATCTTCCACTCCGTCCTTATTGATATCCAACAAAGTCGCAGAACCATAAATCTGATCTATTGCAGGCCTTTTCCAAATTATGTCTCCGGATTTACCATCAAGGGCTACAATGGCCGTATCTGAAGCCTGAAATTCAATGCGACCCATACCGACCACGAGGTCCAAAATCCCGTCCCCATTTAAATCTGTCGCCCTTGGAGAGGAAAGGGTACCTAGATTCGGTAAAGTTGTTGACCAAACCAATTGATTTTCCATGGATTTTTCTTTCAATACTGAATCAGGTTTAAAACCTGCAAAAACAAAAATAAGGATAAGGAATACCGGACTTCTCTTGAAAAACATTAGAACGCGCAACCAAAATTTTTTCAATAATAACATAAATCTAATCTGAGTGATATTTTGATAAAATTAAGAAAAGAATTGAGCTTTTTGAATTCACCCATAGCTGGAAGTTAAATCAATTTTCCCTTGTTACCTTTTTTGGCCCATTTGGAACAAAAGACTTGTTCATATTACCAATTCAACTTGATTTTCATTAACTTATGCTTTATTTATTTTTAAACTTTTCAAATAAAAAAATGCTGATGAAATCTTCTCTCCTGCAAAGTTCCAAAAAATCCAATGGTTCTAAGAAATCAAATGGCAGTTCCTCTCCTACTGCCCAACTTCAGGACAAACGCAAACTTGCCCAAGACCAAAAGCACTTAATCAATTTGGCCAATACCGGTAAAACTGCTGTTCAACTGAAAGCATTCGGTCAACTTTTGAACGGAAATGCTCCACTTCAAAAAATGAGTCTTGAAGAAGAGGAGCCGCTGCAGGCAAAGTTTGAAACTATCCAAAAGCAGGGATCGGAAGAAGAAGAACTGATGCAGGGAAAGTTCAAGACCATTCAGAAAATGGGGCTCGAAGAAGAGGAACCACTACAGGGAAAGTTTGAAACTATCCAAAAGCAAGGATTGGAGGAAGAAGAACTGATGCAGGGAAAGTTCAAGACCATCCAAAAAATGGAAATCGAAGAAGAGGAACCACTACAGGGAAAGTTTGAAACTATCCAAAAACAGGGATTAGAGGAAGAAGAACTGATGCAGGGAAAGTTTAAGACCATCCAAAAGCAAGAAAACAATACAGGCCTTCCGGACAACCTCAAATCAGGGATTGAAAATCTTTCAGGATACTCCATGGATGATGTCAAAGTTCATTACAATTCGGACAAACCTGCTACGCTTCAGGCCCATGCTTATGCCCAAGGTACTGATATCCACATTGCATCCGGTCAGGAAAAACATTTGCCTCATGAAGCATGGCATGTGGTGCAACAAAAGCAAGGCAGGGTGAAACCCACGATTCAATTACAGGGTAAAGTTAATGTCAATGATGATGCTGGTTTGGAGAAAGAGGCTGATGTGATGGGGGGAAGGGCGATGGATAAATCGATAAAAAATCAAAGTGATTTTTCAAAAGATATAAATAATTCTATCGGTGACATAGTTCAACGGGCGGTGGGTTTTGAGTTTCAAACAGGATGGCAGGCCTATATGGAACTACCCACTATAGATAACGATGCATTTACTCAAATTCCCTTCCCAAAAGAGACGGCGCTCTTTGGTGGTAGAAATGGTGCATTGGGGTGGACCATGGAAACAGATGGAACAGACATCGAATTTGTCATCGAACCTCCCATTGAAGAAAGTACAGCTGGTGTCATCCGGTTAAATGAAGTAATGGGAAGTCTACGAGATTTTACCGATTTCTTGCAGGGATTTGACAATATTGACAAATTAAACCCGAATATCCTACCTGCAATTTTCAATGAAAATGTAGGTAATTCAACTGTAGTTGAGCCTCAAGGACAAATTAGAGCCCAGCCTCAAGCTACTATCGGAGTACAACTTGATCGAATAGAAGCTTTATTCCGTGAGCTCGGACGACAAAGAGAAGCCAGCGACCTATCTTCAAGTCAAGGAACCACCTATTTTGGAGATCGGGCAATCGAGTCGGCTGATATGGCTTCTGGCATACCAAATGTGAATGGTAGTGCTCCCAGCCATGAACTGAAAGGAATAGTCACCATGTTGGTTCAATACCTTCGTCAGGGACGACAATCGGGTCGTAGGGCATACGCCAAAGATATCGCTTATGCAATGGCTCGGACAAATTTTGTAAAGATGTTTTCGCTAATTCCCGAAGCAGATTATTTTAAGCAAAATGCAGATGTTTGGATCCAATATGTTTTAACAGCAGCTGGCCTGGCAAATACAGAGGATACCCTGCTAATTAACCAGCAAATCACGGATGGTCAGGACACTAATAATATGAGTTTGGAAGAAACAAATGCTCTTCCTCAATTACCCTTAACCCGGGGTGAATGGTTATCTGATATCGCTGATCAAGCAGCACCACAGGATCGTCTGACTCAAGCGGCAACAATTGGTCAACCAGCTTACACTGATGTAAAGGGAGGTAACCGGTTGAGAGCAATGGGACTACTTGGAAATGCTATAGATCTGGTAGGACCCGGAAATCTAAATGAAGGAATTATCATCGAATTAAGACAAATGAAAAAGAATATTCCTTCAACCCAGTGGCATAATGTTTGCCATAGTTTATTAAACTACCTGATTGCTTTAAACAATTGGGATCGCAATGCTGGAGATGCGCCGGAATACAATCGCCTTTAAAATACATTATGAGCCGATTATTCTGTGATAAAATCTTTTTTTCTAATCAGATAGTCTGCGGATCGTCAAAACCATTTTTTGGCAAGAAATGTGGAATTATAAGAGATTTTATTAAAAACCAATCAAGGCAAATTATTTTTAGAAAAATTCCTATACATCAGTCTCTTTTGTAGGACTATCCCGAAAATGAAACCAAAAATCAGGATTAAAATCAAAACCTAAAAGGGAACCTCTCTATTTGCAGCCTAGAAGTAAGGGGTTCGACTGGAGGAGGTTTGAGAGTGGATTTTTCCTTATGGCAAATCCTTATACTGATACTTTCTGCTCATATGGATTTTGTGGATAATAATTCCAATCCCGATTCCAAAAACCATAATCAATACCAAAACCCAAACCGCTACAGCTTCGCTTCCTGCTCCAAAAAGATTGAAGTTACCATTGAAGAACAATTGTAAAAAGAAAGAAACAAACATCAACAGGGCAACTACAAATGAAGTAATGGTCAGGATCCCTCTCAAACTCCAATCATCCCCGAATTTTTTTAATCCAAAAAATATGATCCCAATCAATATGATCAAAATACCCAAAAGCAACAAAGAGATATAGCCATGTAAGGAAGTATAAAAATTCCAACGCTCAATCAAACAGACACAATAGGCCTCTGACTCCAGATAATTTTCATAGGGATCCAATTTGGAATTGTAGTGTGAATGAAAGGTTTCGTCCCAGACACTCTCAATTCCATAACGATTGATCAATGAGTCCAATAAGGGTTCATATACTTTGTACTCGCAGTACATTTCTGCCCCTTCATATGGATCTCCAATATAAATATCATTGATAGCGGCCCACTGCATGTCATCATAATAGAGATCCAAAATATCCCAGAAACCTAGTTCGCTTTCTTTTTCCTTAGCAATAGATCTACTGGAAATCAATACAGAATCTACTTCTATCATGGCGGCCCCCAATGCATCCCACAATTCACTATAACCATCGTCATATCCCAACCCCCAGACTGCTACTCCTCCCAAGGATTGATCCAATGCATAATTATATTTCTGGAAGAGACTGCTTCCGTCCTCAAACCATAGGGTACGCATCTTTTTCCCATCGAAATATTTGTAGTAGGAAGATACCTGTTCCGGGTCAAATCCATATACAGGCACTTCTTCAAAACTTCCCATATCCCCAAAAAAATCTCTGATCTCCCTGAATTCCATATATTTCCCCAATCCGATGGCAGGACTGTCTTCCATAAAATCAGGAACAGGCCAGCTGATTCCCAAATAAGAAACTGTCATCACCAATTTGGAAGGAGAAACTTTTCCATTGGTATAAAATGAGAAAGTCATATCAATACTTCCTGTTCCTTTTCCCTCATCCACAAATAATGGACTAGGTGAACCCGGTATGGATGAGTAATTCACATTTATCTTATCTGTTTGCACCAAATAGAAATCTACCTTGCTATCCAGATTAGGAAAGTCATAAGCCAAAACCCGGCTTCTGTCCCTGACTGATACTATGGCGGGAATGGAAACAGTAACCAAAAAATCAGCTTGATCTTTGGCTAGCTCTTCCCGCAATTTCCAGATAAAATCTGTGAATAAATCCCGGTCTTTTGGCGCTAAGTCTTCAAAATAAACATTTATACCGTCCATATCTAGGGTGGATTTTAAAGCCGTAATCTGTCGGAAAAGACTTTGCTGGGCAGCAACACTTTTCAAAAACTTTCCTGTTTCCATTTGGGACTTACTATAAATGGACAAGGATAATCCTACATCATTTTGGTAGACCATATTGGAAAGGTCGCTGGATCTTAATTTTTCTAGGTCCTTTAGATTTTTGGGATTACCATCAGATCCCAACTCATAGCCATAATAGATGATATCAGTCAAAAAATTATAATTGTAATCCTGATACTCCTCATCCACCCAGGCATTGTGCCATCCAAAAACTTTGGCTTTGGCCTCCAGACAGGTTTCATAGGTGACGAAGGTGCTGTCATTCAATTGGAATTCTGAAATCAATCCTTTTCCTGTACCACATTTGAATTGGATTTTCCTGATTGCCAGCAGTTTTTCGAGAATTTCACTTCTTTGCGTCACGCTCTCCTTTTTGGCATTATCTACTATACCCTGAAGAACTACGCCCATTTTTACCTTGAGCGAATCAACGGTACTTGCTGAAGATTTAATGCTCAGTTCTTCGAAAATTTTTTCGATTTGGGATTCCATAAATTGCCGGGAAGAATCGTTCTGCTCAAGTTCTTCTGTCAACTGCATCAACCTTTCAGCAATTGCATTCACAGTCACTGAATCAATCCTCAAATCTTTGCTTTCAGTCAATTCCCGGATTAATTCTACAACCCGCTTTCTTTCCCGGTATTTTCTGTTTTCACTGAATCTAAAGGGCTGCACAATACTGTTTAAAAATCCCTCTCTCTCTTTTTCTTTTAAATTGATGGAATCTTCCAAAATGAGTTTGGACGGAGGCACCTGTGAAAATGCATTTTCATTGACAAAGCCAAAAAACAAAAAAATAAATGTAAAAATTAGTTTAACCAATCCCCTTTGGGAAATTTTTAATTTATAGGGCAATATTTTCAAATACCTTTTCATTTGCGCCAATTTATAATAATGGGCTTTTCCATCCAGGGAAGTTTTACCATTTTGATATTCCAGCTGATGCTGTCCATTAAGGCATCTACACCCCTATTTTCCACATTGAGAATGATCTGATTATCTTCAAAAACCAAATGTCCTTCTCTTCGCAAAAAAGTGATCTGAAGCGCTTCAACTGTAGAGGTACTTAATTTTTCCCAATTTTGGAGCATTCCTTTCAGAAGACTTTCAGAAAGATTTTTTTCATCATCAGTCAATACAATTCCAGGTTCCAGATGAGTCGCCGAAGGCATGCCGACAAGAATTTTGTTCAATACCAAATCATACTCGGGAAAATCAACATCTCCAAATGCAAGATATTGAAGCAGATATACGGCTCGGTTCTGCATTTTCCCATCTTTGAAACGGTTCCCCGCAAGCATTCCCAATCTGCTGAAAAGCATTGTCAAAAACGGCCAAGTCAAAACCAAACCCGAATTGTTGATTTTCGCTTGCTGTCCTGTAGTCAATATTTCGATTTCTTTTTGTCTTTCCACCTCACTACTATCCAATTGATAGGCTTTCCTGATTGCAGCAGGAAGTTTAATCTGTAATTTCCTCTTTACTATTTCTTTTTGGAGGCTTTTAAAAATTCTCTCCCAATTGAAAACGGCATATTTACGTTGAATGAATAAGAGAAAAACACTATGGAATTTCCCGGGATCAAATGAATTCAAAGTATTGGGATATTGAATGGCAAATTCATAAACCATCCTTCTCCATTTACCTCCTGTAAGATTTCCAAAATAGATATAAGGGCTGAATGTCAATAAAACCTCTACCTGTTCTTTTATTTTTATATTTCCACCAAAAAACTTTTGGGTTAAAGCACTATCTTCTTGCTGATAAACTGTTTTATCGAGTAGATTTATATCCCGTGAATACTTTTGGAACCAAACCTTTACTGATATTTCATCAAACTGTTTCTCATATTCGGATTCATTTTTATCCTCATAATCTGATTTTTTTTCATTCAAAAAATCTGATTTTACAAATTCTTCTCCCAATACCTGTATCAATTTCTCTTTGATTTTGGCGTGATACTTCGGGGAAATTCCACTTTCTAATTTTTTAAAATTCCCTTTGTCAGCCAACAACAGTCTAATTGCCTCTAATTTTTCCTTATCATTTTGAAAATCTTTTTTGTCCAATGAAAGTACAACCTCACTGATAGATTTGAGGTGTGACCACCATGGTAAATAGCCTTTGTCGAACCAAAAGCGAAGAATTTCAAATTCCAATTGAAAATTTACAACCCTATCTTCTCCAACATCAATGAATGCCAAAAAACCTTTATCAATGGCTGATACTTCCAAATTACTGTTTTTCAGAGATTCAAAAATCCATCTTGATTTTGGCGGAATAACCAAAGCTGCATTCCTTGGCAAAGAAAACCGTGATTTTTTATTTTTCAGGCTTCTTTTGATCACATTGGATGAAGCAGTCAAAATCGTCATATTCCAAATCCGCTTATACCAATATAAATCAACCAACTTCCTTTCTTGTCTTCTACCCATTGAAATATTTTTCAAATGGCTTTTCAAAAATATCTGTAGCTGTTGTCTAAATACTGCTTCACCATCAATCAGATTTTTAAAATTTCCGATCAAAATTTTCCAATGTGCTTTGGTTTGGAAAAATTGAAAGTAAGGAGAATTTTGATCACCTTTTGAATAAATCACAGCGGAGAGCAAATCATGAAGGTAATCGAAGGATGCTATTTTATTGTTACCGAAATTCACCTTTTCAGTAGGAGAAGCCTCAAAAGTTTTTGAAAAATTCCCGAAATGTCGGTTAAGGTATTTCAAGAAAACTTCACTATTGCTTCGATCCAGCAAGATATTGAAGGACCGGACAACTTGTTCAGAAGGTGTAACCCTTAGGATTATTTCCTTTATTGATGTATTATCAAGCTCTAATAATGCTAAAAAAATCTGTTTTAATTCGAAATGGGAAATGTTTTGGAAAGCATAAGATAGGTATCCTTTTTCGAGAAAACTGGATAGTAAGCTTATCTTTTGGGAAAGGGAATCATACTGATTTTCAATTTGGATTGAGTTTTTGTCGTTTTCCTGATTCCTGAAATCCTTCAAGGAATTATTTTCCAAAAGCAATAAGGATTTTTTGATATTATTTCGGTTTGCGATCTTTAAGATTTGCACTATGTCCGAATCTATCAATTCTTGGGTCTCTGACAATTCTTTTAAGAGTGCCCTCAAAAAGAGTAGTTGTGAATCAGATTCAAATGGATCTTCTTTTCTCAACTGGAACCAATGCAAAAAAATCTTCTGAAAACTTTTTGTCCCTTCAAAACTTTCATGCCCCGAAAGTCTTAAAGTAAAAATTGATTCCAGCAATGCATTAAATTCATTGAAACCTTTCCCCTCCACCAACCTGAAGATGTTAAATATCCCGTTTTTATTTATTCCTATTCCATTGGATAATTCACTTTCAAAGAATTTTGCAATTACATCTTTCAGTTCCTTTTCAGTAAATTTTTCGGTTAATTGATCCCAAGAATAGGTATTGAATATATGGAACCAATCTAATTTCCTATCCTTTTCTCTTACATGATGTTCAGTTTGGCCCTCTTTTATTTCAATTAATATCGTGTGAAGTTTTTTATATTTCGATCTTTCAAATTCTTTTTGTTCCAGAGCACTGACCAGAACATTGATGAGATGAAGAAAACCAATGTTATAATGATCGGCTGTTTGTTTTAAGATACTTTCGGAAAATCTCAACCTGTTAAATTCACTTCCTGATTCATCACTGATAAACTCCAGAATAAAATAATTGATAGATCTTTCCAAGCCCTTGTTTTGGACCGGGATTTGAGCATTTTTGGAAATTAATGGGCCAATAGATGATCGGAACTCAATAATCCATGCTGACTCCAAAGGTTCCAAGACCCGAATCAGTTTGTCAAAGTAAGCGTTTGAAAGTCCATAAGCCCAGCGCTTTTTTGCCTCTTTATTCCCGGTAATTTTCTTGATCAAATCTTTGAAATATTCAGGATTTGAATCAAAAATATGATCCATCAAATTTTCCAGATTCAATCCGGATTGAATCCATTGGGGCAAAAAACCTCTAGTCAGGTAGAAAAACAAACCTTCGCCAAAGAAGGAATATGCCTTTTGATTAAAATCTTTTTCTTTTAAAAAATCATAACTTTCAGCCAATGACTTGGATAATTTGGTTGACAAAGCAATCCTGATTTTTTCTCCCAGATATCTTTCCAATTCAGATTGTTTGATTTTCCCAATATCTATCTCCAAACTATCTATTTCCAGATTGATTCCTTCAAGAGACTCAAGACCAAACGCCCGATCCATTTCCGGCAAAATATGGGATGCAAAGATCCTTTCAATGAGCATGTTGCATTGAGAGGCCATATCCCTGTTGGGGTATCTAAGGGAAATCGTGGATTTCGAAATAATATTTGGATCTGTTCTCATCATTCCCTCCCTTTTTTCCAATTCTTGATCAAATGGGCCAATTCCAAAGATGCTTTTTTGAATTTTTTCAAATTTGTCTCGTCTTGATCAATCTTAAGATTTATCCAAACTTGATAGGCCTTTTCAAAAGCCATCATATCATCTAATCCCAACCAATAGACATTAGCTTCTATATGGGCAGGAACTCTTTCCGCAATCAAGTCATGCAGGTATGACCTGAAACTTTTATCTTGAAATCTTGCCGGCCAATCAGGAAGTACAATACTTATTTTTTGATCAAAAAAATCTTCTGCAAACTCAGTTCTATCCTCCAGTTTTCTGTTTAAAATCACCCTTCTTTGGCAGTAGTGCTTTTCTCCTTGAAGGGTTCCTTTCAACCGGATCATTTCTACTTCCTTCAAAGCCAACCTTCCCATTTCTTCCGCCTTGCCGGATATCAGTTTTGCAAGTTCTCTATTACTTTGAAATATCTCTTCTAATTCTTTTTCTGTGATTGTTTTATTTTCCTGTTGGGGAATATAGGTAGCCAATAATTCCCCTTGTCCACCATGGACAGAGAGTAATCCATTTTCAATTTGATAATTATTCTTTTCTTGCGAATACAAATAGAAATCATCCATCAGCTTTATTCTCTCCTCCTCATATGCCACCCATTTTGACTGGAATGTTTTGCGGTTGTATTGATCTAAAATAAAAAATCCAAGTAAGCTTTTATCCAAAAAAGAACGCATCAAAATGTGATCTAACAGATATAAACCTTCAGAATTGAGATTTGCTTTTCTGAAGTAGGCAATTAAGTTGTTCACCTTTTTTATTCCTTCAGATTCATCCATCCCTTCAAAGAGACTTACCCATTTATTGTTTTCCTTTTGGAAAATCACTTCAATGGACTCTTTATTGTCTTTTGGTTTGGAAATCATATACTTTCTATAATCAACCCCATTTGACATCAAGCATTTCAAACCTATTGGACCAAAAAGAGGCAAAACATCTATTTCAGAATTGATTCCGCTTTCATTGCTGTTTTTTTCATTTTCTGTGATATTCCGAAAGGATTTTACAAATTGTTCTTGTTCAACTTTGGATTTGAGGTATTCGGTACCCGATTCTATCCCGGAAGTATTCTTAATAATCCCTTCCAAAATCAAAGATCCTTTATGTTGAGGAATTCCGGTTTTGGATAAAAGTATCTGTTCCAAACCTGACAAATCTGCCAATTGCCTCGTCTCTGCAAAATAACTTCCCTTGTTTTGATAGTAGTTAAGATCCTCCAATGCAATCAAAAGCGCTGATTTTCTTAGGAGCAATTCTTTCTTCAAATCACGCAAATTGGAAATCAGATTAAGCTTTAAGGAAATCAGGAAAGGAAGTTCATCCAGGCTTTCTCCAAATCTGGACAACAGATGATCAAATAGCCTGTTTTTCCTGTCCAAAAAATCATCATAGGTTTCAAAACTGAAAGAATTTAGGGAGCTTGAATTTTCTGGAGAAGAAATCAAAATTTGCTCTAAGTCCACCACGCTGGATAATTTTTGTGAAAAATAACTGACTTTTTCATCGATGTTATTTACACTGAAAAGTTGATCAAGATTGGCTAGTTGGGCATGGTAGTTGGCTAAATGTTGCTCAAAAAACAATAGGTAGGCACGAAGTTGTTTTACAGTAGCTTTTCTTTCCAAAGGTTCATGCTTGGAAACCCCTTCTTTGCCCAAACCATAAATCAGGGGAAATTGGTGTTGAATGGAGGTATATTTGCCGGGATCACGAAAATTTCCTTTCAATTTTTTCTCAAAATATTCTTCTTGAAAAAACTCCATTTGGTAAGTCCGGTACCGTTTTGACCATAATTCAAGCAAAAAATTATTGACCATATTTTGATCAACATGGATACGGTTTCCATTTATCAGTAACCTGATGGTCTCAAAAACCCCATTTACCTTATCGTCAAAATCAAGATTTAAATATTCCCCATTATTGAGCAATAAGTATTTTAGGTCAGGATCAGAGTTTATGACAATATTGCGTAATTTCTCTACTCCCTTTACTTTGGTCAAAATCCTTTGTATTTGATCCTTGTGGATTTCGGTTTTTCTTTCTCTGAGTTCTGAGTTTTTTATAAAACCTGATTTAAGCCGAGGCCCTGAAAATATTTCTTCAAGAGATAGATTTTCCTGTATCATTTCTCCAATACTGGAAAATGCTACAGGGTTGTATAAAAAAACTTCTAGACTGAATAAAATTTCAGCAAGGATTTGATCAGGGTCTCCATTTTCCAGAATATTAATGTTTATCTCTAGCTTGAATGGAACAGGTTTCAGCAAAACAACCTTTTCAAAGTCCTCTCCTAAATTTCTGTTTTTAGCCAAAAAAGAATGAAGCTTATCCAAAAATATTTTTTCCTTTTTTGGATTTCTTTTGAGACTTTTCTGAAAAGCCAAAGAAGGCATGATGATAATTTCATTGAGACCGTTCAGACTTTCTTCTCTGTCATAATTTCTGATGGGTTTGATCCAAGCATTTTGGATCTCTTCCAAGCCATCGATGAGAATTTTGCGGAAATCATTTGATGTGACAGCATGCCTGCTATAAATCATCTTTGGAGAGTAAAAAGCATTATTTCGGGCATCCAAAGGTTGGTTTTTGCCAATTGTCAGCAATTCCTCCACATCATAGGAAGTCCGGTAGGCAAGATCTGTCAAAGCAAAACAAAGCTGCTCTAATATGGTCACACCCGGATCATGGGCATTGTAATCTGTCCAAATCCCTCCACTTAGTTTCTGTGCATATTCCAAGCCCTTGTCTTTCAAATAATTGAAATCCATCGTGCTTTTCAGCAGCTCTTTTTTTGAGAAACTATTGGAGCTTTCTGGCATGGCTATTCTTCATCAATAAAGTTATTGTCCCATAATTTGGCAATCTTAAAAATGATCTGACTTCCATCTCCATAATTGCTCATCGTTTTGATCTGCAATCTGAAATCAAAAGTTTCACCGACCCATCTCAGGTTAATTTTATTCCATCTATTCCACCAAGCGCCGTAGTACCCACAGGTTTTGTTGATTTTGGATTTTGAATTACCATAAGTACTGATGGCTGTTGCATGCATCAAAGCATATTTTCCTTTGTGTTTTCTTCCGGCATAAGCCATTATTTCATAAGCATGGCAGCCTGTAAGGCCATCAAGGATATCGTGCCATTTTCCGTCAGCGGGCACTTTACCTTCTTTGAAGGTGCCCATTCTACCTTTTGAGGCAATAAGGCCATCCACTTCAAGTTTTTGCTTTGGGAACAAGGTGCCGATTCCTACATTGCCTCCAGTCTCAAAGTAAATCGTGGGCCAATCGTTGTTATTCTCTCTGATGATCAGTCCTTTGCTTTCTCCTTTACTGTTTACTATAACCCAGGAAGCTTTTTTGTCTTTGATGTTTTCATAAAAACTGAGCAATTTTTGTTCGTCACCTGCCGGAAATACCATTAAACCATCTACATCATTTTTACTGATACCATCATCTACTTTATTGAACATCGAGTCAATCAAGATGGCAAAATGATTTTCATTGGGCAGCATACCGTTTTTGAAATATTTCTTCAGTTGCTCCCGATCATTGATGATGACTTTATTTTGATGGCTTTGTTTTTCCATAAAATCAGATTTCGATTTCCTTTTGGTTCAATTTTTTACTTAAGTCCTTTCAATTACCACAAAATCAGAATCAATGGACAAATCGCCAATACTTGCATATTCGGGATCCAAAATTGTCTGATCAGTAATTGGATTAATCTGATGATTTTCCGCAGAAATGAGCACTGCGTATGGAGAAATGGTCCTTAATATTTCAAGATTTTTCCCGTGGTATTTTATCGCAGTATCGATCACATTAAATGAACCCTGAACTTCCACTAACTGTAATACCGAAAGTTGGGTCACAAAATCTATATAATCCCGACCTTCAATGAAATTCAATATTTCAGATTTAGAAATAGAATAAAAGTTTTCGGTATTATTTCGATTATAGGTAGAAGATGAGGACAAAAACGTTATCAGTTCATTATTGAGCTTGTCTCTGAAATATCCGGATTGTTGCTGGAATTCTTTGGTAAACTTGACACTACATCTCACTTTAAGCTTTTCGAAAACAGGGTTTGAAACCTCAAATCTTGCAAAAGCGGAGGTTTTGGACAAAAGATGATCTTTCACCCGGCCCAAAAGTTCATAAGGAACTCTTCTGTTGGTTGCAAGCCCTAAAGATTCAGATCTTGGAATCACAACTATCTGAAGACTTGTTCCTTTCAGTAGCTTATCAGGAAATGTGCTTCTGCTGTAAACAAATACCCTTTCTATTTCAGGGAATTGGTCTAAAATAATCCTTTCAAAATCCCAAGTGGTTGAAGCCCTGTTTTTATGTCTGAGGATTTCACTGGACCTTGTATAATAGTCTTTTTCAGAATCCCCGGAAGTGGGTACAATTGTTAAATCGTAAATCCCGAAAGAATTGATATTAGGATTTCCTCCAATCAATTCAATTTTTTTGACTTTTACTTCTTTTTCAATTTCAATCCTGCTTGCTTCATCCTGAGTTTTTTCTTTAACTCTGAAAGCATTCACAAATACATTTTTTATTTTGGAGTTCAAATCGGTTTGTCCATCAAATGCAATCCTGATCCAAAATTTACCACTTGAAAGCCTTGTGTTGGATACACTAAAAGTCCCTGGTATTTTTATTTTTACCACTCCTGATTTTACCATTCCTTGGGTACTGTCTTCCAGAAGCATATCCTCCAAAGAATTCCATCTGTTTTTATCCAGGTATTCCCAATATAAATCAGGAGATCTAATAGCGGATATGGGATATATTGCTTCTTCAAGTTCAAAACCGATATTGAGTATCTCATTCGCTTTAATATCAGTCAGGCCAATGAGAAGATTACCTTTGTGCTTGATCTGGGGCATTAAATAAGAGAATGATTCCAAGGATGCCGGGTAAACCAGTACATGGCCAAAAGGATAGATATGAAAAAGTTTGATATTGACGGATTTGGTAATTTTACCCCTTGAAATATTTTCTTTGGTATAGTTTTTATAATCAACCAACAGATGTTCCAAAACAGGCGTATAAGGCTGCTTTGGTAATTCTAATTTCCTTCTCTTGAACCTGCTCTTTTGCATGGAAACATCCGCAAAAAGTTCTGAATAGATATGATGACCGAAAGCCTGATAAGGTTTGCTTAAAGAAAAAATCACTGCAAGGTCATTTTTATCCCTTTCGTCAGGCAACAGCCCCGGACCTTTCTCCACATCAAAACTTTCCAGATCCACTTCCACTGTTTTGGTCGGCAGTAAGTAAAACCCATCCTCTCTTTCTTCAGAAACAAAAAGGCTGAACTCCTGATAGGATTTATGGTGCATGACCTGTTTTTTCCCTCTTTGCACTGATATTTCAGATACAAAATCCTGATCATCAAATCTTTGGGGATATACGCTATAATATTCCCTAAAGCCGTTTCTAATGAGGGGCAACCCGCTCCATTTAAAGTGGAAAATGAGTTCTGAGAGATATCTGGAAATAAGATACGGATTGCTGACTTTGAGTTTTGATCCCACATCGGGCAATGGTCCGAAAGGTTGGAAAGGACTTCCTATATCCAGGTCTCCCAATTGGTTGGAAATCTGCATTTGTTCCACACCGGATACCTGTACCTCTATTGCCACCTCTTCAGCCTCAAGTATCTGTAACAACCTGTATGGAGGCAGAGAAGCCTCATTGTTGATCAATACCTTTATAATCGGCCATTCCGATTCATAATTTCCACCATGGATTTCATTGTTGTAAATGGCGGGACTTGGTTCATTTTTGGCAAGTTCAAAGACAAACTCGATACATTTTTCTCCTCTGTTGAATGTAATGGAAAAACCTGGAAGATCCCTCCATCCTTCCGGAGTTGAATAGGATAATCTGAAAGAATCCAACAAAAACAACTTAACAAAAGACGCCAAATCATTATTCCCGGTTTTCTCTTGGATTTCGTCCTTCCATTGAAGCTTTTCTTTCAAAATCCTTAGTTTGTTCAATTCAAACTCAAATGCTGTTAAAGAACTTTCTGATAAATTGATGCTTATAATGGCCTTGAAATTGCCGTTTTCAACTATCAAAACCGGCGAAGAAATGGCAATTCCAATATTGCTTTCCCATAGTGTCCGCTCAGATATTCCTTTTAAATGTTGATCCTCTCCCAGAGAAGCCGGAAACTTATCCTGGTTTTTCAATTTTAAGTTGACTTTCGGAGTTGGGATTCCTTCATACAGCAATCCATCATAAATGATGTTTAGGTAGGTACCATCTTCTATCCTTGATTCTGAAAAAGGTGTATAGAAGCTTTTGAACAAGGTTCGTATTTCCGCGATTTTTGCTTGGCTGACCCATTCACCATAAATACTTTCAAAATCAATTTCCTGTTTATTGTCAAAAACTAACTTAACCTGCTGACCCTCTGGAATAAATGAATTTTCCACTCCTGGGACAATTGATTGCAAACCAACAATTGCTGTACTTGGATTTTTCTTTTTGGGCTTTTGTTCAAGAAGTTTTTTATAATAAAAGTCCAGATGTTTTTGGGTAAATTCATTGACATCCTTTTGAATTTCTTCAAAAAGTTTAAAAAAAGTAACCAAAAGTCCGATATGTGGATGGTGAAATTGACTTTCAAATAATTCGGTTTCAAATCTATCTTCGGCTGTTTTCTTAACAAAAAGCAAGCTTTTAAACACAGATTTAAATGCCTCAGAAAGTATAATATCCTGATCTTTTTCCTGGAGAAAAGTATCGGAAATCCCCAAATCCATTGCCCTTATCTTTTTTTGTTTGGAAAGTACCCTGGCAAGGTCATCATTTAAATATTTTAAGCTGTTTTGAATTTCCTGTAATAATGGACCGGAAAAATTTGAATCTACCAACAAATCATTCCAGGTCTTGATATAATTGGCCAACTGCAGAATATTGGTGGCTATAGCCTCTTCCAATTCAGTTTTTTGAAAATCATTGGATTCATTAAGTTTATAAAGCAAAGAATCGTGCCTAGTCTTAAATGGTTGCAGGTCCGTCCCTGCAATCATAGCTATAACAAATAGCGGATCATTCAAGAAAAATGGTCTCCAGGTATTTGAAGGCTGATTGTTAAAATCAAAATACCTTACTCTTTCTGCATACTGAATGGTAAATCGGAGAAGATCAAGCATAGAACGTTCATCCACTGAAAAGTACTTACCTTCCATTGCTTTTTGAAACCTTCCACTTTGACTTACTCCTTGGCTCATTTTATCAGCTGTTCTTTTTCTTATAAGTTAGTCCCCTCGGTAGCATAGAAGGGATAAACCATATTACTTCTTGTATTGGTGATGATGATTCTATAGGATATATGAACAAGAAGAATACCCTCTTCAATTTTATCAGTTAGAATATCTATTTTTTCAGATTTGATCCTGGGTTCATAATATAGTATGGCATCATATATCAAATCTTTGAGGATGGTAATACTTGTTGCATCTGTTGTCTCAAAAACATGTTTAATTATACCACACCCAAATTTGGGATTCATAATTCTTTCCCCCGGGACTGTCCCCAAAATGATCCGGATGCTTTGATGAATATCTTCCTCTTCAGATACCATCCGGACGAATTTTGTCTGAATGTCAAAAGCCGGAGGAAATGCCCAACCTTTACCCAAAAAAGATTTTTCTGATTTATCCATATTACCCACCGATCATAACTGTTGGACAACCCAATACAATACTTCCTCCATGTGCAGTGGAATCCCCCATTCTAGCAGCAGGTTTCCCTCCTATCATTACCGTGGCAGATCCTTTGACAATGCTATCGGGAGGACCCACGCAGACTAGCGAATCACCCAAAACAGCCGCAGGCATTTTACCAATCAAAACTGTAGGAACTCCGGGTCCGATGATTGGCCCGCCCACATGTGGTATAGGCGGCAGTCCGGGTGTCTGCATCGGACAAGTATGCATATCGGTCAATCTAGCAGCTGGCGGCATATATTTCTTTTTAATTGATCATTACCATGGCACCCTTTACAGTAGTCTGGCCGGAAGCAGATAATTCAGCAGAGGCATTTCCTGCCGCTTTGAATCCAACCTGAGCTTCATGACTTACATTCATGCCTTTACATTTTACATCGGCCTTGGAGGAAATACCCAGTTCGGCAGTGGCGTCAAGACTGATTTTCCCTTTTGCGGTTATTTTTATATCCTTTGGGCTATCCAAGGAAATGCCACTTTCATTCATGGTCCATTTGTTCCCATTCAAGTCTTCTGCCTCTATCAATTTATCTTTATCATTCATCACCAATTTGTTGCCTCCGGGTGTTTCGATGGTCAGAATTTTATCCTCATCATCAAACTTTATGGAAATCCCTGATTTGGTAACAATGGATTTAAATTGGTTTTTTTCATCAGGTTCCTGTTTTGGTTTGTTCTTTTTACTGTAAAGACCACCCATTATCACAGGAAAACGCGGATCGTTATTGACAAAACCTACCAATACCTCATCCCCGATTTCAGGATAAAAGAAAAACCCACATTGATTGGAAGCATAGTCAAATGTCATTCTTGCCCAGACATACTCTTCAGTGTCTCCCTTAAAGGAAGGCATGGTAATTTTGACCCTATAATTTGCATCGGGATCTTCATGAATGGCTATCACTTTACCAACTAGTAAGCCTTTTGCTGCAGGTAAATTTCCACCGGCTTCGTGTTCCTCCAATTCAGGAAAGGATGAATGAAACCTTGAGGACATCCCTATATACAAGGTAGTTATCCAATCCCCTTCTTCTAATTCGTGCGTTACTTTGGAAACAAAAGCATTCCCATTATATCTTTGATTGAATCCTATTAATTCAACAATGTCTCCCGGATGGACTTTTGAGGTTCCGGGAACTTGTATTTTTCCTTTGATTTTATTCAATACCACCCGGTTCACGGCACTCTTGCCGATATTCTCTAATTCCCCTTTGGTCAAAGAAGCAGAACTTATCCGGTTGCTTGATATCCCAGAAAGTACTTCAGCAAGTTTTTGGACAGTTATATTTCCTAGATTAAGGGAATCACTCACGTTTGATGTGGTGGATGTAATCTGTTGATTGCTTTCATCCCAAGACACTAAGTTGAACTCCTTAACTATATCCTCCGCATCGATATCCAAGTCAGCATCCAAGACAACCATGTCCGCTTGGATGGAAATTACCGGTGAAGAACTGAGGTCAATATTTTTTATTTTAAGTTTATTATTATCTGTGATGACTATTTGATTGTTCATTTCCGCCCTCATGAGAATAAAATCCCAATAAGAACAATAATGCTGAACCAATTGGCGAAAAGTCTCAGTGGTACTGTCGATGTCTTTGTTCAAACCAAACTGTGCTGCAATTTTTCCGAATGCATCACTGTCCGTTCCATCAGTATAAATTTTACTGAACCTTCCCTTTGTCATTTTGACTGCTTTATCCTTACAGGATATTTCCAAATAAGATTTGTTTTTCTTCACAATCATTCTTTGGGAAAGTAAAATTCCGGCATAGACAAGTTCCCTACTATTTCCATATCCCATCTCTATTTCGATTTCATTGCCCGGAACAAAATCAGAGCCTTCTGCATTTGTAAAAGATTCGTTCGAAACCCCAAATGCACCTCCATCCACTACACGAAA
This sequence comes from Aquiflexum balticum DSM 16537, assembly GCF_900176595.1. Classification (GTDB taxonomy): domain Bacteria; phylum Bacteroidota; class Bacteroidia; order Cytophagales; family Cyclobacteriaceae; genus Aquiflexum; species Aquiflexum balticum. The sequence continues at coordinate 5,065,160 of NZ_LT838813.1, forward strand.
CTGGGCATTAGAAACCTTGTTTACTTCCTTGGAAACTATAACCGACAGTATTTCTACCGTATCTTTCAATACCTTCCCATTGACCTTGATGGACAGCGAAATTGGCTCGGATGATTCTTTGAGTATATCAGTCATTGGGTTAGATTACAGGTAGAAAAATGATTTGGTCTCCAGGTTTGATATCCCTGAAATCATTCAATTTATTGAATTGTGCTACTTTAATATAAAAACTACTGTCCCCATAAATCCGATAGCACATCAAGGGAAGATTGTCGCCTGCTGCCACTGTCCTGATATGTGTAAGATCAGATGAGTTTTTGCCTTCCTCCAATGCTTTTTTCTCGGGGGAAACCGAATAGATAAATACAGCCTTGATTTCCGTTCTAAGCGGAGTACCGTCCGTATCCATCATGGTATTGACTTGATCAAATGAATACAAGCGACCTTGAAATTCAAATTGGGTGCCCCAAAATATCTTAATGTAATTGGGTTCATGAATATCCCCATTGTAAGTGTACATCAGGTTTTTGAGTTCGTTGACTTGGTCATCCACTTTCTTTGTTGAAATAATTCCGGTACTGTCAAAAAAGAACTTGAACTCATATTTTTCTGATCTTCCTCCTTTGAACTTGACGGTATCTGCACTGCTACCTATCGGAGTAGTATTTGTGGAATAATTCAATTGTCCTTTTTTGGCAGTTTTCTCCGGGTTTACCAATACCTCATAATCTCCCAATTTATCTTTGAAATCAGGATCTTTATAAGCAATCACCTTGACCTTATTTATTTTACCCTCTGACATAAATTATCTGTGGGTTTGATTTTGTAGTTTGTCCAAAAGTCTTTCAAAGCAATCCTGCTCAATTTCTTTTTTCATTTGAGTCAAATATTCCTTTAGAACTTCTTCCTCCATCTTCTTTCCTTCAAAAGGAGAACTGTCCTCAATTACTTCCCCTTTAATTATAAGTTCTTTGATAATCAGCGTCATATTTCTAGAAGGTTTTAGTGAATTTCCTATACTTCAAAGTCAAAGTCTCAATTGCCAATTCATTCTTTGTACTGTTTAAACCACCCAATTCCCATGAAATGGGATAAGCTTGTTCAATACTCCAAACTGCCAAAGGTATAGGAATACTGGTTCCTCCAACTTTCACTGCCTTTGAAGAAAGTAGCCTTAGACTGATATCCAATGGTTTGAATTTGAAATTTTCAATGGCGTCTCTACACCAACTATCCAACTTCGAACCTTTCATCAGGCACCTCTTCAAAACTAAATCATCATATTTAATGGACTTTGGAAGGTGGTGGACAAAGACATTGTCACCACCTTCCTTTTTTTCCATAGTCTCTACAGTTACTTTTAAACCTGATACTTCCTGAAAACTGCTGTCAAAAGGGGGATTACCCGGAAAGACAACAGCAAAATGGAATGCAGTTGGCGGCACATAATCAGGAATAAAAAAACTCGTATTTATCATGATTTATCCGTTGCTTATGGTAAGCCCTTCATGGGAAATTTCGATGGTCTCCACCGCTACTTCATTGGCATCCGATTTCATATCAGTCGAACTGATTTTGGTGGGCCAAGCATTGTTTAGGGTCCATGTCATGGTTGGGTTCCCACCCTCATCACATAGCTTGATGACCACATTTTGGCGCTCGACAGTATTCATCTTAATTTTGTTATACCAATCCCAAAACTTGTTGTCCTTGGCAAAAACGCCTTTTTTCATAGTCACATTATTGTTTTTGACTATTCCGGGCATATTGATAGTCGAAAAAACCGGGCTATTGCCATGTCTGTATTCTATCGGCTGCGCTGTAACTTCCAATCCGCTTACTTCTTGAAAAGGAACGTCTGTGGCACTTCCCAAGTCTACTTTAAAGTAAAACTTGGGTAGTGGCCAATTGCTGTCTTGTGCTTCTCCTGCCATAATTTTAATGTTTTATAATTTTTGATTTTATGAATTTTAATATGAAAGATGAATTTGAAATCCATCGACTTTTATGATTTTTGCATCTGCTGTTCGAAAGTAACTACGATAAATTCGGCAGGTCTCACAATCGCCAATTTGACTGAGACCAACATCTTGCCTTCCAAGATATCCAATCCTGTCATAGTCGCTCCCAAACCTACCTGTACATCGAATGCATCTTCCGGTGAAGAACCTGCCAATGCACCCTGCTTCCATTTTTCAAACAGAAAGTTGACAATCATACTTTTTACTGTGATCCAGGTATTGGCGTCATTGGGTTCAAAAACATAGGACCGAAGAGCCAATTTGATGGACTGCTCCAACATGATCATTGTCCTTCGGACATTGACATATCTCCAATCCAAACTGTTGCCATCTAAAGTCCTTCCACCCCAGACCAAAGTACCAACTCCCGGAAAGGTTCTGATAGCATTGATGGATTTCCCGGAAACAGCATTGACATTCAGATCTTCCTGCTGATCATGGGTGATATTAACTGATGGTTTGACCACCGAATTCAGGGAAACATTTGCAGGTGATTTCCATACCCCTCTGCTATTATCTACCATGGTATAGATTCCGGCCATGGCAGGTGCAGTAGGCATCAGATTCATAATTGCCCTTATTTCTTCCAAGATAGTTGAATATGTAGGACTGGTGGCCACCAAGCCTAAATGATGGTTATTTTCTTTGTTTTTTATATAAGATTTTAGTGTCGCATCATCAATATCTGTCAGATTAGGCTGCTCTTTCTGTAGTGCCGCTTTGAACTCATCGTCGGTTTTTGGAAAAGATGCTATAAGCGATTTAGCTCTTTCTTCGGGCAGAAGAGTTGACAAATCCAATTTGGGATCGATGTTTTTAAATGTAACCTCCCCTTTTTGAACCACACTTGTTTCAAGCCAAGGATAGTAAGTAGCAGCATAATTCAAATAGGCAGAACCGATCTTTTCTCTAAAAACTGTTATGATATCTTCACCTTCATCCCTACTCATATAGCCATCAAAGAGGTCGAAAATACCTACCCTGCTTTGCATTTTGTAACAATGGGCCAATACCTGTTTGTAAACCTCATAACAATCTTCGCCTAACAAAACTGCCTCCGGAATAACAATCATAGTCGGTTCCTGTTCCTTGACCAAAGCCAATAAACCCCCTTCAATAAGCTTCCCGTTTGCGTCTTTGCTTTGACCTAACAGCTGATCTTTATCAATTTTCAAAGACGGCTTTCCTTTATAGGTATCTACTGCAACGATATAACAGGTACCACCACCATTGGCAAAGAACAACCTGATGCTGTTATAAAAAAGCAAATTATTGTCATCTGCATATTTGATGGACTTTTCGGTATCCCCAATTGTCACTTTAGCCCTGTCACCATCCTGTGGATCAGTGAGATTGAAAATAGGAGAAAATGCTCCTCCAAAGAGTTCCAAATATTCGGCAAACGATGTAATCCTGGTCGGTTTATTTACCAAGGATTTTCCGTTTCTGGAAGCCTTTTCTGTATACCCGATAAAAGCGGGAATAGCAGTAGCAACTTCAACAACGGATCCTGGAAAGGCGTTTTTTTCTTCGATGTAAACACCTGGTGTCATTAGTGGTTGTGCCATGTTTGTTTGTTGTTAAATGTGAAATGATTGTTTAAATAAAAATATGTGAGTAAAGATCTTTCTGATGTAACCCTTCTTGAATGATCATTTCCGGGGAGGCCCTGGGAAGAGCTTTGAGGATTATTTTCTCATTGTTGGGATCCGAATCAGGTTTTTCAACCAATTGGAAATAACCGGAATTATAATCCTGCAGTATTATGCTTTCGATAGACTCAAAACATCTGAAGCTACCCATGCCGTTGAGATTAATTTCTTTCTCCTCAAATGGAATTGTTTTCTTTTTGATATCAATGATGCTTAATTTTTGAAATTTCTTATAAATAGGATCAGTGAGAATATACCTCCATTTGGTCATCCTGCTTTTGAATTGGGTTAGAAAATGAATTGAACCGTTTTGTTGGTACTGTTCATACAAATCGGCCGGATAAATTGTGAAAACCAGATCAGGAGATCTAAATATTCTTTCAGGAAAAAAATAAAACTGTTGGGTTAAATCCTTTCCTGATAAAGTATATAACCCTTCTTCATAAGAAACATTTTGAAATTGGCCTCCCGCACTTACATCCTGTACATTTCCGCTTTCATCAGTAAGGGTATAGATGTCGCTTATTGATAAGTCATTAAATTGGATATTACCCTGCTTTACTGTGACCAAGGACCTTTTACCCACAAACTCTTCTTCGCTCAACCTCATTTCCCCAAGCTTTTCTAATTGGTAAACAACCTTGTTGCTGAGATAAACCAGGGATTTTCCAGGCTTAAAATCTTCCAGATCAGTGTAATTGAAGAAAAGTGGATCTTGAATTGAAAAATGGAAATGGATCGGATTCCAATCATCTTTCAATAAAGAAATATCTCCGCCCAGGAGGTGAAACCCATTATTAAATGACTTGATAAGAAGATTCAGGTTATTTAATGTTTTTTTTGAATTCAAAGGGATAGTTAACTGAAAGATTCCTGGTTCCCTTTGGGTGAAATATTCATGTTTGATCTGAAAGGTCGATATGATTGAAAATGTATTTTGCATTTAATTGGTCACATTTTCATCGGTACCTGAAATAGCGGGGGTAACTTTTTTGATTGGAGAATCATCCATTACGACAATGCCAACCTTATACATGACCGAGGGAAGCAATTTGGCACCGATTGAAGACCATATATTGCTCATCTGATCATAATCCAACTTACAAAGCTCAAAACTTAGTTTTTCGATACTTTTGGAAAAACCCAACGAAGCTGAGGGAACCAGTATCCTGTTTTGTTGAAAATACCTGATAATTGCCGAAAGATAATTGAGACCTTCAACGTAATTCTGACCCTTGAAATTTGTGCAGAAAAAAATATGTAGGTTCAGAAAAAGCGGAGGATTACGTTCTGCAAAAGCCCCACCTGTCATACCACCCCTACCAGTTGAATTTTTTAAGGAAGTTTCCTCATCCAATTGGATAAGAAATAAAACAACTTTGTCCTCCACATCACGCGAAGATGAACCATCATTCTCAACCAGATTAGAAAGCACTACCTTGTTTTCAGTCAAGGCAAAATTGTTTTTCAAATGCTGATTTAGTAAATCTCTGAGATAAGTCAAGGTAATATCAATCATGGCTAAAAATCTGGTGTAAAAACATATATAACCGAATTTTATACACGTTTATATTGAAATGTAAAAAATATATATTTTCAATCCTAACGATTTTACAAAACAAAAACTATTTTTATGTTATTTTACAGTAAATACTATTTTTGTAATTAAATTCTTAATTAAATATAATTTAAAATGATTGAAATTATATACTTGATTCCGCTTATAATCCTGACTATTATTTTGTTTTTTGCAGTTATTTCTTTGAAAAACAACAATAAATTTTTGAGCAAAGGTATTGAAAGAAAGGAACTTAGAATTAAGGAATTAGAGGAAAAACTAAACAATGCTGAAGATGATTTCACTAATGCAGAAAAAACAATAACAAGACTTTCTGCTCAGTTGGAAACAAATTCAGAGCTTCTTAACCAAGAAAAATACAAAAATGAAAACCTAATGAAATTGATTACAGAACTGCAAAAGGCCAAACCTGAAAAAAACGATGATGTGATCATTGAATATTTTTTAAAAACCAAAAAATAAAATTTCAATGCAGGATACTTTTCCCCTGTTTGATTTTTTCAATTTTAATGCCTGCAAGAATATCTTCTTTCAAAATCAATCTGTCCCCCCTCTCCAATGCTTTCAGGGTACAAAAGTGCAATACATTTATAATCCCCGCGCCTGTCAGCTCAAACTTTTCAGACAACTCTTCCAAATCAATTGGATGATCATATTGAAACTCATCTGTAATAGCATTTTTCCAAAGGACAAATCTTTGTCTATGATCAGGGATTTCAAAATCAAGAACCAATTGAAACCTTCTGAAGAAAGCTTCATCGATATTGTTTTTGAAATTGCTGCACAAAATGACCAAACCATCAAAATCCTCAATCCGCTGTAAGAGATAGGAAACTTCCTGATTGGCATAGCGGTCATGGGAATCGGTAGTTTGGCTTCTTTTTCCGAACAAAGCATCTGCTTCATCAAAAAATAAAATCCAGTTTTTGTTTTCCGCCATATCAAAAACCTTTGAAAGATTCTTCTCTGTTTCTCCAATATATTTGGAAACAACCATGGACAAATCCACTCTATAAACATCCATTGCACATGATTTTCCCAGTAAACTAGCTGTCAGCGTCTTTCCAGTACCTGGAGGTCCTGTAAAAAGTACCTTAAATCCATTTTTGATTTTTTTGCCGAATTTGAAGTTGTTTTTTAGTTCTTTGCCGAACCGCAACCAGTTTTTTATTTCTGAAATTCCCTCATTGACCGGAGCGGACAACACCACGTCCTCCCAATCCTGCTGTGTAGTAATTCTCTTTGCGGGAAAATCCATATCAAAATCAGGTTTATAAACTTCCCCAGTAGTCAATAGAAAAAGATATTCTTTGCTTAACTGCAAAGAACCACTTAGTATGGGTTCACCGGGAACCGCCCTGTCCAAGTAGATGATTTTTTCTTTGACCAAAAAATGGTCTTTATCGAAAAGTCTCATCAAAGAAAACCGCTTGTCAAGGTCGGTCCCTGCCAATAAAAAGATTGCCGTTTCGCCTGTTGGCAAAAAACCTTTATGCCTTTCAGCTTTCATCCCACCAAATTCGGTAAAGGGTATATCAAAATTCTGATTTTTTAAATTTAAAATATCCAGAATTGAAGGCCTTATGTGAGGAATTAAAGAAAGTATGAGTACAACTCTTTCTTCCGGCCCCATATCGTATTTCTTCACCAAATTGGCATAGTCAGAGGGATCATTGTTTAAATCCGGGAGTTCAATTCGGGAAAGTTCTTCTTCCTGGGATGATTCTTCAAAAGTTATTTTACCACGAAGCAGCAATATTTTCTGAAACCAATCCAATTCTTTTTCCAAACTCAAGGAGTTGTATTGACTTTTTATTTCTGATGAATAATTATTTTTATTAGCTGTATTTTCCATAAAGTGAAAAATTAAGATGACTCAAGTCAACAAGTTAGTCAGTAATTAAAGTAAAGAAAAATCCGCTTATTTTTGATAGGTATTTAGCCAATAAAAAAAGCCCACATCACTGTGAGCTTTCATTTGTCGGAGTGACTGGATTCGAACCAGCGACCCCTTGCACCCCATGCAAGTACGCTACCAGGCTGCGCTACACCCCGAATTATTTAATCAGTTTTTCTCTCAAGTACACTACCAGTCCCGATAGTAATCGGGATACACCCCGAAAGCTTAATCAGTTTTTATATCGAGAAAACCATGTTTCCCAATAGTTTGAGGGATACACTCTGATTTGGTTTCGAAATTAATGTTTTCCGATAAGAATATAAAATGAGTTTGGAAAATCTTGGGTACAGGAAGTTCTAAAAGGCAATAACTCGTTGAAGATAAGCCAAATTAAAATTGATACAGAAAATTAAAATCAACTTTAAAAATGACTTTCATCAGCATTTGAAAGGTATTATCTCCATAGCTTAGTATTAATAAATCAAAAAAAAATAGCCATGAAAAATAGAGAACCTGTAAATAACATTATGACCAAAGATGTATTTACCGTTCAGGAGAACGAAAAACTGACCAAAGTTCTTGAATTGTTCAGAAAACATAAAATAAGGCATTTACCGGTTTTATCGGGCAATAAAATAGTGGGAATTATAAGCAGAACAGATATCAACAGGTTGACTTTCGGAGCTTTGTTCGATAATCAGGAGGGCGTAGATGAGGCAGTCCTGGAGATTCTATCAATCCCTCAGGTAATGACCTCCAAGCCAAGGGTTGTTGCAGCGGATGACCCGATTAAATCCATTGCTGAGATTTTTGCAAATGAAGAATATCATGCACTTCCTGTAGTGGAAAATGACATCTTGAAGGGAATAGTAACTACCACCGATGTGATCAAATATCTGCTCAAGCAATATTAAAAAAATTGTTCAAGCGATACTTTTCAAAAACACGTGTAGGTAGGCGAAACTCCAGAATTAAACAGTAGTAAAAATTAAGGTTTGACGGTGTACTTCCCGGCAGCAATTCTTACAGATGACTGCTTTGGGATTCATCATTTTTGCATATCTTAAAGCTTCCATGGAATTATTGAAAGGACCAAGATAATCGCGCTCCAAAATGTTGGGGATTTTTGGACACTCTCTATCATGGATTTCAAATTGATCCTGATTATTGTTTTTCGTAGCGAGATAAAAGAATTTCATGATTTTGAGGTTTATTTCTTATCAAATCTATAAAAGAGAATGAGATTTCCAAATACCAAAGAGTGGGTTTTTAAACAATTTTAAAGGAAAATCCAACTTAATTTACCTGCGGAATCACTTTAAACTAAAAGATAAAAAGTTATTTCCCGTCCCTGATTTCCGATTGTCTCATGGGCATGGAATCAATAGTTCTAAGAATAAATTCCCAGTCCAGATCCCCTTCCTTTTTCACCTTTGCTCCACCATCCAAACCAATAAGTACCCAACTGTTTTTAGAAGAAAGAATTTGGTATCGTGATCTGAGCACTTTTTGATATTCAGGAGAAAATGTGAAATTGGAATTGCTTTGAAAATTTTCACCAAGAATAAAATAAACAAGTTTCCTTTCCTTAAAGTCTTCTTCCAAGTGCTCAAATTCGAAAACTTTTTTGTCGGCTTGATCATCAAAAAGAATAACAATCCTATTTTTCCACTTCAGATCTTCTAAAATTATCTTTTCCATGTCCGATTGGAATAATGAAAAACAGAAGAAAAGAATCAATATTGCCATAGACATTTAACTCTCTTTGCTACGGATTGTTATGGAATTAAGATCTGCTTTTCCCTTTTCTCAATTCAATCAAGGTGATTTCAGGCCATATTCCCACCCTGCCTGAAAAAGCATGGAATCCGAATCCCTTGTTGACATATAAATATCTGCCTGATTCTTCCACCAAACCTGCCCAATTTGGATAACGGTATTGGGCCGGACTCCATTTGAAGATTGGAGTATCAATGCCAAATTGCATTCCATGAGTATGTCCCGAAAGTGTAAGATGGATGGTATTTGGATGATTTTTCACTTCCTGATCCCAATGAGAGGGATCATGCGAAAGCAGTATTTTAAAATCTTCCGGGAAAGTATTTACCAATGCCTTTTCCAGATCACCCTTGGATTTGAATCCGACTCCCCAATTTTCTACTCCCAGCAATTGGATTTTTTGACCATCTTTCTCTATAGTCACATGTTCATCCAACAGTAATCTGTAATTCAATTTGGAATGCTTTGATTTTAAGTTTTCAAAATTTTCCGATTTTGCTTCCTTACTAGGCCAGCGTACATAGTCCCCGTAGTCATGGTTTCCCAATATGGAAAATTGCCCATATGGAGCTTTTATCTGAGAAAAACTTTCCAAAAAAGGGTCTATTTCCTCGGCTTTATGGTTTACCAAATCTCCTGTGAATACGAATAAATCTGAGTTTTGGGATTTGGCCAGATCAATGCCTTTTTGAACCGCCTCCAAATTCCTGAAACTTCCGGAATGAATATCTGATATCTGGGTGATGGTAAAACCATCAAAGGCATCAGGTAGGGCCTCAAAATAGATGACTTCTTTCTGCACTTTGAAATTATGCTTACCGAAATTTATACCATACACAAAACTGAAGAAAGGAATTGAGGACACTAAAATTGCCAGCACACTTACCCAACTACTACGAGTGGGAAAAGTAAAATCCTTTGCCCCATTAAGAAAAAAACCTATACCTGCCTGTAGATTTCTGACAATATCTTCCCCAAACAAAAAAACTACACATACCAATTGCGTTACCACCACCGTCAAAAATACATTGAGGGCTGATTGTGTAGAGGAGTTTATCTCACCGGCAGAGAATATCTGTAAAAAGGTTATGACTACCCAAATAGTGATACTCCCAAAAACAATCCAATACCCAAAATGAATGAATTGTCTGATCCGCTCGGCTTCTATACCCGAAGTAACTGTTTTAACAGCCTGGAAAACATACCAGTTTAGAAATGTTGAAAACAGAATTAAGGCGACAAGAAAAATAATTGATCCAATTTGATTCATACAAATGATAATAGCTCAGGAGATATACAACTAATGAAGGGAAAAAGTTTGGGAGACTCTTATTTAGATCAGGATTTCAAAAAATTTCATCTATCCAAACCTCCGAAGAAAAGCTTGAAGTGGCAGCGCCTCCATAAGTGCCTGAAATTGGGAGTGTATGGGATGGATGAAAACTACTTGCCAAAGGAATATAATGGTGATCAGTAAATAAACCCAAACTCGGATCCAAGCCCACCCATCCGGCCCCTGGAAGATAAACTTCTATCCATCCATGCAATTCATGACCTGCATCCACTTCAGGATTAAAGGCATAGCCACTGACAAATCTGGTTGCCATTCCCAAATTCCTGAGCATGGCCATAAGCATCCAGGACAGATCTCTACAAGAACCTTCTTTGGTAGCAAAGGTATCCATAGGATGTAGTAATCCCGGTTCATAGCGCAGACCATGGGACCAGTTATTGTGAATTTGATCAAGCAATTTTACCAAAAACGAAACTATATCAGGCGACTGCCTCATGATGGAAGAAGCAAACTCAGTTAATTCCGGAAAGGCTTCTGTTTGCTTATAAATTTTTAAAAACTCTCCTGTATTTCCGTGATAAACAAAATTTTGAAAAGGATACGGAATATCCGGTGAAAGAATAAAACTGAAAGGATTGAAATCAAATGCTTCAATCTCCAAGTCAACATTTACCTTCAAAACATCTGTTTCTACATTGAACCATACCTGAAAAAACGGATTGCCTTCCGCATTTATCCTTTGGTTTTTACCAACAGGCTGAGGATAAATATCCCAATTGGCTTTTTTTATTTGGAAATAAGTTCTCTGCTGTGGAATCAAAAACAACTGATGAGGATTAAGCGGGACTTTTTCCTCATATTGATATTTGGTCTGATGTTGGATGTGAAGTCTCATGAGCTTCCGTTGGAAAACATGCTGACTTCTTCTTCATTTTCAAAAGCCCTTTTCAAAATTTCCGCCGGCAATTCCTGAATGGCAGATTTCAGCCTGCTGTTCCAAAAAACCGAAATATGTTCCAATTCCTTCTTTTCAAACCGTTTTTCTATGGTATGGTAGCTATCATTATGAAGGATAACGGTATCAAGTGGAAAATCCACATCGTTGGCTGAAATCAAAGTGGCATCAAAGGCCAAAAAAGCACATTTCAATGCATAATCCAAGGAGTCCTCATAGCTCAAGGACCGTCTCAACACAGGATTACCCGCTCCGGTATTCCCTATGATAACAAATGGGGTTCCTTTCCGGATTTCAATCCAATTTCCCTGGGGATATAATAGGTACAATTTGGGTTCCTTATCATCTTCGAGTTGTCCCCCGATCACAGAAAACAAATTAAAAGATAAACCTGACTCCTCCAGGTATTCTTTATCTTCTTTGGCCACACGCTTGACCTGATTGCCAAATTCATTGACTGCTTTATACAGTTTATTGAAATTATGGTCCTGTTCCTCAATTACTTCCGTAAAATAAGTGATGGCTTTATCCCTAACCGACCTCAATCCAGAAGTCATTATAAAAAAGGAATGTTTGTCCCTGTTTACAGTATATACTTTTTTTGAAGTGGTAGTTTCATTACCTGAGGTTATCCTGGTATCGGATAAGCCTACTAATCCGTGTTTTGTTTTTATTCCTAAACAGAAAGTCATTCTTGTATGCTGTGTTGCTCGGTAAAGTTATCCTTTATTTGAAAGAAGTTGGCATCTATTTTATTTGATATACTATTTATTTTTATTTGAAGGTCATCAATGTATTCATGGAGGCCGTCACTGATGATTTCATTGACGTCCGCAAATTCAAGCTTGGACCTTAAAGCACCGATTTCTCTTTCCGCACTATTGATATTACCATTGGATGGCCGATCAGAAATTTTATGCAGACAGTTCTCAGCTTCCATAAGACAATAGAAAACTGATCTTGGAAAATATTTATTCAAAAGTAGCATTGAAACAACCTTTGCCGGTTCTATGGTCCCATAAAGCCTCCTGTAAGTATTGAAAGCCGTTACAGATTTGAGCAAAGCTGTCCAATGTAGAAAATCCAGTGGTGAACCGACAAGATTAGGGGCAGGTAACAGAATATGATATTTCACATCTACAATCCTACTGGTCTTGTCTGCTCGCTCCAAGTATAATCCGAGTTGCCGGAAGTACCACCCTTCGGTTCTTGCAACAGTACTTTCCGAGAGGCCATAAAGTAATAATATCTGGTTTTTGATGCTTTCAAAAAAGACACGTGGATCCTCCTTGTTCCAATCCTTTTTTTCAGCCCTTTTTTGAACAAAATGATACAATTCATTTAAATTCTCCCAAGTTTCTTTGGTAAGGTTTTCCCTTATCACTCTTGCATTTTCACGTGCAAAGGAGATAGATGAAATAATTGAATTGGGATTGCCTGTATCAAAAGTCAGAAAATGGATAACATCTTTTCTGTTAAATCCTGAATGGGTGGATTTGAACTGTTGATAATCTCCGGTTGCAAGAACCAAAGGTTCCCATTGCTCCTTTAAATCCGGAGGCAGGTCCAACATCAGGTTGAAATTTACATCAATAAACCTGGCATAGTTTTCGGCCCTCTCCAGGTACCTTCCCAGCCAATATATGGAATTTGCAACTCTACTTAGCATTTTTGATTTTAGATTTTAGAATTTAGATTTCGCTCCGAGTAGCTTTCGGGATAGAATTTAAGATGGAAGACAGAAAACGGTATGAATTTGTATATTCTATGTACATTATTCATCTTGTCCACAATGGTGGATGGTTCATCCTTCAGCACTTCTTACTTATACAACACCCATGTATCTTTACTTCCACCGCCTTGGGAACTGTTTACCACCAAAGAACCTTTGGTCAAAGCCACTCTGGTCAATGCGCCGGGGATTACCTCTATTTCCTCACCATATAGGATATAAGGTCTCAGATCCACATGCCTACCCTGTAATCCTTCATCCGTCAAAGTAGGGACGGTTGAAAGTGAAAGCGTTGGCTGCGCAATGTAATTTGTGGGATTGTTTTTGACCAACTCCCTGAATTTGGCATGTTCTTCTTTGCTGGCTTTTGGACCGATTAACATTCCATAACCGCCTGCCGCATTGGTTTCTTTTACCACAAGGTTTTCTATATTATCAATGACATATTGCCTGTCTTTTTCTTCTCTACAGAGATAAGTTGGGACATTATTCAATATAGGTTCTTCATCGAGGTAATACTTTATTATTCTGGGAACATAGGCATAGACTGCTTTATCATCTGCCACGCCTGTTCCCGGTGCATTTGCCATGGCAATATTCCCGGCTTTATAGGCTTCAAACAAACCCGGGACACCTAGCATGGAATGGGGATTGAAAACCAAAGGATCCAAAAAAGTATCGTCAATCCTTCTATACAAAACATCTATTTGTTGCAATCCACGGGTAGTCTGCATATAAACCTTTTTATTTTTTGTTATCAGGTCTACTCCTGATACCAATTCCACTCCCATCTGCAATGCAAGGTAAGAGTGTTCAAAATAAGCGGAATTATAAATACCGGGAGTCAGCACCCCGACGACTGGATTTTCTTTGTTTGAAAGAAATTGAAGCATTTTGAGCAATTTAGCTGGATAATCAGAAACCGGCATGACACCCAAATTATTAAACAATTCCGGATAGGCCCTTTTGATTATTTCCCTGCTCTCCAGCATATAGGAAACCCCCGAAGGACATCTTAGATTATCCTCTAAAATATAGTATTCCCCATTCTTGTCCCTTACCAGATCCGTTCCTGTGATGTGGCACCAAATACCCTTGGGTGGGGTCAAGCCGATACAGGGTTTGAGATAATCTTTGGAATTTAAGATCAGATCTTCTGGAACTACCTTATCCTTAAGGATTTTCCTGTCATTATAAATATCCTGAAGAAATAGGTTCAGGGCATGAATCCTTTGTTTTAAACCAGCTTCCAATTTTGTCCATTCTTTATTCGGAATGATCCTTGGAATGATATCCAAATGCAGGATCTTTTCTGTTCCCTGATTGTCATGGTAGACATTAAAGGTCATCCCCATTGCCACCTGAGTTTTATTTGCAGAGAATTGGAAATGCGATAGTTTTTTAGGGGAGGTTTTACCCAAAAGATCAAGAAAATCCTGATAATGGGTTCTACATTTACCCCCTTGAGTGAACATTTCATCAAAATTGTCCCCGACTATGTATTGTTTTGTATCCATTAGCAAAGTTTTTAAGCTTGAAAAATGATATTCCCTGAATATAGCTGTTTTTAAAAAACTATCAAAAAAATGATCTTACAATCATCAATTTGATAAAATCATTACTGATTTATAAAAAAAATGAAAAAGGGCGAAGAGAATATCTTCAACCCTTCTTGATTAGGAAATTGTTGACCCATTCGATGTAGAAGTATTGGGATGCAGCAATTTCAGACTTCCATCCCGATCTTCAGCCATCAGGATCATTCCTTCTGAATCCACACCCATCATTTTTCTTGGAGCAAGGTTAATCAACATCACCACCTGTTTACCGATTAAATCTTCCGGTTTGAAATGTTCAGCCACTCCACTGAGAACCGTTTTATTTCCCAACCCTGTATCTACTGTAAGACGTAAGAGTTTTTTTGATTTTGGCATTGGTTCAGCTGTCAATACTTTCACCACTCTCATATCCAACTTCGCAAAATCGTCATAGCTGATAATTTCCTTCATTGGAGCTGCTACTGCATTGGCCAGTTCATTCTGTTTCTTGGATTCCAATAATTTATTGACTTGGGCTTCTACTACATTGTCTTCGATTTTTTCAAAAAGCAGGGCCGCAGGATTGACATTGATTCCTGTCACCAATAAATCTGCATTTCCCGCATCTTTCCACACCAATCCCTCCATATTGAACATGCCATAAATTTTGGCAGCCGTATAGGGTAAAAAAGGCTCTGCCACAATCGCAAGATTAGCTGCAATATTCAAAGCAATATTCAGAATGGTTCCTGTTCTTTCTTTGTCTGCTTTGATGGTTTTCCAAGGTTCAGTTTCAGCCAAATATTTATTGCCGGTTCTTGCAAAATCCATCACTATCGATAAAGCTTCCCTAAACCTATACCGCTCAATGGAAGCAGCAATCTTCTCAGGAAAATCCTTGATTTGCTGCAAAGCCTCCCGATCAAGATCATTGAGTTCTCCCAAGGCTGGTACTTTTCCATCAAAAAATTTATGGGTAAGCACCACAGCCCTGTTCACAAAATTCCCAAAAATGGCAACCAATTCAGAATTATTTCTGGACTGAAAATCCTTCCAGGTAAAATCATTGTCTTTGGTTTCGGGAGCATTCGCTGTAAGCACATACCTCAACACATCCTGCTTATCAGGAAACTCCTCCAGATATTCATGCAACCATACGGCCCAGTTTCTTGAAGTAGAAATTTTATCACCCTCCAAGTTCAGAAATTCATTGGCAGGCACATTATCAGGCAAAATAAACTCTCCGTGTGTTTTGAGGATAGCAGGAAATGTAATGCAATGAAAAACGATATTGTCCTTGCCTATAAAATGAACCAGTTTGGTATCCTTGGATTTCCAGTATGGTTCCCAATCAATGCCCTTTTCTGCTGCCCATTCTTTGGTAGATGAGATATAGCCTATCGGGGCATCAAACCAGACATATAAAACTTTACCCTCAGCACCTTCTACAGGTACGGGAATTCCCCAGTCCAAATCTCTTGTCATAGACCTGGCCTGCAGCCCTTCACCGGCTTCCAACCAAGACCTACACTGACCCAGGACATTGTTTTTCCAGTCCTTTTCATGTTCAATCAGAATCCAATTTTTAAGGAAATCGGTGTAATGTGCCAAGTCTAAAAACCAATGCTTGGTTTCTTTCAATATGGGCGTATTGCCACTCAGCTTTGATTTTGGATTGATCAGGTCGGTGGGGCTCAGAGAGGAACCACATTTTTCGCATTGATCTCCATAGGCATTTTCATTGCCGCATTTGGGACAGGTGCCTTCTATATATCTATCTGCCAGAAACTGCCCGGCCTCTTCATCATAATATTGCTCTGTGGTTTGCTCCAAAAATTCTCCTTTGTCATAAAGATTCCTAAAAATGCCGGCTGCGGTTTCATGGTGGATTTTAGATGAAGTTCTGGAATAATGATTAAAACTGATCCCAAAATCCTCAAAACTTTTCTTCATCAACTCATGGTATCTATCGACAACTTCCTGAGGAGTTATCCCTTCTTTCTTGGCTTTGAGCGTAATGGCTACACCATGTTCATCAGATCCACAAACAAAAGCTACGTCCTTACCAAGCGACCTGAGGTATCGGACATAAATATCTGATGGTATATAGCAACCTGCCAAATGTCCGATATGCAAAGGACCATTTGCATAAGGTAATGCAGCGGTAATGGTATATCTATTGAACTTGCTGTTTTTCATAGGACGCAAATATAGAAATTAGATTGATATGGGTAATTTGGATGAGATGTCAAATTTGACGGAATTCCTTTTGGGCATCATCAGTCAGAATTCCATTGAATATAATCTGAATGGCCTGATCATAAATTTCCGAAGGGCTAAAATTAAATCCTGACCTCATTTCTTCTGGAAACTGACTTAAAAATTTATTATCTATCAAATTCTGTATGGCAGAGGTATAAACAAAAACAACGAAGGCAACATTTGTATTCGGCAAAACATAACCTTTTTCAATCCCTTCCTGAATCAGTTTTTGAAATCTGAGATACCCTGATTCTCTAATGTAATTGAGAAGTTCTGTCCAGATTTGGGGGGCATATTCCCTTAATTCATCTAAAATCTTGGGGTTGATCGGAGCAATGTCAGATGCAACATTGGATAACAAATACTTAAGTTTCGTAGTGTAAGGTAGAAATTTGTCATCCAAAACAGCGTTGACTTTAATTGAAAGCTTTGAAGCCAGCATGTCAAAAGCTGAGGCCAGCAATTCCATTTTACCGGGAAAATATTTGTATAGAGTTTTTTTACTGATTCCCAATTCTTGGGCAATTTCATCCATGGTGGTACTTTTATAGCCTTTATTTATAAAAAACTTATAAGCTACATCCAGGATTTTATTCTCTATTTTGTCTGTTTTACTCATTGTTATTTTAGCCCTTACAAATATAGACATTCCAAGCCATTTATACCCAATCATATAAAAGGTGGCCATATTGAAGTATTACTTTGCGTTTCTTAGCACAAAGGTTAATTTTGAAAAACGAGTAAATATTTTCCCCAATCCTATATGACAACACCGATAGAAGCTCAAGCAAAAATCGCTGAACTTAGCAAGTTGATCAATCACCACAACAACCTATACTATCAGGAAGACAGGACTGAAATCACTGATTTTGAGTTTGATAAGCTCTTGGAGGAACTTATTCAATTGGAAAAACAATTCCCGGAATATTTAGAACCTGACAGTCCCAGTCAGAGAGTCGGCGGCACCATCACCAAGGAATTTGAAACAGCTGAACATGAATATAGGATGCTTTCACTGGGAAACACCTATTCAGAAGAGGAATTGATTGCCTTTGATGAGCGGGTTGCCAAAGGCCTTGGTCACCGTAATTATGAATATTTCTGTGAACTTAAATTTGATGGTGTTGCCATTTCACTTGTTTATGAAAAAGGAAGATTGGTACGCGCCGTTACCCGAGGTGATGGAACTAGAGGAGATGTAGTCACCGAAAATATCAAAACCATCAGAAATATACCTCTTCATGTCAAAGGAAAAGACATGCCGGATAAATTCGAGGTAAGGGGAGAAATTTTTCTTCCCAGAAAAGAATTTGATAAAATCAATCAGGAAAGAGATAGTCAGGGAGAACCTTTATTGGCAAATCCAAGAAATGCCGCTTCAGGCACTGTAAAGATGCAGGATAGCAGTGTCGTCGCAAAGAGAAGACTGAACTGCTATTTTTATCAGCTTTTAAGCGATGAACTGGCGGTCAACCAACATGATGAAGCCATTCGGTTATTGGAAAAATGGGGCTTCAATGTCTCCCCAACTTATACTAAATGCTCCGGAATCAAAGAAGTATTGGGTTATATTGAAAGCTGGAAAGAAAAACGTTTTGAACTTCCCTTGGATACAGACGGGGTGGTACTTAAGATAAATGACAATGACCAAAGGGAAGAGTTGGGTTTTACTGCTAAGATTCCCCGTTGGGCAATTGCCTATAAATACAAAGCTGAAAGTGCAGAAAGCCAATTGCTATCCATCACTTATCAGGTAGGACGGACTGGTGCTATCACTCCGGTAGCCAATCTTTCTCCTGTCCATTTGGCCGGGACTACAGTCAAAAGAGCCTCCCTTCACAACGCCAATGAAATAGAAAGATTGGGTTTGCATGAAGGAGATACGGTTTTTGTCGAAAAAGGAGGTGAGATTATTCCAAAAATAACAGGAGTCAATTTATACAAAAGAAAGACAGGCGCATTGCCTATAAAATATATTGACCATTGTCCTGAATGTAGTACTCCCTTGGAAAGAAAAGAAGGCGAGGCCAAACACTTCTGTCCAAATTATGTGAGTTGTCCGCCTCAGATATTAGGGAGGATTGAACACTTTGTACATAAAAGGGCAATGGATATTGACTCCCTTGGTACAGAACGTATCCGAACCCTGATTGACCAGGGATATATCAGTAACCCTGCGGATATCTATGAATTGGAAAATATAAGGGATCAGCTTTTGGGATTGGAAATGAGTCAGGACCAATATGAAAAAACCGATGACGGAATACTTTATATATCCCTGACCAAGGCCTTTTTTGCTTTGACTGAAGGCCTGTCTTTAACTGCTATTCAGAAATTCTGTGACAGTCAGATA
The DNA here is from genome assembly GCF_900176595.1 of Aquiflexum balticum DSM 16537. Taxonomy (GTDB): domain Bacteria; phylum Bacteroidota; class Bacteroidia; order Cytophagales; family Cyclobacteriaceae; genus Aquiflexum; species Aquiflexum balticum. The sequence goes on from NZ_LT838813.1 coordinate 5,084,225, forward strand.
GAAACACCCTTAACGGAAGTCTTAAATAATTTCCAAACTTTTATCCGAAATTCACATAAAAAAGTTGCTCAGAACGTAGCCACTATTTTGAAACTTCAGGAGGCATTGCATCAATCAAATTTGCCTCAAATGGAAGATTATTTGCCGGTATCGGTAGTGCTTTCACTTTTGACCGGAAACCGGATTACATTGGATAAATTGATAGAAGCCGCAAGACATCAAGGTACAGTTCACGCCATATTATTGAAATTGGATCTTTCGCTGAACAGTGAACAAGAGGAGCGAATCAAAAAACTAAAGGCAAATACATTTCAGGAAGGGGTAATTTCCAATATGATTGAAGGCATCAATGCTTCAAAAAACCAACCTTTTGAAAAGGTACTTTTTGCATTGGGAATCAGGAATATAGGCGAAAATACCGCTCAGATTCTGGCCAAGCATTTCAAAAACATCGATAACCTGAAATCTGCTGATGCAGAAGCATTATTGGCTGTCAACGGTGTGGGAGACACTTTGGTAAGCAGCATTCAGGATTATTTTTCCAAAAATGAAAACCTAAGCATCATAAGCCGGCTCAAAGAAAAAGGACTGCACTTTGAAATTCATGAAGCAGAAAAAATATTACAAAGCAATACACTTGAAGGTAAAAAGATTCTAGCATCGGGAAAATTAAATCATTTCAAACGAGATGAAATCATAGATTTTATAGAAGCCAACGGAGGCCAGTACCTCAAAGCAGTATCCAAATCTCTGGATTTTATAATAGAGGGCGAAGACATGGGACCAAGCAAAAAAGAGAAAGCTGAAAAACTAGGTATCAAAATGATTTCGGAGGAAGAATTTCTCAGTATGATGTCGAAAACAGATTTGATATGAAACTAATCAAGAATCTGTTTGTCTCATTTCAATTAAAAAAAGCCCTGAACAAAAAGGATAAATATGAAGTGATTTTTCCTGTAAAGCCTAAATGTGTCGGAATCCTTGCTGCAGACGAAAAAGAATTTAAGGAAACTAAAGAATACCTCAGAAGTCTATGGGGATATCAGGTTAGGATCATTGGTTGGTATTACCATGAGGGCAACAGTGAAATAGAATCTTTTTCACATAAAAACTTCTCCTTTTTCGGTTTACCAACAGATGTTTTCAATGAACTGATGGATGAAAAATTGGATTTTATTTTGGTCCCATCTTTATCCCTTAATCCATATTTACGTTATTTGCTGCTCAATAATCAAAGTAAGTTTAAAATGGGCTTTCTTTCAGATGAAAATAAAAGTTATCTGGACTTCATGATCAAAATGGAAGGGGAAAACCTAGAAATGAATTTAAAGAGATTGTTAGGGTATTTTGATAAAATAAAAGAAGCATGTTGAAATTTCACGGGACTGGGGTAGCCCTGATTACGCCTTTTGAAGATAACGGTCATATTGACTATCCTGCCTTAAAAAGAGTAATTGACTATGTGATTGAAGGCGGAGTGGATTACTTGGTAGTTTTGGGTACCACCGCAGAAAGCGCCACTTTATCAAAAAAAGAAAAAAAACAGGTTTTAAAAGCAGCATTGGAATACAATGAAGGAAGAGTACCTGTAGTATTGGGTCTTGGAGGAAACAATACTCAGGCCATTTTGGATGAAATTGAAGAAACGGATTTTTCACAAATTGATGCGGTTCTTTCGGTAAGTCCTTTTTATAATAAACCGACACAGGCTGGTATATTAGCACATTACAGAACGATTGCCGATGCATGTCCCGTTCCTGTGATTTTATACAATGTTCCGGGCCGAACGATGTCGAATATGACCCATGAAACTACTGTTAAGCTTTCCAACCATCCTAATATCATTGGTATGAAAGAGGCCAGCGGTGATCTTTCACAATGTATGAGGATTGCTGCACGGATGCCGGAAGATTTCCTGCTGATTTCGGGGGATGATATTCTGACTCCTTCTATGCGTGTTATCGGTGGAAAGGGGGTTATTTCCGTTTTGGCCAATGCCTATCCTGAACTATTCAAAACCATCTCCCATGGCACTTTGGAAGAATCCAAAAAAGCTGCATTTAAAATCCTTGATATAAATCCTTTAATGTATGAAGAAAGCAATCCTGTTGGATTGAAATATCTCATGAAGGAATTGGGGCTTTGTGGAGATTATGTAAGATTACCCCTCCTACCCGCATCCGAAAATTTAAGGGAACGGATCAAAAAACTAAAATTATAATGAAAATCCTTCTGAAAACTGGTTAATCCAAACCAATAAAGGTTTATTCATGAAAGTACCAATTTCGGTCTTCGGTCTTCGGTCTCCCATCTTCCGTCTTTCATCATGCAAACAGCCATTTCTCTATTTGAACTCAACCAATTGATCAAGCAGGCCCTGGATCAACACTTGGAACCTACATATTGGGTGGTGGCAGAAATTGGCGAACTCAAGCAGGCAGGTCAAGGGCATGCCTACTTGGATCTGGTTGAAAAAAAAGATAACCAGGTCCTGGCCAAAATGAGAGCGAATATTTGGGCATATTCCTATAGAACTATTTCAGGTAGATTTCAATCCATCACTGGACAGTCCCTAAGATCTGGCATGAAAATCCTGGCCCAGGTGAATGTTACTTTCCATGAACTGTACAGCATAAGCCTGAATATTAAAGATATTGATCCGAATTTTACTTTGGGGGAAAGGGCTAGAATTCGTCAGGAAATAATCGAAAGATTATCCCGTGAGGGAATGATGGATCTGAATAAAAGAATAACACTCCCAACAGTACCCCAAAACATAGCCATTGTCAGTTCTGCTACTGCAGCAGGATATGGAGATTTCACCAATCAGCTGGACCATAACCGAAATGGATATCTGATCAATTATCGATTATACCAAGCAACTTTACAGGGATCCGATGCAGCGGCAAGCATGTTGTCAGCTTTTCAAAATATCCTTCTTGATCTGCCGAGGGAAAAGTTTGATGCTATTGTAATCATCAGAGGCGGAGGAGCACAATTGGATTTGGATTGTTTTGATGATTATTTTCTTGCATTGGAAATAGCAAAAAGCCCTATCCCGGTGATCACGGGAATCGGGCATGAGCGGGATGAGACTATTGCTGATTTGGTTGCACATACCAAAATGAAAACCCCTACTGCTGTAGCTGAATTTTTACTTTCTGGATTTAGGGATTTTGAGGAAACATTGAATGATCTGTTAAAAGCAATCAACCGACATTGTTCACAGCAGCTGTTATGGGAAGACAGGAGAATTATCGATTTGGAAAACAGACTCAAAAATCAAACAAAGAATTCCATCATCAGGGCAAAGGAAAAACTCAATTACCAAATCAATCAAATAAGAATCCGTTCCCTAAATCAAATCAAGATGGAGGACTTTAAAGTTTCCAATCAATTCCAGAATTTATCACGGGCTTGGAAGAATTATTTTGGGAATGAAACCAAAAAGTTGAATCAACTTGAAAAGGATCTTCTAAAGGCAGATCCCAATACTTTCTTTCAAAAAGGCTACACCCGTTCTGAAATAGATGGAAAGCCCATACACACTTTAAGACCTGAAAAAGGTCAGTCAATTAAAACCTTCCTTAAGGAAAAAATCATTACCAGTAAAATTGAAGAAATAGAAGAATATGGAAAATAAAACTATAAGTTACGACAAAGCTGTGGCTAGAATTGAAGAAATAGTCAATCTACTTGAATCAGGCGAAAAAGGAATGGATGAGCTTTCTGACTTGGTCAAAGAAGCAACATCTTTGGTGAAATATTGTAAAAATAAATTGAGAATGACTGAAAGTGAAATCTCCAAAGCCCTCGGTGAGGAGGAAGAAAACCATTGAAATCTGAATTATTTTTTTAAATTTAAGCCTCTATCTCAGCAATTTGAACGGATGTTTGCCAAGGCAACATTTTTGTTATTATGTACTACAATTATCCGACGTTATGAAAATTAAAGTCATTTATTCCGGCATTCTCTTACTTTTAAGCGGATTCTTTTTTTCAACTTTTTGTAAAGCCCAAAGCTTTTATAGGGATGGGAATCTTAGGACAAGTTCATTATCTATAGGACTAGGTCCATCATTTATGTATTCGGATAATGGTGGGGTGTTTAAAGTCAGTGATTTCAATTGGAGTCCTGTATTTTCGCTGGCCTATGCAAAAAAAATACATTCCCGATGGGCAATCCAAACCACAGGGGGAGTTCAGTTTGTCAGGAGTGGCGGTGAAATAAGGGATTATGCCATCAGGAGATGGGAGGAAACAGGTGGCGCATTTAGTTTTAAGGGACAGGCCTATTTTTTGGATCTGACGCCTGTCTTTTATGTGATCCCTTATGACAACCACATGAACCGGGGGAGATTCAATGCTTATCTTGGCTCAGGTTTCGGGATTGTTCATGTCAGCCGAACCGAAACTTTCTCCTTTGAGGATAATGCAACTGAATTTTCAGCCAATACAACTGCAACCTATATTCCTGCAGTAATAGGCTTCAGTTTCAGTCTTGATCAGTTTTCGGATTTATCACTCGAACTCAAAGGTATGTTCACTTTTTCTGATGAATTAGACGGGAATAAGGGATATAATGAATTCAACGATCACCTTTTTCAAACCCAGATAGTTTACAAAAGATTGTTGAGTAGGAGATTTTAAAAAAGCCCCATTTTTCGACTACTGTAATTCCCGGATCTTGTTTTCTAAGGTCTGAAATCTCACTTCCGGATCTCTTGAATCACTTGGAGGAACTTCCTTTCAATACTGATGAGCAGGTTTTGATTGATTCCCGGAATCCTGATGATGAAGAAATCACTGTTCCCTTTGTTTACACATTCTCCTTCCATCCCTTGCAATGGCCCCCCTAGGATTTTAACCTGTTCTCCTTTTTCAATTTCAGAACCATCAGTTTCCACTGCCACACCTGTTTCCAATATTCTATGAATAGTATCAATTTCCTGTTGTCTGACAGTCGCATGCTCGCCCGAAAAATTCACAAACTTTACGGCACCAGGGACCTGAAGTGCCTCCCATAAGTTTGGTTTGGTAGTTTTCACAAAAACGTAGCCATTGAAAAGTGCTTTTTGAACTTTCTTTTTCCTATCACTCCATTGTCTGATCTCCTCGATCATTGGGAGATACACTTCCAAGCCTCTTTCCCTTAATCTTGTCGCCACTTTTTTCTCGGCCCTTGAGGTAGTGTATAGGACAAACCACTGATAATCCATCTTTAAAATACTGTTTTTTTTATTTGCAAAAGTATTAAAATTTAAAGCAACAAATGGAGAGAAACGACTTTTTGAATTATTAAAACCATTTGAAAATTAAAAACTCCCGGAAAACGATCCCGGGAGTTTAAACATTTAAAAACCACCAACCTTTATTTAATCATGCTATTTCAATCTACGAATCAACATGTTTAATTTATCTGCCAATAAATACATGACAGGTACGATAACTAACGTCAAGAATGTCGCAAAGGTTAGACCAAATATTACAGTCCAGGCCATTGGCCCCCAAAAGTCTGCATTATCACCCCCGACAAAAAACTGCGGATCAAAAGAACTCAGCAATGTCCCGAAATTAATGTTCATCCCAATGGCCAATGGAATCAAACCCAACACGGTTGTAACCGCAGTCAACAAGACAGGCCTTAACCTTGTTTTTCCACCTAGCACAATACTATTGAGCAATTCATCTATGGGTAAATACTCTCCATCTTTCATGTTAAGTTCTTCCCTTTTCCGTTCCCTTACCAAATTTGTGTAATCTATCAAAACAATGGCATTGTTCACCACAACTCCGGCCAGAGAAATAATACCGATTCCGGTCATGATTACCACAAAGTCCATGTTGAAAATCACCAAACCCAAAAACACCCCTATGGTACTCAATACAACGGAGGCCATAATTATAAAAGGCGTGGTGACAGAATTAAACTGCGCAACAATTATTAGGAAAATTATAGAAACAGCTATAAATAAGGCTCTCATCAAAAAAGCCTGAGATTTGGCCTGTTCCTCTTGTTCCCCTGTGAATTTCACACTGATACCTTCCGGGACATCAAACTGCGCAACCAACTCCTTTAACTGATTATTGATCTCAGTGGCATTATATCCATCCGTCACATTGGAAAAAATTGAAATCACTTTATTCAGATCCTTCCTTTTTACGGAGCCATAAGTAGAACCGTATTCCAATTCAGCAACTGCTGAAATCGGTACTTCTTTTTTATTTCCGAATTTATCCCTGAAGTTTATTTTTTTGTTTAAAAGGGAAGATAGATCGTAACGGTATTCATCTTTCAGTCTCAACGTAATCGGATAATCTTCTTCCCCTTCCTTGAACTTTGAAACCTCGAAGCCAAATAGGGCTGTTCTCAATTCATTGGCAATGGAAGAAGTTGATAAACCAAATCTTCTGGCTTTTTCCCGATTAATTTTCACCAATACTTCCGGACTGCCTAATTCCAAATCAGATTTCAATTCTTCAATTCCAGGAATGTTTGCCGAAGCAAGATACTCCCTGAATCTCCCCACATATGCAATTAATTTCTCATATTCTTCCCCACTGATTTCTATATTGACTGCTTTTCCTACAGGTGGTCCATTTAGCTGTTTATCAACGGTAATCAACACACCGGGATACTTCTCAACCATATCGCGGATTTCACCCATAATCCTATTGGTATTCACTCCATTTCGGAACTGGTATTCAACAAAACTGATTGTGACCTTGGCTTTATGGGGGGTATTGGCAATACTAGGTCCCTCTGCCTGATCACCCGTTCCTTGGCCAACTTGTGTGATTACAGCCTCTACGATATCTCCATAAGGTTCAAGCAGGTCCAATAATTCCTCTTCCATTTCAAGCATGAATTTATTAGTGGCCTCCGTATCTGTGCCGATTGGATTTTCGATAAATACGTTGACCAGAGCCGGTTGATTATCTGGAAAGAAAAGGATTTTAGGTGATCTTATCCCCAACAAAACCAAGGACAAAATCAGCAACAAAAATGTTCCACCGAGAAACAAATAAGGATTGATCCCTTTCAAGGCAAATTGAAGAGTCTTTTCATAGAAATTTTCCAAAGAAACCAAGAAAACATTCTGAAACCATCGGATGGCATTTCTTAATACAAAAACATTGAATATAGTAAGAATTGAACCTAGCATAAATAGGTTTCCAAAGGTGTTGGATCCTGCCAGATACCCTATGATAGCCAGAATTGCAAATATCAATGCTACAATCAATGGTTTCTTCTTAGGCTTTTTTACATCAAAATCCTGTATTTTCATATACAAGGAAGTCAAAACAGGATTGACCACCAAAGCAACAAATAAGGAAGATGACAATACTATTATCAAAGTAATCGGGAGGTATTTCATAAACTCTCCGATAAGATCATCCCAAAAGGCCAATGGTAAAAAAGCCGCTAATGTTGTCGCCGTGGATGTAATTATTGGCCATGCAACTTCCCCCACCCCTTCTTTGGCAGCACGGATAGGAGATTTACCTTCCTGCATCAACCTGTAAATATTTTCTACTACCACGATTCCATTGTCCACCAGCATTCCAAGTGCCAAAATCAGAGCAAACAATACCATCAGGTTGAGAGTGATTCCTAGAGCGTTCAAGATCAGAAAAGATATGAACATGGATAATGGAATGGCTATACCTACAAACAAGGCATTTCGGAAACCCAAGAAAAACATCAGGACCAAGACAACCAAAATTACTCCAAATATGATACTGTTTTCCAGGTCACTCACCTGCGACCTTGTTCTGGTAGATTGGTCATTGGTAATGGAAATATTCAGATCGGCCGGAAATCTTTCCGCTTTGGCATTTTGTAGGATTTCTTTGATTTTATCTGATGCATCCAACAAGTTTTCTCCACTTCTTTTGACAACATTGACCGTTACCACAGGAAGTCTGTTACTCCTTGCATAACTCTCCCTCTCTTTGTATGTATCAATTACTTCGGCTACATCTGATAGGTAAACAATCTTATTTTCCTCCGTTTTGATGATAATATCATTCAACTCATCGGGGTGTTTGAACTCACCTGTGACCCTTAACGACCTTCTGAATTCACCGGAAAGTATATTGCCCCCTGAAATAGTTACATTCTCCTGGGAAACAGCATCAGAAATATCACTGAAAGAAACTCCCAAAGCTTCCATTTTATAGATATCAGCATCAATCCGGATTTCTCTTTCTATAGTACCTCTTAATTCTGCTTTGGATATCTCTGCGAGTTTTTCAATTTCGTCCTCCAGGTATTCACCATATTTCTTTAATTCTTCCTCTGTATAATTCCCAGAGAGATTGATATTCATGATGGGAAAGTCGGATGTGTTGATCTCAATTACATCCGGATCCTGATCGAGGTCAGTCGGCAACTCACTTTTGGACTTGTCCACTGCGTCTTTCACATCCTGTATGGCTTTGGAGATTTCTACTCCGGGATTGAACTCTACTACTATGGAAGAGAAATCCTGAACAGAGGTGGAAGTGATATTTTTGACATTATTGATGGATTTCAGCTCCTTTTCAATAGGTCTTGTTATCAGGTTTTCCATATCCACGGGAGAGTTACCGGGATAAGCTGTACCAACATAAACAGTAGGGATGACAATCTCGGGAAAACTTTCTTTGGGCATGGTCCTGTAAGCCAATAGCCCCAAAACGGTAATTATCAGAACCAGAATCACCACCGATGTCTGGTTGTCAACAGAAAGCGAACTTAGTCCAAACTCCCTGATTACTCCTTTTTTCTTATCTTCTACCTGTGACATAAGTGAATCATTGGGCTATGTTTACAGCAAAATTGTCTCCTACTTCCCTGAACCCTTTATCAATTAGAATTTCGTTTCCTGAAAGACCTTCTACAACTTCAGTAATCTCTTTATAAGTCAGGCCTCTTTGGATGTATCGTTTCTTACTGACCCCGTTTTCAACGGTGAAAACATAATCTCCTTTACTATCCTGAAGGATAAGATAATTGGGAACTGTTACGGCATCAGGATTTTCATAATCTCTTATTTTCAATACCGAAAGCATATTGGGCTTTGCGAATTCAAGATTGGGCAGTACAACCTCCACTTTAAATGTTCGGTTATTTTGATTGATTATTCCACCAATAGCAGAAACCCTAGTTGTGAAGTCCTTATTGACAGAGGGGAAATGTATATCCACTGAATCTCCTTTACCCAGGATACCAATGTATCTTTCTGAAACATCAGCCTCAATGAAGAGATCGCTGTCTCCAACAAAACGAAATAAAGAAACTCCCGGCTGAACCAGTTCCCCGGTACGGACCAGTACGTTTTCCACAGTTCCGTTAAATGGAGCTTTCACTAAAGTTTTTGATTTCTGGGTTTTTAAAGATTCCAAATTCTTTTCAAGGGTTTCTTTCCTGTTTTTAGCTTCCAGGTATTGGATTTCGGTTCCTATCTGTTGATTCCAAAGGCGTTCCTGTTTTTCAAATATTATCGATGCCAATTCCATCTGTTTCTCGACCTCTTCAATATTTCTTTGGATAGATTCATCATCTATTCTTGCCAAAACCTGACCCTTCGTCACGCGCATTCCTTCTACTGCATTCACCTCTTGGATTCTTCCTGATACTTCTCCTGAAATATTCACATCTTTTTTGGAAAGTACAGATCCTGTTACTTCAACAAAATGCTCAAAATGGGTCTTTTCAGGCTTTGTAGTGGAAATTAAAACAGTTTTTCTATTGGTAATTCCAAATTCAGGATCCAATACCGCAATTTCTTTTTCCAAAGTTTCTATCGATGTTCTGAGACTGGCAGCCTCAGACTTCATTTTGGCCAACTCTTCTTTTTTTGCAGTCAGTTCATCTTTTTGTCCACAGGAGGAAGCCATTACAATCATGGCAAGGATCAAAAATGGAAAATTAGTTTTCATATTAGTTTAGTATATTTTCTTTTTTAAATTTTTTAAAGGATACCCAATGCTTTTTCCAAGTCTACCTTGGCAATTAATGCATCATAAAGGGCTGAGAAATAATTGGATTCTGCCTCTTTCAGCGCAGAATCTGCTTCCACCACCTCGAAGTTGGAACCTACACCTTCTTCATATTTGATTTTGGTCATTCTGAATACCTCCATGGCCAATTCCCTGTTTTCATCCTGAACCCTAAGGGCCTGAAGGCTGTTTTGGAGATTGGTTCGAGATTGAAACTTTTCTATTTCTATATTCTCTTCAATAAAATATTTCTGATTTTCAAGCTGTTGGATCTGAACCCTGTTTTGTTGGATTTTAGCACTTTTGGTCAATCCATCAAAAATCGGTATGCTTAGATTCAACCCGATAAAAGATCCCGAAACCCATCTATTGCTTTCCCAAATTGCCCCGGTAGTCTGGGCTGCAGCATTTCTTTGATACGTTCCAAAGAAACCTAGTCTTGGCATATATTGGCTTGTATTGTTTCTTAGGTCTAGATTTATTAAGTCAATATTTGTCTTTATCTGATCCACTTCAACCCTCCGTGTTCCCTGAAAATTCAACAGCTCCTGAATTTCATCTTGAGGGTTAAGTTGCTGTAGCGTCTCTGTGAGGGTGATTTCATATTCCAATGGCAAACCCATTTGAAGCTTGAGCAATTCAACACTGATAACCTCAGCAGTAAGAACTTTATCAAGTTCAGTTTTGATATTGTTTCTTTGTACTTTAATTCTGGAAACATCGATCTTTTCGGCAAATCCGGCATTATAAAGTATTTCAGTTTCCTTTAAAAGCGAATCTAATCTTTGCAGGTTAGCTTCAACAATTTTTCTTCTTTCATCATTTACCAAAACAGTGAAATATGCTTTTTTGATGGACTCTTTCACATCATTTTCAGATTTCTCCCTGTCATATTCGGTCAGCATTTTATAAGTACTTGCCGCTTTCAGACCCACAAAGTAAGACCCGTCAAATATCATCTGATTCAGCTGAACGGCTAGAACAGAACTATAATTTGTTCCCAATCGCACACCAATTACGTCTGATTGTGGTGGGTTATTTGGGTCAGGAGGAATAAAACCGCCTTCTGATGGAACGAATACCAATGGGATAATGGCATTATAGGTAAAATCCATATTTGCAGTAATCTGCGGAAGGCCTTCTGCCCTTCTCTCTACTACTAAGGCCTTGGCAGCCATAGTTTCTAATTGTGCGTTTTTCGCATCCACATTGTTTTCCAAAGCATACTGAATACTTTCCTGAAGTGTAAGCTGTATTTTGTTTTGGGAAAAAGACGGATTTGAAAAAAACAAAGCCAACAGGAAAAATCCCATTCCTACATGTCGGTTAATTGTGGTCTTCATAATGCTGATTCTTTTTGTTTTTGATAAGCTTTTAGTCCTTTTTCGGTAAAAATACCATAGAGGAAATGTTCGAAAATTGCTATTTGTAATTCCAATTGATTGAATCTTGAAGGTGGAAATTTGAGCGGATCAAAGGTGGACATCATCTGTTCCATTCTCAATATGGCCATGAGTTCTGAATTGATTTCTTGCCTGACTACACCTTCTACTTTGCCTTTTTCGAGAAGACTCTTAATTTCTTCTGCAACATGATTGTTTCTGAAATCTTCAAAAAGCTGCCAACATTGGGGATAGTACCGCTGTATCTCATTTAAAACCATCGGATTGAAGTCTGCAAATCGTTTTCTGATATAGGTGGTCAAACCCACCAGATGTTCTACAACCCCATCCTGATAATTCGGAATTTTATCCATTTCACACTTATCATGGTCAATGGCAGCGGAAAACGCTTCATAAACCAATTGATTTTTGTCTGAAAATTCCTGGTAGATAGTTTTTTTTGATATACCGGCCTGACGTGCAATATCATCCATAGTCACAGACCTTATACCATACCTCATAAACTGGTCAGTTGCTGTCTCGATTATTTTTTGTCTAGTTTCCAATTCATTCAAAGATTTTGGTACTAAACTCTAGAAACTATCAGAAGGTTCAAAGTTTCTAAAGTTTTTTTTAAAATATTTTATAGATTTCATAAATAAACAAGAATATAAACAATTGAATAAATTCATAAATCAATTTTTAAAAGAATTTTATTCTTTATAACGGCAAATTTTAAAAAATCCTAGAAACTAATTCTAACTTTGCTTTTAAGTTATTTTAAACTGTAGATATGAATTTTCTGGAGACTTCTTTTGGTCATTTGGCCTATAAAAAATATGGAACGGGCAAAAACATGCATTTGCTCTTCCATGGTTTTGGGCAGAACATGAGAGTTTTCGAATCATTTTTACCCCTCATTCAAAAAGACGATTGTTATATCACCATTGACATTTTTTATCATGGCCAAAGTAGCTGGAATTCCATCAATCAAAAACTCACCAAAGAAATCTGGAAGGAAATCATGCTGCAATTGATGAAACAGGAAGGTTTTGAAAAATTTCATCTGATAGGATATAGTATGGGCGGTAAATTCTGTCTGATTACCTTCGAACTTTTCCCCTGCCTGGTCAAATCACTTTTATTGATGGCCCCGGATGGCATCAAAACCGGCTTCTGGTACAACATGGCTACTTTTCCGGGAATTCTCAACAAACTATTCAAAAGAGTAGTGTTTCACCCCGAGCGTTTTTTTAGGATCATGGGGTTTTTGGGAAAACTGGGCTTCCTCGAAAACAGTCTGATCAAATTCGTCCAATCCCAAATGACAACAAGAACCAAGAGAGCACAGATTTATTTTACATGGAATGTTTTTAAACCCTTCAAACCAGACTTGAAAAAAATCATAGAATGGGTAAATGGTAATCAAACAGACATCAGCCTATTTACCGGGGAATTTGATAAAATGGTGCCTTCAAAAAATCTGAAAAACTTCAGTTCCAAAATCCCACATATCAACTCAGTAGAACTGCCCTGTGGCCACAATAGCCTGATTGAAGAAACTGCACAGCATTTCAAATCAATTAATGATATCCCAAATAACTAACCGAATTGATTTGAACATGAAATTTGGTATTTTTGATAGACCTTAAATCCCATAAACTATGAAAATCATCAAAAACATGGCGATTGTTATAGTCGCCATTCTCCTAATCCCATTTGTTATTGCCTTATTTTCAACAAAGGATTATTCAGTGGTAAGGGAAATTACCATAAATAAGCCACAAGAGGAAGTTTACAATTATACCAAATTCCTTAAAAATCAAGATGCATTTAGCAAATGGGCATCTATGGATCCTAATATGCAAAAGGAATACAAAGGAACCGATGGACAGATTGGCTTTGTTTCCGCGTGGAAAAGTGAAAACCCTGATGTGGGTTCAGGGGAACAGGAGATTCTGGCTATTCAAGAAGGCAAAAGAATTGATTATGCTTTACGGTTTTTTGAACCTTTTGAATCTGACGATAAAGCATTTATGGAATTTGAAGCCCTTAATGACAGCCAAACCTTGGTAAGATGGGGATTTGAAGGACATTTTTCATATCCTATGAACGCAATGTTATTGGTAATGGATATGGAAAAAATGATCGGAGATGATTTCCAGACCGGACTTGAAAATCTAAAAAGAATTCTAGAAAACTATTAAAAAGACCAACAGATTCTCCGTTGGTCTTTTCAATAGTTCAACTCGTTTTTTATCGGGCAAATTTTTTTAGCTATCTCCCATTTTCCTCTTCTAGAATTCCCGATTTTCTTATAAAGTTTTTTCTCTTGACTCTTGATTCTTAGCTCTAATTTCTCGCTTCTCGCATCTCGCTTCTTGAATCTTATGTCTTGCGTCTTAAGTCTAAAGTCTAATTCAAAACACAGGGAACTCCTTTTCCAACCCTTCAAAAGCATCAATCATTTCCCATTTTGGCTTGAAATAGTCAAATCGTAACCTTCCATTGATTGTTCCTTCAGACACAAATTGCAAAGCCGCTTTAAGTCTTTTTTCTTCCCTATCATTCCAGTTTCTTGATAAGTCATCAGCTACTTTATAGTTTGCAGGAAAACCATTGAAATATTCAGCCCTTCCTTCTGCATTCTGAGTAGCAAATGTAATTGGAACCAGTTCAACATTATTTGCACTCAGCGTCCTGTTAAAAGAAGATAATGGGAATGAACCTACAGGTTTTCCGTATGTATCATCTCCTAAAAGAATAACTTCCATGTAAGGCTCCAAAGAGTTGATCAGCAATTCTGAAGCGGAGGCAGAACCTCTTGATGTAATCACCAAGAGTCTATTCAGATTCAGTGTACCTGATTTGGAAAAGTTCGTTGTTTTATTGAAAGAACTTTTATTTTCATTGTGTTTGTCAATAAACATTACTTTTCCATTCGCAGAATTAGGTACCAGATAATTTAAAATCTGGGCTGTAACCGCAACAGAACCTCCCCCATTCAACCGAAGATCTATTATCAGTTCATCAATATTTTGGGCCATAAAAAAGTTGAAACTGTCTTCTACTTCTTTACTCCTTGTAGGGGTAAGTCCTTGTGTAGCCCTGAAACTCTGGTACACCCAATGGCCAACTTTCTTTTCGCCGACTTCATAGGCATTCTGATACAACACTGAATTGGTCTGAAAAGCATCTTTTAAAATAGTACGGGTAGTTTCTGTTCCATCAGGAAGTCTGAATTTGAAGGTATTAGACACTCCTATTTCATTTGGACCCAACTGAAAATTGTAGCCACCACTGGCTGTTTTATATTGGGCGATAGGTTTTCCATTGATTTCTATAAACTGCCAACCTCTCTGCCAACCATCTTTTCCTGCAGGACCTTCATTATAAACAAAAGAAACAAACCAATTTTCATCCTGATCGATTCCAAGGCCAAAACCATGAACACCTGTAGCCTGTCCGGTGAAAGCTGCATTGAAAGCCTCCCTCGTAGTCAAATAGGACCATCTATCCAGATCCTTGAATACCAGAGCATCCAGAACTTCCTGATTAGATGCGTATTGGGAAACATCGAATGTCTCCTGAATTTTTTCCTCCCAAAAGTAAAACTCTTTCATGCTATTAAAAATAGCCGTTTTGACAGCGTTTTCAATCTTAATGGGATCTACATCATCAGATTCTGGATTGCAG
This sequence comes from Aquiflexum balticum DSM 16537, assembly GCF_900176595.1. Lineage (GTDB taxonomy): Bacteria > Bacteroidota > Bacteroidia > Cytophagales > Cyclobacteriaceae > Aquiflexum > Aquiflexum balticum. The sequence goes on from NZ_LT838813.1 coordinate 5,099,290, forward strand.
GAAATGAAAGGTGCTGCCAATAACAGCAACATCCAAATAACATTGAAGCGAAGTTTTTTCATTGAAAGGAAATTCGTGTAGCAATCAACTGACCCACAGTTGCGAATAAACTAGATCACAAAGTCATATACTTGAACTTTGTTCCATTTGTTCGAATTTTTTTCGATGAATGCCAAATGCATCGGATCTACCTGATAATCATTTTGATCCTCAATGCTGTCAAAAAATAAAGTACACGCTACTTGGTAGCTATGATCTACCACTGATCTTTTCTCGGTAGGTGCCGGAGTTCCCATATAAAACTTCGCAACACTTTTACATTTTCCCAATACGGCAGCTTCTTTTTTAAAATCATTGACTTCAACATCGTCATTCAGCCAAAAGAAAACCTGGTGAATCATTTTTTGTTTGTTTGCTTGTTCTGCCATAAGATTAATAGGTAAGGTAGCCGCAGCACCTGCGACGGTTAAGGTTTGTAGAAATTTTCTTCGGGATTTCATTGATTAAACTTTAAGGAACTAAAGATAAAAATTTAAATTGCTTTCTGAAATGTCCTCTGCAAATAATCAAATCAAAAATGGAATATAGAAATTTAGGCAAAACCGGATGGCTCGTGTCCGAAATTTCACTTGGAACTTGGCAGGTAGGAGGAGGTTGGGGAAAGCCTTTCGATAAAGCACATGCCAACCAAATCATCCGTTCGGCGATTGATCAGGGTATTAATTTCATAGATACTGCTGATGTTTATGATGGCGGATTGAGTGAGGCCGCTGTGGGAAAAGCAGTTCGGGAATCAACAGAACGCATTTATGTCGCTACCAAATGCGGGAGAAAAATTCAACCTCATACCAATGAGGGGTATACACCAAAAACATTGCGTAAACATGTTGAAAACTCCCTTAAAAACACAGGTTTGAACGCCTTGGACCTGATACAACTTCACTGCCCGCCTACCGAAGTATATTATAGAGATGAGATTTTTGAATTATTTGAAAGATTAAAAGAGGAAGGCAAAATCCTGGAAATGGGAGTCAGCGTGGAAACAGTCGATGAGGCATTAGCAGCCATGAAGTATGAGGTTGTTTCTACCATTCAAATCATTTTCAATATGTTCAGGTTGAAACCAGCAGAAGAATTATTTACTCAAGAAAAAATCAATGATTTCGGGATAATTGCAAGGGTGCCATTGGCAAGTGGTCTTTTGACCGGGAAATATAACGAGACTACTGAATTTGCACCTGATGACCACAGGACATTCAACAGACAGGGTGAAGCTTTTGACAAAGGTGAAACCTTTTCTGGCGTTGACTATGAGACAGGTTTGAAGGTTGTCGACGAGTTGAAAGCCCTTTTTGGCGAAGACACTTTTTTGGCTGAGTGGGCCATCAAATGGATTTTGATGCATCCCCAGGTAAGTACAGTCATCCCAGGGGCATCTAAAATAGATCAGGTATTATCAAATGTAAAAGCTTCAGAACATCTTCCCATATCTCCCTACAAAATGGATGCTGTCAAAGACATTTATAAGAAGTACCTGAAGAAGGAGGTTCATGGATTGTGGTAGAGACCAAAAAAGTACTTATCATCACTTACTATTGGCCTCCATCAGCTGGATCCGGGGTTCAGCGGTGGTTGAAGTTTGCGAAGTATTTACCTGAATTCGGATGGGAACCGGTGATATTTACACCGGAAAATCCGGATTTTGACCTGAAAGATGAAAGCTTGTTAAATGAAATCAATCCTCAATTGGAAGTGATTAAATTCCCTATCTGGGAACCATATGGTATATTCAGAAAACTCAAAAAAGAAAAATCAGCCGATACTTCCAAAGTACTTGAAAAGAAAAAAAAATCATTCAGCGACAAGTCTGCAATTTGGTTGAGAGCTAATGTCCTGATTCCTGATCCCAGGATATTTTGGGTTAAGCCTTCTGTTGATTTCTTAAAAGACCTTGTTGAACAAGGACAATTCAATGCCATTATCACCACAGGGCCGCCACACAGCCTACACCTGATTGGGTTGGAGTTGAAGAAAAAGACAGGAATAAGCTGGCTGGCAGATTTTAGAGATCCATGGTCAAAATGGGAATTTTTGGATACTTTACCCATGTTGGATTGGGTCAAAAAAAGACACCAAAAACTGGAAAAAGAAGTGTTGGATACAGCTGACATGGTCACTACCATCAGCCCTACATTTCAAAAAGATTTTGAAAATCTAAGCCAAAGAAAAGTCCACCTCTTGACCAATGGTTATGATTCCGCAGATTTACCGTCAAACTGGAAATTCTCAATTTCAAATCGAGAGATCATAGAAATTCTTTACACAGGGGTGATCGATGCAATCAGAAATCCTTTGCCATTCATCGAGGTTTTTCAGGAAGTTTTTCAAGCTTCAAACAAAAAAGCGATACTTCGCTTTGTCGGCAAAGTATCTGAAGCCGTCGGAAATTTTATTTCCCAAGATCCATGGCTGAAGGAAAATGTTAAATTGGAAGGGTATGTCTCGCATGAAAAAGTGTTCGATTACTACCAAAATGCGCACTTACTGCTCCTTATCCTGACGGACACCAAAAACGCTAAAGGAAATATCCCGGGCAAACTATTTGAATATCTTTCCACAGGCAGACCCATTTTGGCACTTGGAGATCCCAATGGGGATTCATCGTCAATTCTCACTTCCTGTAATGGCGGTAAAGTGATCGCCCATACAGAAAAGGGCGAAATCAAAAATTTCCTCATTAACTTTAATCCCCAATCAGAATTCAAGGTTTCTGAAAAAGTAAATCAATATTCCAGAAAAAACCTTAGCCAACAACTTGCCCGCTTATTAGATGAACAAACATATCCCATTTCTTGATTTAAGTCAGATTCCACTGGATCTGAAGATAGCGCTCAAGGAAAAATTTTCACAGATGCTTGATAAAGGCGTTTTTTCAGGCGGTGAGGAGGTTGAAATCCTGGAAAAAAATCTAAAAGAATATTTGGGCATCAATTACGCTTTGGCCTGTTCTAATGGCACTGATGCGCTAGAACTTGCCCTAAGAGCTTTGGAGATAGGATCTGGGGATGAGGTAATTGTCCCTGCAATTTCATGGGTATCTACAGCTGAGGCTGTTGCCTTAGTCGGTGCAAAACCCGTTTTTATCGACACAGATGCATCAGGGCTAATGGATCTGGATTTACTGGAAAGCAAAATTAGCAGCAGAACTAAAGCGATTATCCCGGTTCACCTTTATGGCAACATGGTGGATATGGAAAAACTATTGTTATGGTCAAAAAAAAACAAAGTTGCCGTAATTGAAGATGGGGCACAGTCATTCGGCGCTGTTCTGAAAGGTAAACATGCTGGAACATGGGGCGACATCGGTTGCTTGAGTTTTTATCCCACCAAAAATCTGGGGGCATTGGGAGAGGCCGGGGCAGTATTAACAGAAGACAGTATCCTGGCAGAAAAACTCAGAAATTTGCTCAACCATGGTCAAACCTTCCGTGACCATCACATTCTGGTTGGAAGAAATGCAAGGATTGACAGCATTCAAGCAGGATTTCTAAATGTCAAATTGGGATTTTTCAGTGCCTGGCAAAAAAGGAGAAAAAACTTAGTTTCAATTTATCTTCAGGAACTGAAAGATATCGCTTCCATCAGTTTGCCGCAGGAAATTCTTTCACCTTTTCATAATGCCCATTTATTCATCATCAAAACCAGCCAGCGTGATGACCTGAGGCAATTTTTAGCCCAAAAAGGAATAGGTACTGCGATTCATTATCCTGAGATCATTCCCTACATGAAGCCATACCTGGATGGACAAAAATATCCTGTTGCGGAAATGATGTCCAAAACTGTGCTCTCTCTGCCTTTGAATCCTTGGATGAAAAATGCCGATGTGAAAAGAATATGTAAGGAAATCAGAAATTTTGGATTCCAAACTTTGGTTTGAACAGTGTTTAATTTATAAAAATAGGTACTATATCAAGGCGATTGGAGGATTGTAGACCCTGGTTTCAGCAACCATAGGTTTAGGTTTTGATGGGTAAAGAAATTCCTGTACTTTTTCAATTCCCCTAATTTTTCGTCACATTTTTATAAAAAGACAAAAATTTTAAGTCTGCCATTACTAATAGTTGCGAAATTTATTAGCTTTACCTGTTTTGTGCGATGGGACACCCAAGCTAAGTTTTCATGATAGCAGAGATTAGTTCCTGTTGTTCCTGAGTTGGTTTGAGAGGAACTGTTGTATAGGTTTTAGAATCAGGAAGGAATACCCTTATCTGGTACATGTTTTTGGTAAGCTCGATAGCTCTGTTTGCAGAAAATGATACTTTCCGTTTTTTAAGAAGTCTTTCCATTTCTTTAAATACAGCATATGACACAAAACAGATACAGATATGTGTCTGTATTCTTTCCGGTATTCGGTGGTAGATTGGCCGTATTCTGATATCTGTCTTGCTGATCCGGAAAGCCTTTTCTATTTGCCACAAGTTTCCGTATGCAGCAATAACCTCCCTGGCTTTCATATCAGTATTTGTAAGATATCCTTTCAGTCCATCCCATCTGGCATCCAGTTGGTATTTGGAATAATCAATTGCCACTTTGATTTCTGATTCGAGCTTGAGGTACTTGTTATATCCTCTGTTATTGATACTACTTTTGTCGATTTTCCCATTTTTGACCTTTTTCTCGAGCTTTTCAAGCCCCTTTTTTCTGTTGTGGGCATCCTTCTTCAGTCTCTTTTCAGAAAAGCTTACAACCAGTCTATAACCGTCTTTTTTAACTTCTCCGGGATTGTCTTCGGTTATTTCCAGTTCCTGAATTGAATCTTTGATCTCTTTGCTTTCATTCCTGATTTTACCCCCCAGTACAAACTTATAACCGTGACTGATAAGTGCTTTGATATTGGCTCCGGACAGTAAGCCTGCATCTGCAATCACTATAGGTTTACCGATGGAAAACTTCTTTTGGATGTTTTCCAGAACAGGTATCAAGGTATATCCCTCATAAGTACTTCCTTCAAAAATATCATATCCAAGCGGATATCCCTCAGAACCGACCAACAGCCCCAATTTTATCTGGGGGTGTTGATGCTTGCCATCTTTTGAATAACCGATTTTCCGCAGATCATCTTCATCCGGGGCCTCAAAGAATAATGTGGTCATATCATAGAAAACAATACCGATATGCCCTCCCAGAATCTTCTCAAAGTGTTTAAATGTTATTTTCTCTATATCCTCTTTGAACTCCTTATGGATCTTGTCCATATACCGATAAATGGAATAAACACTGACTTCCTTGTTCTTGAATCTGGACAGGTAATCTACTGTTTTAAGCTTGGAGCCTGGATAAACCAGTCTGGACATAACCAGGTCCCTAAATAGATCATCGCCTCCGATTTTGTGATAACCCATTGACTCATAAACTCTTCCGAGTATGTTGTCCGGGCCAACTAATTCGATCTGGTTGTTGCCTACATTCGATAGAATGGATTTTAAGCTGCTGTCCCGGTCATTTGAAAACAAATAAGTCTGGCCTTGAATTCTCTCAATTTCAAGCTGGGCCTGGCGTTCAAGAATATCCAACTCCACAGCATCTAAGGAACTCCCGAATGACTTGACCACTTTATTGATCCTGCCAACTTTCTGGATAATCTGAATGCTGAAACTACCACTTGAATTCTTCTTACGTCTCACAAACATGAACTAAAAATAGACCGAGACACCCAAAATCACAAAATCAAAGCAAATAAATAGCTATATTTCAATCACTTAATTTTGAACTAAAACATATCCGCACAAAACAGGAGACAAAAATTTTAAGTCTGCCATTACTAATAGTTGCGAAATTTATTAGCTTTAAGAGACTATGGTTTACAAGACCTGAAAAACCAAAAGTAATTTCAACCATGAAACCCACAGATACCCAAAATCCCGAATATTACCATAAAGTAGTTGACTGCCAATACGCCTGTCCTGCCCACACCCCTGTCCCGGAATATATCAGATTGATAGCTGCAGAGAAATTCACCGAAGCTTATATGATCAATTGGGAATCCAATGTTTTTCCGGGAGTTCTTGGCAGGACTTGTGACCGGCCATGTGAACCGGCCTGCCGTAGAGTGCGGGTAGAAGAAGAACCTGTCGCCATCTGTAGATTGAAAAGAGTGGCAGCCGACAATAAAGGTGACGTGAGGCAACATATGCCCCAAGGCCCCTTCCCTCCGAATGGCAAAAAAATCGCATTGATCGGAGGTGGACCGGCATCATTGACAGTTGCTAGGGATTTGGCACCTTTAGGCTATGAAGTACACCTTTTTGATGAACAAATTGCCGGAGGAGGTATGATGAGAAGTCAGATTCCTTCCTTCAGATTACCCGAGGAAGTATTGAATGAGGAAGTGAATTTTATTTTGGATTTAGGTATCCATACGCAGTTTTTGACTTATGTTAAGAGCCTTAAAGCGGTATTGGAAGATGGTTATGATGCCATATTCGTGGGAACCGGTGCGCCAAGGGGAAGGGATTTGCCCAAACTTCCGGGAAGAAAAGAAGGGGACGCGAATATCCACATAGGAATTGAATGGCTTGCCGGTGTGGCTTTTGAACATACCAAATCCATCAACAAAAAAGTCATAGTCCTCGGAGGCGGAAATACTGCCATGGATTGCTGCAGGACTTCCCGTAGACTCGGAGGCAAAGATGTAAAGGTAGTGGTAAGAAGTCCTTTTGAAGAAATGAAGGCCTCCCCTTGGGAAAAAGAAGATGCCTTGCATGAAGATATCCAAATCATTGACAATCATGTTCCCTTGAGTTTTGAAATTGAAAACGGGAAACTGATCGGAATGAAATTCCAAAAAGTAAAAGCAGTATATGATGAAAATGGAAAGCGTCAACTTTTGCCAACCGGGGAAGATGATGTTTTTATAGAAGCGGACGAGGTATTGATTGCAATTGGTCAGGAAAACAGCTTTCCTTGGATAGAAAGGAACATTGGATTGGAATTTGACAAATGGAATATGCCAATAGTGGACAAAGTAACTTTCCAGTCGACAAATCAAAAAGTTTTTTTTGGTGGTGATGCAGCATTTGGACCCCAGAATGTAATTACCGCTGTAGCACATGGTCATCAGGCGGCAGTTTCTATTCATTTATTCTGTGAGGGTGAAAGCTTGTATGACAGACCATCACCCTATACCAATCTTGTCAGCCAGAAAATGGGGATCCATGAATGGATTTATGACAGTAATGTGGCCATTGACCAACGTTATGTAGTCCCACAGGCCGAAAAATCAATTACACTTAAAGATAGAAAAAAGGAGGTTGAACTGGGTTTTGATATTGCAACTGCTTACCGTGAAACTCAAAGATGTCTCAATTGTGATGTGCAGACGGTATTCAAGGAAGACCGGTGTATTGAATGCGATGCCTGCATGGATGTCTGTCCTACATCCTGTATTACCTTTACCCTCAATGCCGAGGAACCGGAGTTGAGACAAAAACTTTTGGTCCCTGCCGAAAATCTGGAACAGGATCTTTTGGTTTCTTCTGAACTCAAGACCGGAAGAGTGATGGTCAAAGATGAGGATGTTTGCCTTCATTGTGGACTTTGTGCCGAGAGGTGCCCAACCTCAGCCTGGGATATGCAGAAGTATTTTTACTCTGTTACCAAAGCCAATCAAATGTCAACCGCTTTTCCCCCTATAGAAAAATGAGTCAATCCATCAATGATTTTATTGTCCGCTTTGCCAATGTAAACGGAACAGGATCGGCAAGTGCAAACTATCTGTTTGCTAAAGCCATCTTTAGAATGGGAATCCCCGTCACTCCCAAAAACATATTTCCCTCCAATATTCAGGGCTTACCAACCTGGTATGAAGTCAGGGTAAGTGAAAAAGGTTATTTGGGAAGAAGAGAAGGAATTGACCTGATGGTATCCGTCAATCCCCAAAGTATGGCTCAAGATATAAAAAGTGTCAAGCCCGGCGGATATTTCATGTATGATAGTACCAAAAAGCTTCCTGAATCTTATTTCAGAGAAGATATCCACTATTTGGGCGTCCCCATGATGGAATTGTCCAATGAGGCATTTTCGGATCCAAGAAAGAGACAACTCCTTAAAAACATCATTTATGTAGGTGCTTTGGCCAAATTGATCAATTTGGATGTTGAAGAAATAGAAAAACTCGTAGGCGAACAATTTGAAGGAAAGGCTTCTTTGATTGAAGCAAATCACATTGCCCTTCAACTGGGGATGGACTATGTAGAAGCTAATTTTGATTTCCCACTTCCCTTCAGACTGGAGAGAAAAAATATCCTGAAAAACAAAATTCTTGTCGATGGCAATACTGCATGTGGCTTAGGGGCTGTTTATGGCGGTGCGACCGTCATGGCGTGGTATCCCATCACTCCTTCGACGTCCGTAGCCGAAGCATTTGAACATTATTGTGAAGCATATAGAATCGATCCTGAAACCGGTCAGAAAAAATTTGCGATAATTCAAGCTGAAGATGAATTGGCAGCTATGGGGATGGTGATCGGCGCCAACTGGAATGGGGCAAGGGCATTCACAGCTACCAGCGGTCCGGGAGTATCTTTGATGAATGAGTTTATTGGATTGGCCTATTTTGCTGAGGTACCGGCAGTCTTGGTAGATGTTCAGCGAGCAGGTCCCAGTACTGGGATGCCAACAAGAACACAACAACCGGACCTGATGCTTGCTGCCTATGCTTCTCATGGCGATACCAAACATGTACTCTTGCTCCCCTCCACTCCAAAGGAATGTTTTGAATTGACTGCGCAAAGTTTTGACTTGGCTGAGCGTTTACAAACACCCATCATGGTCATGACAGATCTTGACCTTGGAATGAATGACCATATCAGTGATCCATTTGAATGGGATGATAAGAAAAAATATGATCGAGGAAAAGTCCTGAATTCAGAAGAATTGGAACATGTCGGCAAATTCGGGAGATACCTGGATGTGGATGGTGATGGTATTCCTTATAGAACCTATCCGGGAACTCACCCTACAAAAGGTGCTTTTTTCACAAGAGGAACATCTAGGGATGAATATGCTGCCTATACAGAAGATGGGGCTGCTTATAAAAGAAATATGGACCGGTTGATGGTAAAATGGGAAACCGCAAAAAAAATCGTCCCTGCTGCACAACTTTATCAAAACGAAAACAAAAGTAACATTGGAATCCTTTTCTTTGGTACATCTGCTTTTTCCTCTGAAGAAGCTAAAGATTTACTCCATGCAGATAGCGTAATCGTTGATGCTATACGGCTCAAAGCTTTTCCTTTTGGTGATGAAGTGGTGGAATTTGTCAACTCTCATGAATTGGTGTTTGTCATTGAACAAAACCGAGATGCACAGATGCGGAGTATGATGATTATCGAAATGGAAACTAACCCTTCCAAGCTGATACCTGTGCTGAATTATGATGGCATGCCAATTACAGCTGATGCCATAAAAAATCAAATTATCTCTTTTCTCAACAAAGCAAAAACCCAGAACCATGAGTTATATAAAACCACAGTTTAAACATCCTAAGCTGCCCAAAAATAAAATCGGGTATACTATCAAAGAGTATGAAGGTCCTTTATCTACTTTGTGTGCAGGTTGTGGGCATGACAGTATCAGTGCCGCAATTGTACAGGCTTGTTTCGAGATGTCTGTTGAGCCGCATAATGTAGCCAAGATTTCAGGAATCGGTTGTTCTTCCAAAACACCTACATACTTTTTGGGCAATTCCCATGGCTTTAACTCTGTACATGGAAGGATGCCTTCCGTAGCGACAGGGGCAAGTATGTCCAATAAAGACATGGTCTATTTTGGTGTTTCGGGAGATGGGGATTCCGCATCCATTGGCATGGGGCAATTTGTACATGTAATCCGGAGAAATCTAAACATGGTGTATATTGTCATGAACAATGGCTGCTATGGATTGACCAAAGGCCAGGATTCGGCCACTGCTGATCAAGGATCAAAAAGCAAGGCTGGTTCTATCAATCCATTTCAGGCTATAGATTTGGCAAGCTTGGCGATTGAATTAGGTGCATCCTTTGTAGCTCAGAGTTTCAGCGGAGACAAGCAGCAATTGGTCCCTTTGATCAAAGCAGCAATGCATCATGAAGGATTTTCTTTTATCAATGTCATCTCTCCCTGTGTTACATTCAACAACAATGTCGGTTCCACCAAATCATATGATTATGTAAGACAACATATTGAAGCAACATCCACTTTGGATTTTGTACCGGAAATGCCTGCGATCACAGCTAAATACGATAAAGGAAAATCTACCAGAGTCGCTCTTCATGATGGTTCTATCATCCAACTCAACAAATTGGCCACAGATTGGGATCCTGAAGACCGGGTGTCAGTTGCCAATGCCTTGCAACAAGCAAGACTTAAAAATGAAATCCTGACAGGACTGCTTTATGTCAATACAGAATGGAAGGACCTTCATGGAACTTTGAATACTTGTAAAACACCTTTGAACAAATTGAAGGAAAAGGATTTATGTCCAGGGGAAAAAATTCTGGAGGGAATAAATAGAGATTTTAGGTGATAATTTGATCTCAATCTTGGCACTCAGATAACGCAGGTGAGACTGATTTTCACTGATTTATTTTATCGGTGAAAATCTTCAAAATCAGCGCGATCTGCGTTCCATTTAACATTAACCTATAGGGTCACACGCGTTTTGCAGCTTGGCGAAGGCGGATTTTGAAGCACTTTCTTTCATATTAGCACTAATTATTTGAAAACCAAGTGTTCAATTAAGCACTGAACCCGCCATTTTGCAAAACTGCAGTTGTGGGTTCGTTTTTATTTTTCAAAACATTTTGTCAAACGAGTAACCATTAAATTTATATACTCCTGCATTATGACTTCCAAGCCAAAGAACACCTTTGTTATCTTTAAAGATTGTAAAAAGCAAAACATCCGTTTCTCCATCTTTGATAGGATAATGAATAAGTTCTTTTCCATTGTATTTCCATACCCCGTTATCATAAGTTACCATCCACAGGTTACCTTCATTATCTTCGGTCATTGAATGAAAAAATGGAAATTCCATTTCGTTATTTTCATTAATATAGCCAATCCCATTTTCTTTACTATAGTCTAAATTGATCGTACTATTCGGTTTTATATTGTATCGAAAACGAGTGTTATTTATCCAAAACTTCCCTTCTTTATCCTCAAAAATGGCACGTGTGCCAAAATCTCCACCTTCTGGAGTTGTTTGTAATTGTTCCTCATAATGCCAACTAATAGTTTTGCCATCATATCTACAAACACCGAGACTTGCTGTTCCAAACCACATAATTCCTTTATGGTCTTTGTAGATAGTATAAAGCCCATAGTGTCTAAAATTCGCATTCTTGTTTTTGCTTTTAAATTCATCCTCTTGCGGTGATTTTGGGAATTTTAGAAAGTGCAAATATTTACCATCATAACGATAGGGACCATTATTATTAAAACCCATTCTGAACCACATATCATCTTGTTCTAAAACCCAATCATTCGTAGGGGATTCGGGGTTTGCAATTTGCAAAGTTTTGAAAGTTCGACCATCAAATTTACTGACACCACGCTCGGTTTCAATAAAAATATTGCCCTCTGAATCTTCTTGAAAACCGCGGATTTCATCACTTACCAATCCATCTTTGACAGTAATTTGCTTGATTTGCTGACCGTCATAAAGGAATACACCATTATTTTTACTTCCGAACCAATAATTTGTGCTTTTATCTTGATAAATAGCCCAAATTGTCTTGTCAAGACTTGGAACCGTTACTCCAACTTCAATAGTCTTCTCTTTTTGTTTTTTTGAATTATTTTGCCCATTACAAGAAGTAAAGGTTGAGAAAAAACTTACTTGTAAGATTGCATATAATGCCATTTGTATTTTATTCATTTTTTTAAAAGTCGTCTGTTTACGGTTCTGCTCTAAAATGATGCACAACTTTGAAATAGAATTGATTAATGGATATTTTTGATTTTCGGGTAACAATTGATTGAAACCTTTGCTAAAAAAAAAATCTAACAATCATCTTCCTTTGCCAACAGTCTAGAGAAATATTCCTGGCTTGACATAGTTTTAGAACTATTTACAGTGCTTACAGTATTTCCATCGTACTTAAGCAGGCCATTCAAAGTACCAAACCAAATACTACCATCATTGGCCTCCAAAATTCCAAAAACCATTCCTTCATTTGCTTTAATTACTTCGGGTACAACGGCAATTTTATTTAACAAAGACTTTTCATTGTAACGTAAAAGCGCCCAATCCTTAGTAGTTTTTGAACTTGTCCAGATATTTCCCTTTTTATCTTCATGGATATAGCCGACAAACTCTTTTGCGATATTGGTGAAGGTACTGCCATTGAAACGCCAAAGACCATCATTGCCACCCAACCAAATATTGCCTTTTTGGTCTTCGATGATTGAACGGATATTATTGAAAGGTTTACCTAAATGTGTGACTGAGGTAAATGATTTCCCGTCAAAAACAAAAGTATTACCCCTTGTAGCAAACCATAATTTGCCTGTTTTGTCTTCAATTATGGAATTGACTTCATAAAGGGGTCTTTCTGAAAATATTTTGCCCGTCAGGTCTTCGCGCATCTCTTTTTCATCAATGATATAATTCCGAAACGATTTTCCATCATACATGCTAGCACCTCCAAAAACACCGAACCAGATATTACCGGCTTTATCTTCATAAATCCTACCGATATCATTATTGAGAAGTCCATCTTTGGTGCTGAAGTTTTTAAAATTTTTACCATCATAGTAAAAAACTCCTGAACCAATAGAACCAAACCACATCTTTCCTTTGCTATCTTCCAAAACAGAAAAGAATCGGGCTGAAGTCAAATCGCTTGTTACATTGGTAAATGTCTTTCCATCATACTTAAAAATACCCTCCCAGGAAGCTATCCAGATGTTGCCATTTCTATCCTGTTCAATATTTCGGACAATACTGATTGGCGAATCAGCAGTATAGAAATAAATGGGTTCGGACTCGATGCCGTTTTTTGATAACTCTGGTTTATCTTTCGGGTTGCAGGAAGTGCAATAACTAAGCGTCAGTAACCCTACTAATAATCTGAAGTGTGTTTTCATTTTTATTGATTTAGAATGTCCAAACCTATGTCAATCCACAGCTGAAATGGTAAATGAATTGTAAAAAGAATGTAAAACAGGGTAAAATTGATATTTGACTCACATTAAACCTTAAATTTGAAAAATGAAAAATTTGCTTCAACCTGCGGGTATTGGTATTCTATCAATGATTTTGATGATGGTCATACTTTGGCCATGGCAGACAGATGAATTTGCGGAAAACCGGGAAATCAGATTGAGGAATGTAGGACATCAAATCCTGCTTGCTTCAGGGGATACCACCTCCCGGGTTTTGCCGATCAATAAAATCAGTGCCAGTGAATTCATTATCTTATTTGAAAGCCCATTTCAATTTGAGCCGGACACCTTGGTCAAGGTGATTCATACAAGTTTGAAAGAAGGATTGGTCACCAAAGAAGCTGAAGACAGCTATCAGGTGAATGTGCTGCAGTGCACAGGCAATCAGATTGTATATGGCTACCAAATGTCCGGTCAAAAAGACAAAACCCTTGTCCCATGTCAGGGCCGCATCCAACCGAAAGATTGCTATAGGATCAAAATCAAGTTTGAATCAAACCAATTGACAGCTTCAAACTTTTCGGTTCCGATCATCATTGGCATTTTGGCTTTTGGTTTTTTGTTTTTCTTCAAACAGAATCCGCCAAAACCACTAACACAAAAGGAAGTTGACGAAAGCCAAGCTATGGTTATCGGAAAATTTGAATTCAATTCCGGTAGCTACCTTTTGAGAATCGGAAAAGAAGAAATCGAACTTTCCCAAAAAGAAAACAAGCTGCTCAAACTTTTTGCTTCCCACCAAAACGAAATCCTGGAGCGTGACCGCTTACTCAAAGAAATATGGGAAGATGAAGGCGTATTTGTCGGCAGAAGTCTGGACATGTTTGTATCCAAACTCAGAAAAAAACTGCTCCTGGATCCGAATATCCAACTGAAAAACATCCGGGGAATAGGGTATATTTTACAGGTGGGTTGATCTAATTCAACTTAACGTCTTGTTATTCGGGTAAAAATCATTTTGTTTTTGATTCAAAATAAATTGTTTTGGTCTAAAATTGTTGACAAAGGCAATTCCCTTTGCGTCTTTGTGGCTTTGCGGGATATAAACTCAATTGTGCTTTACTCCCAAAAAAAGCCTACCTTTGTCCCACTTTGTAAAAAAGCACGGCAAGTTGTAAGCCGCTTTTAATAAATCTCCCCGCTGAGCCAGACCATACAACATCTCGATCAGCCCATTTACACTCAGCCAACATGGCATTCAAAAATTTAGGAATTATTGATCCTATCCTCAAGGCGGTCGCCAATGAAGGATACACTACCCCCACACCCATTCAGCAACAGGCCATACCACTCGTTTTAGGTGGCAGGGATTTGCTTGGTTGCGCACAGACCGGCACCGGAAAAACCGCAGCCTTCGCCATACCGATCATTCAATTACTCAGTCAGCACAAACAAAGAAGGCCGGGAATCAAATCCCTGATCTTGACGCCAACCAGAGAACTTGCCATACAGATTGACGAAAGTTTTGCCGCCTACGGCAAATTTGCAGATATACGACATACCGTTATTTTTGGAGGAGTTTCCCAACTTCATCAGACCAATGCTTTAAAAAGAGGGGTTGACGTATTGGTAGCTACTCCCGGACGATTGTTGGATTTGATCAATCAGAGATTCGTTGACCTTAGACAACTAGAAATATTTGTTTTGGATGAGGCGGATAGGATGCTGGACATGGGTTTTATCCATGATGTGAAAAAAATTATTGCACTGCTTCCTCAAAAAAGACAGACATTATTTTTCTCTGCCACCATGCCGCCTGAAATCCAAAAACTGGCTGATACCTTGTTGACCAAACCTGCTTTTGTGGAAGTGACGCCGCCGTCTTCCACAGTGGATAAAATCGAGCAAAGGCTTTTTCTAACTTATAAAGCAGATAAACCCAAACTCTTACTTTACCTATTGGATAAAAAGAATATCGGCTCTGCATTGGTTTTTACCCGTACCAAACATGGGGCAGATAAGGTTGTAAAATTCCTTTTGAAGGAAAATGTAAAGGCTGCTGCTATCCATGGCAATAAAAGTCAAAATGCCAGACAGAATGCTTTGAATGATTTTAAAAATGGAAAGCTACAGGTTTTGGTGGCTACAGATATAGCGGCAAGAGGAATTGATATCGATGAGTTGGCCAATGTTTTTAATTTTGATCTGCCAAATATACCTGAAACCTATGTGCACCGAATCGGTAGAACGGGCAGGGCAGGAAATTCAGGTATAGCCATGTCATTTTGTGATGCAGAAGAACTGAAGGACCTGAAAGATATTGAAAAACTGATCGGTAAAAAGATCCCGATCATTGAGGATCATCCTTATCCCTTCAAGGGAGTCATGAAGGAAGTCGCGCCTGAAAAAAAGAAAAAACCTCAACAGCAAAGCCGAAGAAGACGGTATTGATTTGACCGATGTCAGATGATGGATGTTGATGGCTTTCTAATATTTTGCTTTAACCCATCTTGTTTTATCATTCATTTCATTGAGGTGTTGATCCATATTAAATGTAAAAGGCATCCCGCTTCTGCGGGATGCCTTTAATTTTGGATAATTTGTGTTTATCTAAACTCATAATCCACCCCGGAGACCTGACTCAATAAAGTCGCAGGTGCATCCAAAGCTTTGGCATCTCCTCTTGGGGTGGGTGTCACAGGTGAGTTTTCCGACAAATATCCCAACATCACCTGATGTAGTGTATAAGGTGTATTGACCACATTTTTCACATTACTCATTCTACATACCACATCCATGGGATCACCATCTCTTTCGCAGGCCGAAATTGTATAAGTTCTATTCAGGTCCAAAGGCTCACCTTTGACAGTGAAAGACTGAATCCTTTTACCTTCTTCACCAAAAGCATTGAAGGTGATTTCCATCCCTTTGAATTTGGTTACCCAGCCGCCGAATCTCTTTGCCGCATCAACAGCAAATACATTGTTCAGCTCATTTTCCATCCAGTCATGAAGCTGTTTGCCTGTAACTTCACCTTTCCTGACCACACTGTCCACAGGCAACATATCATAGATAAATCCCCGTGTAATCGGAATATTTCCAGTCTCATCTGGGGTTGCATGAGGCGGGCAAAACCTAAAGCCATTGGATAGCGATATATCAACATCGGGCAATTGCCATTTGACTGCATCCACCACCATGGTATCGATCGGGTTTTCAATAACAAAATATCGGTAAAGCGGTATAGTACTGTAACCTACAACGGTATTGATTTCTTCTCTAAATGGTTGCTCCACCTGATCAATGACTTTGGAAATTCTAGGGGAAGGAGTAATCTTATCCGCATTTATTTCCAAAAATTCATAGGTATCGTCCACAACCTTCCCATCTTGGATCTTTAGTTGAAGTTTACCCAAAAATGATCCAAAAGCACCTGGCTGAACCACTTTGGCATATTTGCCCTGAATGGGTTTTCGGACTCTTTCATGTGTATCTGCACCGAATATATAATCAACACCTTCACAGGCAGGATGATTGGAAAGTGCTATTTCCTGGGAAAGACCCGTATGGGACATGATTGCCACAAAAGCACAGTTTTCCTGATTTTTCAATACATCCACATAGTGGGCAAGATTCATTTCCGGTTTGGTAAAAATAATCCCTTCACTATATCCAGGAGATTGCCTTCTCGGAACCAGGTGATCATTATATCCTATAAATCCAAACTTGACTCCGTTTACCTGCCAGATATAATAAGGTGGAAAGATCAATTCGCCCCTTTCACCATTTGCAAGTTGATGATACATATTGGCACAGACTTTTCCAGCATGAAGTGCACCCATCAGGTGTTGCATGGGCTCTTTGTTATAAACCACTTCCCAATTACCCGGGGAATACAAATCGTAGGACATGGCATTCAGGATCGGGACAATGGCTTCTCCTTTAGTTTTTACGGACAGCATGGACCCCTGAAACATATCCCCTGTATCAATCAAAAATGAGTGCTCAGCTTTTGCCCTTTCCTGTTGAATAAAGGTATGGATATGGGCATAACCGCCTGTTTTCCTGAATGCAATCTTACCGTCCTCCCAAAACAGTTCATCATGCGGATGGATCTGACAATGAACATCTGTAGTCTGAAAAATGGTAGCTGTAAATGAGGAAGGTGGATCTATTTCTCCTGAAACAGCTGATTGGTTATTAGTTGATTGACAGGAAGTTGCCAAAGAACCTGCTCCAATCAAACCTGTACCTGCACCGAGCGCACCGAGTTTTTTTAGGAATTCTCTTTTAGAATTTTTCATTTAGGATTTATTGTTTGAATTTGATTGATTTTGAGTTTTAATAATGAATCCACTCAAACGATTTTGTAGAACCAATAATGTTTTTTTGAATAGATTGGAATTATCCAATGTAATGCAGAATTCCAAAATTGGAGGTTTCTCAACAATTAATCTGTGACTTTTATTACTGTTGGTGCTTTTGCAGGAAAACCAATTCATGATTTGCTGAATCAAAACGACTGATTGATCCAATCATAAAGATAAAATGCGGAAAAATGAATATTACCTTGATTGGAAAAAAAACTGCGTTTGTATTCAGAATTTGTGCGCTTCTGTATTTTCAGAAATAATTGATTTACTTAGGCTATAATTTTGGTCCATCGAAATCAAATACTTATTTAAACATGAAAACATTCCATTCAAAATCCCTTATTGCCACCATAATTTTGTTCTTGTTGGTTTTACCTGTCATTGCCAATGATGTTGATGAAAAATCATTGTTATGGAAGATTTCAGGAAAAGGTCTTAAAAAAGAATCCTATCTGTTCGGTACCATCCATATCATTTGCCAGGATCAGTTTTTTATGGATGAAAGAATTGAAAATGCCCTGGAATCCACCCAGAAAATCGCCTTGGAACTGAACATGATGGATCCAAATATGATGAAAGAGATGCAACAGCTTTCTGTCAATAAAGACTTCAAAAATATCAAAGGTGATTTAACAGCCGATCAAGCAGCCGCATTGGATGAGTTTCTTACCAAATCCTATGGTGCCGGATTGGATCAGTTGGGCATTTTAAAACCCTTTGTCCTATCTTCCATGGTCATGCTCAAAATGCTGCCCTGTGAACAACAAAGCAGCTATGAGATGTTTTTTGTAGAGAAAGCCAAAGACCGGCAATTAGAAATGGTGGGCTTGGAAAGCGTAGCATTTCAGGTAGGAATTTTTGATGAAATACCCCAAAAAATTCAAATCGAAGATCTTGCTAAACTTGTCACAGACGACGAGGGTATGGAAGAATTTGAAAGTTTAGTGGCCGCTTATTTGGAAGAAGATATTGAAGAACTTTATAGCCTAATTGCGGATAATGACATGTTCAAAGAATATGGAGACCTGCTATTGGCCGACAGAAATGCCAATTGGATACCTGTCATTGAAGAGCTGATTCATCAGCAGCCAACGTTCATTGCAGTAGGAAGCGGTCATTTGGCATCCGAATCAGGTGTGATAGCTTTATTGAGAAAAGCAGGATATACAGTTGAAGCTGTGATGTAAGCTGAGAATCTGTCCATAATTTTGATCGAATTCGAACATTTTTATTTCTCGAAACTTCGCCTAATCGCTTTGAAGTGGTATTTGTGGTTTTGGCATTGTTGTGGGATTAGCGAGAAGGTAGAGAAGAGAAACAAGAATCAAAAAATAAGAATCAAGAATCAAGAGAACAAAAGTCTAATAACCCTTAGGCTGAACAGATTTCTCTCAACGTTCCCAATGACATAATATCGGAGCGTCATGCAGAACGAAGAGAAAGCTTGTCCCGTCCCGATAGCTCCTAAAATCCGCATACAGATGTTTAAAAATACCGCAAAACCTTAATTGCTAAGGCTTTGCGGTTTCGATTATTTCACCTAATTTGGTGTTGCACAAACAATCGATGAATGAAAGTAGTAAAATCAAATTCAATATCAGCATTTGGAGGGATGAATTTCGTTTTTGAACACCTTAACAAGCTGAATATTAGTGATATCCTATCTGATTCTTTACCTAAATTAAACCCCAATTCTCGTTATTCATGGAAAGATTTATTTTATTCTTTCCTGTCAATTTATTATTGTGGTGGGGACTGCATTGAAGATATACACACCAATTTAAGGCCGCATTTTGAAAACAATCCTTATATAAAATTACCTAGTCCTGATACTTTACTGAAGCGCCTGTCTGAGTTAGCCACTGAAAATCAGATTTGTAAAACTAAGAGAGGTTCAGTTGAGCATGAATTTAATAGTAATGAAGAATTATGTAAACTAAACATGGCAATACTGTCAAAACTTGGGGTATTAAATTCTCAGGAATTGACGCTTGACTACGATAATACTATCATTTTTAATGAAAAAAGCGATAGTAAAATGACTTATAAAAGGGATTATGGTTATCAACCCGGTGTGTGTACAATAAACGAAGAACATATCTTTTACATCGAGAATAGAAATGGTAATTCCGATGCTAAGTCATTCCAAATTGATACTTTACAACGCATGTTTGGAGCTTTGGAAAAAGTTAAAACTCCAAAAGTTTCACATTTCAGAGCAGATGCAGCATCTTATCAATATGAAGTCATTGAGTTGTTGAATGAAAAATCTGAGTTTTTCTATGTAGGTTGTAGAAACAGTTACGTGGAAAAACATTTTACACAGGTTCAGGATTGGACAACAGCCAAAGATGAATTTGGGGAATTACAAGTAGGTTCAATCTTGATCACTCCTTTTTCACAACAAGCCAGAGAATATAAAGCTACTCCCAAGCCGTATCGCCTTTTGGTAAAACGCAGGTTAAGAAATGATGGCCAAATGAACATAATCACACAGGATGCCTATGATTACCGTGCAATATTGACCAATAATTTTGATATGACTGATTTGGAAGTCGCTAATTTTTACGCCAAGCGGGGCAACATGGAAAGACAGTTTGACATCTTAAAAAATGATTTTGGTTGGCAATGCCTCCCTTTTTCTTCGTTAAACAAAAACTCAGTATTCCTCTATTTTTCAGCAATTTGCAGAAACCTATACAATAATGTGATTAACTATTTTTCAACTAAATGCAAAAGTATAAAACCCACCGACCGAATTAAAAAATTTATTTTTCGATTTATAATTCTTCCTGCAAAATGGATAAAACAAAGCAGACAAATGAAGCTAAAAGTATATAATCCAGCTTTTGTATATACCTGATAAAAAAAACATTTGCGAAAAAAAATGGCTCATTCCTCTAAAATAAGTATTGGATAAAACTGTCTTTACTTTTCAAAATTTCAATAATTCTGTAAATCAAGTCAGCAAAAACAAACAAACTTCGGAAACAAGAGAAAACAAAAGCCTTGATTTTACTCAATTTTTCAAAACAACACGGTTTGGTTTACAGAATTGAATGTCATTAGGTCACTTACGGATTTTAGGAGCTATCGGGATTCGGGGCATCTCATGAGGTTTAGGGGATTCCCCGCAATTCTGCGGGGCAGGCATTCGCCTTAGCAAGCTGCGGCTCTGAATGACGCAGAACCCGGTGTCATTACCAATTTTGAACATTTTCAAAATATTAGTGACTCGAAATGACAAACAAAGAACTTGACAACAAAAAAACTCAACAACATTTAAACTATATCAACCCAACCCCCATACCCCATGATCCTAACCATTACCAATCTCAACAAGCAATACGGCAACGGAGTACATGCGCTGAAAGATGTCAGTTTAACCATTGAAAAAGGCATGTTTGGACTGTTAGGTCCCAACGGCGCCGGAAAATCTTCTTTGATGCGGACTCTCGCTACCCTGCAAGAAGCCGACAGTGGTTCAGTTACTTTGGGTGATATCGATGTGCTCAAACAAAAGGATGAAGTAAGAAAGGTCCTTGGCTATCTTCCTCAGGAATTTGGTGTTTACCCAAGAACTTCTGCCACAGATTTACTTCATCATCTTGCAATCCTAAAAGGATTTGAAAACAAAAAAGAAAGGACCGAAATGGTCGAATACCTTTTACAAAAAGTCAATTTGTTTGAGCATCGGAAAAAAGCTGTCAGTTCTTATTCCGGTGGGATGCGTCAGCGATTTGGTATTGCCCAATGTCTGATCGGAAGTCCCAAACTGGTCATTGTAGATGAACCTACAGCAGGTTTGGATCCCGGAGAGCGAAACAGATTTTACAACATCCTGAGTGAGATAGGCGAGCAGACCATTGTAATCCTTTCCACGCACATTGTGCAGGATGTCCGCGAACTTTGTACCAATATGGCCATCATGGACAAGGGGATGCTTCTGTACAGCGGCACCACCGATGATGCACTTGCAGAAATCAAGGACAGGGTTTATGAAAAGAGAGTTGAAAAAAGCGATCTTTTAAAATATCAGGAAGAATACAAAGTGATCAGCAACAAGCTGGTAGGCGGCAAGCCTCAGATCCATGTTTTTTCAGAATTACCTTTGAACAGCGGATTTACCAAAGCCGAAGAAACGCTGGAGGATGTTTTCTTTGCCAAACTCAATGCTTTAATCTAAACCAATAAATCAATCATTATGTGGAAGTTTATCAAACATGAATGGAAGTATTGGTTTGGATCACCGATGCTCTGGATTTTCTTATTTATCGTTTCGCTTTTGGTTTTCGGGGCGGTATCATCGGATCAGATACAGATTGGCGGTGGCGTGGGTTCTGTTTACAAAAATGCCCCATCCGTTATCCAAAGCTATTATGGTGTGATGTCCCTGATATGTCTGTTGATGACTACGGCCTTTATGAGTGCAGCAGCCAACAGAGATTTCAGTACAGGAATGCATCAGTTTATTTTCTCCTCACCCATCAAAAAAAGTGATTATTTCTTTGGAAAATTTATTGGAGCTTTATTGATCTCTATGGTTCCCCTTTTGGGTGTTTCAATTGGATCACTGATCGGTCCATTGATGCCATGGGTACAACCTGAGCGCTATGGACCTGTGATTTGGAACGGTCATATTCAGGGATTGATTTCCTTTGCAATCCCAAACACGATTATAGCAGGAACCCTTTTGTACAGTCTTGCGGTGGTATTCAGAAATAATATTGTTTCTTTTGTCGGTGCCATGTTGATTTTGGTTTTTTACGTGGTCAGTCAGGGTTTTACAGCCGATCTTGAAAAAGAATGGTTGGCCAATATCCTGGATCCATTTGGGTTTCAGCCATTGAATACCCTTTCCAAATACAAAACCATTGATGAAAAGAATCTGTATGCTACTGCCCTATCGGGACAGTTTTTGATCAACAGGCTTATTTGGGTGGGATTTAGCATTGTCTTACTCTTGTTTATGTTTTCAAAATTTTCTTTCAATACCAAAAAGGAGAAAGTCAAAAAACAGAAAGCAGTCCTATTGGAAGAAGAAACTTTGGCAGATCTGACAGAAGTAAGGACTTTTGAAATTTCCCAAAAAACCGGATTCTCTATTGCCACTTTCTGGCACATGGTCAAGTTTGAAACCAAGGCCATAATCAAAAATCAGACTTTTATCATCATAGTTTTGATTGGCTTGATCAACCTCATTGCCAGCCTGACAAGCTTTACAGGTTCGTATGGTACGGCCCGATATCCGGTGACCTATGATGTCATTGATTCGATCCGAGGTTCATTTTATCTCTTTCTGATTGGTATCATCACATTTTATTCAGGGGTCTTGGTGTGGAAAGAAAGAGATGCAAAAATATCAGAAATTGAAGATGCAACCCCCATTAAAACCGGAATGCTCTATCTGTCAAAGCTGTTGGCCATGATGATCAGCATTTTTCTGATTCTTTGCTGTACGATTTTGGTAGGTGTGATAGCGCAAACCTTTTACAGCTATACAAGATATGAGCTTCATGTCTACGCCCATAGCCTTTTGGTCCTTGACATGTTCCAATTCGGTTATTTAGTGGTGATTGCACTATTGTTCCATTATTTAATCAATAACCGCTATATCGCTTATTTTGCTTTTGTAGCATTTCTCATCTTAAATGAATTTATCTGGTCTGTTTTGGAACTCAATTCCAATATGCTGGAATTTGCTGCTACCCCAAGCGCAACTTATTCAGACATGAACGGATTTGGTCCCTTTATTCCGGGATTAGTTTGGTTCAATATGTACTGGACCTTGTTCTGCCTGATCCTCTGTGTGGTCATTTATGGCTTTTATATCCGGGGAAAAGAAACAGATTTCAAATTCAGGAGAAGGTTTGCACTTCAGCGTTTGAAATCCCAAAAAGGAATTTTGGCCCTATTCATTCTTGCTTTTGTTATTTGTGGAGGTTTTGTTTATTACAACACAGAGGTAGTCAACACTTATCTCACCCCAAAGGAAACAGAAACAAGACAAAAAGAATATGAGCTGACCTACAAGAAATATGAAGGTATTGCTCAACCCAGATGGGTAAGTCTGGATTATCAAATTGATATCCATCCATATAACAGGGACCTTTTTGTCACAGTCAATGGGTTAATTGTCAATAAATCTCAGGAGGATATTCCTGAGCTGCATTTCACCATGCCCAACATGCCTGACACACTAAGAATCGAAATTCCGGGCGCATCAGTCAAGGTAGATGACAAGCGATTGAACTACAGGATCTATGAGATGGAAAAACCAATACAACCTGGAGATACCTTGCCCATTAGAATTGTTGTATCCAAAGAAACCAAAGGTTTTGAAAATGAAGTTTCATTTACTTCTCTGACACATAATGGTACTTTTTTCAATAATTTTGATGTGCTCCCGATTTTCGGATACACCAACCGTTACGAAATCTCGGATAAAAACAAAAGGGCAAAACTCGACCTCCCAAATAGGCAAAGAATGCCCTCTTTGGATGAGAATGATCTCAAATCCAGGAAAAACACCTACATCAACCAGGATGCTGATTGGGTAAGCATGCGGACGGTAATCAGTACCGAATCAGACCAGATCGCCGTAGCACCAGGAAGTCTTCTCAAAGAATGGGAAGAAAACGGCAGAAGGTATTTTGAATACCAACTTGATCATAAATCACTGAACTTCTATTCTTTCATTTCTGCCCGATATGAGGTGGCTAGGGAAAAATGGAATGGTGTGGATCTGGAGGTGTATTATATCAAAGGCCATGAATACAATGTGCCTAATATGCTTAAAAGCCTGGAGAAATCTCTGGAATATTTCACCGAAAACTTTGGCCCATATTACCACAAGCAATGTAGAATCATAGAATTTCCCAGATACAGTTCCTTTGCCCAGGCATTTCCGGGTACGATGCCATATAGCGAAGGGATCGGATTTATCACAGACCTGAGAAATGTGACCGATGATGATATTGACCTGGTTTACTATGTGGTTGCCCACGAAATGGCACACCAATATTGGGCTCACCAACTCATAGGAGCAAATATGCGGGGTACTGAAATGATGAGTGAAAGCTTTGCCCAATATGCGGCTTTGATGGTGATGGAAAAAGAATATGGGCGTGACAAAATGAATAAATTCCTCAAATATGAAATGAATGGATACCTGAGAGGACGTAGCGGTGAATTTGAAGCTGAAAGACCTCTGATGGAAACTGAAAATCAAGGATATATCCATTACCAAAAAGGTTCTGTCATCATGTATTATCTCAAAGAAATGATCGGTGAGAACAAAGTCAATGAAGCCTTGCAAAAACTACTTGTCGATTATGCCTATGAGGAACCACCCTACCCTACTTCTTTGTCAGCTGTAAGGGCATTCAGGGAAGTCACCCCTGACAGCATGCAGTATCTGATTGATGACATGTTTGAAAATATTACGCTATTCTCCAATCGGGTCATTGAATCAAGCTATGTGAAAAATGGGGAAGAATATGAGGTCACTTTGAAAACCTTTTCCGAAAAATTCAGGGCAGACTCCTTGGGCAAACAGACCGAAGTTCCATTGGTAGACTACATCGATATTGGGGTTTTTGCCGAAACGGATGCCAAAAAAGTCTTGGGTAAACCTTTAATCTATGAAAGGATCAAAATCACCCAACCAGAAAACACTTTCACTTTCCGTGTCAAGGAAAAACCCTTTCAGGCAGGTATTGATCCTTACAATTACCTGGTAGACAGAATGCCTGATGATAATGTGAAGAAAGTGACGGAAGAGTAGGAAAGGATAAAGGATGAGGGATAAAGGATGAAGGTGAAAACCTTTGAGGTGATTAGAAAAGGATGAAGGATGACCTGCCTGCCGGCAGGCAGGAGGATGAAGGGTGATAACCTTTGAGGTCTTTTTCTAGACCTCGAAGGTTTTCCTCCTTAAAAAAAATAAGAAATTATCTTTTCAGTCAAAGTTCTTGATTCATTATTGCCGAGGTTCGTTTCTTCATAAACTTCCCTTTATGCCGAAATTTGTGCCCTCAAGAATTTCCTTTATTAGGAATCAATTTCCGAATGTTTTTCGGATACCAAACACGGTGGAAGAAATTTTTTGAAACCACATTGAAATGAATCAAACTATTCATCTTTTTCAAAGTAAAGGTAAACGTAAATGGCCATTCCAAAACTTGTTGAATTCGTGGAGGCCAAACGATAACCTTTTTGAGCATATTCATCCAATTTTGATTGAATTTCTTCTTGTGACTTTTTAACGATATGCTTAGAATCAGAAGTTATTTTGGTGTAATAAATCAGAGATTCAACTTTGTATGATTTCATAAACAGTAATTTTGGATTTTAAAAAACTGATAACAAATGAATAGTAATATTAAATAATAAATTTTACTGCTTTGGATTTTTTCCCCAAAAAAAAAAAATATTAAACCAAAAATACTTGGCTTTCTTCGATCTTCACAAAGGGAAAATTTTGAATAATATCTTTGAAGAATTTCAACTTTTTATCTTCTATTTCTAAAATCAGTTTCGCCATTATCTTCGCTTTTTCTTAAAAATAAGAAATTTTTAACCATTATTCCTTAAATTATGTCTTCCAACAAATCCCCTTCAATATGGATACCGTCAGCAAACTCGGAAGCATTACCTGGATCAAAACCACCGCTGTGATTTTAATGACTGCGGTTTTTTTTCCATTTATAATTCATCTGATTCCCCCGCATAATGGCTTTTCCATTGGGGCCTATCTCCTACCCATGTTTTACATTCCCTTCATTGCCCTATTTTGGTACGATTGGAAAGTGGCCTTACCAATAGCCATACTGGCACCTTTGCTCAATTTTCTGGTTACCGGTAATCCGAATTGGGCATTTTTGGTGGTACTGACTTTGGAACTGGTATTATTCACAGGAATAGCTTTTCTCCTGCTCAACCATAAAACCTTAAAATGGATAGCAGCACCTTTTGGATATATTGGCGCTAAAATTATTTCTTCTTTGCTGCTGTTCGTCATCCCCATCATGCCTGCTGCGCCGATGGAGTTTTTCCTTGGTTCCTTGTCCCGTGCATTACCGGGTATCGGGATTTTATTGTTGCTGAACTTCCTGCTTCTGAAATATGGAAATCCATCCCTAAAAATCTCAAAATAAATCCTGACAAAAACCTCCTTCTTTCATGACTACCAAACATCCCTTATCCCTGAAAGATATCCAACAACGTTTAGATCACTATCCCATCCCAAAAGCAGATTTGGTGATTGGTATAGGAAGAGGTGGCGCCATACCTGCCCAAATGGTCGCTCAAAAAATGGGGGCAAAATTATTGGTAATTCAGGTCAACTACCGGGATGATGAAAATACCCCACAACGAGAAATACCGGTTTTTTTGGAGGATTTGGAGGTACCCATTGAAAAAGGCTCAAAAATATTGTTGGTAGATGACGTATCCGTAACAGGGAAAACATTACAGACCGTCAAAGAAAAACTGAAAGGCTATGTAGTTACCACATTAGTTTTTAAGGGAAAAGCTGACCATGTGTTATTTCCCGAAATCAACACTTGTGTGGATTGGCCTTGGAAAAGCCAGGAAATCTCAAGCGCTGAAGAACCAAAAGACAGAAGATCCTTTCTCAAATCATTGGCAGGATTGACCGCTGGAATGATGCTACCCCTTTCAGGAAAACCACTGACTGATGCTTTTGGAAATATACTTACTACCAAAAGCACACCTGAAAATGATCGATTGGGCGAATTGCTCCCCAGAAGGAAATTCGGAAAAACAGGGACTTCCGTAACGATGTTGGGTTTGGGTGGAGCGCATATCGCTCAGATGAGTGAAAAAGAAGCCCAAAAGACCATCGAGACAGCACTGGCAGGTGGGCTGAGGTTTTTTGACAACGCGGAATCCTATGGTAACGGTTTGTCGGAAAAGCGGTATGGTATGTTTCTAACCCCAAAATACCGTGACGTCGCCTTTATCCAAAGCAAATCAACAGCCAGGGATGCCAAAACCATGAGAGAACATCTGGAAGGCTCCTTAAAAAGAATGAATACCGATTACCTCGACCTATGGTTTATCCATGCCGTCGGGAGCCCTTCCGATGTGGACAGCAGGATCAAAAACGGCGTGCTCGATGTGGTATTGGAAGCCCAGAAAAGCGGTAAGGTGAAATATGTGGGTTTCTCGGGTCATGCTGATTACAAAGCCCATTTACGGATGCTTGAGCGGACCGATGCCCTTCAGGTCTGTCAGATGCCCATCAATGCCTTTGACCCAAATTACAAAAGCTTTATCAACAATGTTCTCCCCCAATTGATTAAAAAAGAAATGGCCCCGATTGCTATGAAGACTTTGGCCAACGGAGGATTTTTTGGAGGTACCTCCCACTTCAATCATGGGGACAAACCGAGAATTGTGCCCAATGCGCTCAGCGTCGAAGAAGCACTTTATTTTTCTTGGTCCCTTCCGATATCGGTTCTGGTAACAGGTGCAGACCATGCAGAAATGCTACAGGAAAAAATAGAACTGGCCAAAAAATTCAAAGTTTTGGATGAAAAGAAACGAATGGCCCTGGTGGAAAAGGTGGCCGGTTTTGATGGGAGATTAGTGGAGTATTATAAGGTTTGATGATTTCATTTAATAGGGAAATAATTCTTAAATTGTCAATAAAAAAATGGCAAACTCAACCCTCCACACCATCCTTGGTTCGACCGGTAACATCGGAACCTTTTTGGCCAAAGACTTGACTGCCTACACCGACAATATCCGCCTGGTAAGCCGAAATCCTTCGAAAATCAATCCTAAAGACCAATTGATGAAGGCCGATCTTTTGCATCGAGGTGAGGTAGATGAGGCAGTTAAGGATTCTGATATTGTCTATCTTGTTTCCGGCATCACTTACAAAACCAAAATTTGGCAGGAACAGTGGCCCATTATCATGGGAAACACCATTGAAGCATGCAAAAAACATGGGGCCAAATTGGTATTTTTTGATAATATGTACTGCTACGATCCATCATATGTCAGACACCTCACCGAAGAAACCCCTGTCAATCCACAAAGCAAAAAAGGGAAAGTTCGGGCCAAAATTGCACAAATGATCTTGGATGAAATAAGTTCAGGTCAATTAACAGCAATGATCGTCAGGGCAGCGGACTTTTACGGCCCGGGAGCCAAACTGAGCTTCCTTAATGAATCGGTAATCAATCGGATGAAAGCCGGAAAAACCGCTCAATGGCTCTATGCCGGAGACAAGAAACATTCCTTTACTTATATTCCTGATGCAGCCTATGCCACCGCATTTTTAGCACAACAGAAAGATACCTGGAATCAAGTATGGCATTTGCCGACCTCCAAGGCTTATCCCACAGGACAGGAAGTTGTAAAGATCCTCGCCAAACATCTTGGAGTTGAGCCGAAACTTCAGATTCTTAGTCCCTTTATGCTCAATTTGGTTTCTCTGTTTATCCCTGTTTTGAAAGAAGTAAAGGAATTAAGGTACCAATTGGATCAGGATTATTGCTTTGATTCCTCCAAGATTGAAAAGGCATTTGGGTTGAAGGCGATTGATTTGGAAGAGGGATTGAGAAAATGCCTTGAGTAGCTTATGGGAAAAATTTGTAAATATCTTTTCTGTGAAGAGCTCTTTCAAAAATAATTTTACCATTCGAATATTGAACTCCAATTCTATATTCCCCAAATCTTGCCCGATAAAAATTCTTGTATCCTTTTAACTTGATAAACAATCCAGTTTCTTCTAAAGATTTGTAAGATTCAGCCTCCTCAAAAACCAATATTTCTATTTTTTCTCTAATTGGAATCGGAATTTTCAAAAGATCCTTCAAAAACTGTTTATTTACCTGTATTTCCACCTTTTTCTTCGGTTTTCATTTTCTCATAAAGTACTTTCGCTTCATTTAATGTGAGAACTTCAGTAGGATCATTTTCCTCCATGTATTTACCAAGAGCATAATCTTCAATTAGTTGCTCAAGTTTTTCATAATCATTGATGTCAATTTGCACAGCTACCTTGTTTGAAGATTCATCAATGATATATTTTTTCTTTATCTCTTCCATATTTTTTGAAAATCAATTAAATGTACAAAATTATTGAAAATTAATTTCACAAAATCCAATGTCCTTCAAAAACATCCACGAAAGTGATATTCCTTTGTTCTTTGCCCTCCTTTTGGTGGCATCGATGACGCTCATTTTTATGGTAATTGTCAATTTGGTTTTCTTTGGTCTGGCATTGAGAAAGTTCGGGCTAAAATTGCACAAATGATCTTGGACGAAATAAGTTCAGGTCAACTAAAAGCTATGATCGTCAGGGCAGCGGACTTTTACGGCCCGGGAGCCAAACTGAGCTTCCTTAATGAATCGGTAATCAACCGCATGAAAACCGGAAAAACCGCCCAATGGCTCTATGCCGGAGACAAGAAACATTCCTTTACTTATATTCCTGATGCAGCCTATGCCACCGCATTTTTAGCACAACAGAAAGATACCTGGAATCAAGTATGGCATTTGCCGACCTCCAAGGCATATCCCACAGGACAGGAAGTTGTAAAGATCCTCGCCAAACATCTTGGAGTTGAGCCGAAACTTCAGATTCTTGGCCCCTTTATGCTCAATTTGGTTTCTCTGTTTATCCCTGTTTTGAAAGAAATCAAGGAATTAAGGTACCAATTGGATCAGGATTATTGCTTTGATTCCTCCAAGATTGAAAAGGCATTTGGGTTGAAGGCGATTGATTTGGAAGAGGGATTGAGAAAATGTTTGGAGAAAAAATAAACACCTATTCTTCTTCAATTTAAAATCAAAGGCATAAAAAAACTTCTCTCACAGAAATCACTGATGTCCACAGATGATACTTTTTAATCTCTGAGCAATAATTTTTGGGATAATTTTCCCGTATTAAAAAAACCCTGAATATATCCTGGTTTGCATTTTTGAGAATCAAAACCATTTCTAATTCCCATAAAGCATTTAATTATCAAATATTTACTATTAGTTTATTTTATAGCAATTTTTATGAATTATAAATTTTAATAAAAAAATAAAAAATATGGTTTAAAAATATTTTTATAATTTAAATATAATTAAAATAGTAAAATTTTATAATATACATCAAAAACAAAGATTTTTTTCACCTAAGTTTTATTTTTTTATTTTATTTAAAATACGTTAATTTGTATTTGAATTACAGATTATTTGTACTGTAATTCCATTTATGAATACAATCACCCTAAATAATGAAGAAGTCTTACATTCTGTTTATCATTTCAGTCTCAGTTTTAATCCTGTTTAAAGCTTCAATTTTTATCGAGGTAGCCAACGCTCAATGTGATCCAATTGGTCCCATAACCACTACTGGAAGTGGTGAATTTATAGTTCCTGATGGTGTAACTTCAATCACCGTAGAAGTATGGGGTGCAGGAGGAAGAGGTGGGTCAAGGACAGCGGGATCAAATGCATACGGCGGTGGCGGAGGCGGTGCTTATTCCCAAAGTACTTTTTCGGTGACTTCAGGACAAAGTTTTAATTACAGTGTTGGAGCAGGAAGCAATACGACTGCAGCCGGTGGAGATACCTGGTTTGGCTCTTCCACAACCCTAATGGCAAAAGGTGGGGAATCAGTACCTAATAATGCTGCAGCCGGCGCATTGGGTGGGGATGCTTCTTTAGGATTTGGAGATATTAGATTTAGCGGCGGCGATGGTGCGAATAGAGTCAATGGAACTACTGCAGGAGGCGGTGGGTCTTCTGCCTCTAATCTAGGTGATGGAGTAAATGCAACTTCAAATACAGGTGCTACGGCACCAAATGGAGGTGGAAATGGAGGTAATGGAAGATCAGGAAGTTCAGGAAATGGACTTTCTGGGCTAAGTCCAGGAGGAGGCGGTGGTGGAGCTCTTAGGTCAGGTGGTGGAAATCGTAACGGCGGCACCGGCGGTAACGGACAAATAATTATTTCATATTCCTGCCCATGCTTTACCGTTTTGGATAATGGAAGCCTATCCGGAGTGACTATAATACAATTTAATGGAAATTGTACATGGGAGGCCCCTGAAGGTCTTTTGGACTTTGAGGTTTTGGTGGTCGCTGGTGGCGGGGGCGGTGGATTTGGCAATGGCGGTGGTGGCGGTGGTGGTGGCATTGTTCACGCCAGAGTCAATGTCGAGGACCGATTGGTAGAAGGATTACCTGCCGGCACCAACTTCGAAGTTTTGATTGGAAATGGAGGTTTGGGTTCTACAAACGCGGAAGATCAAGGCCAAGATGGTGGAGACAGTACTTTTGACCCGGGTGGATTATATGAAATCATTGCCGGCGGTGGCGGTGGCGGTGGTTCGGAAGATGAAGGTGACGGTAGAAACGGACGGACTTCTATATTCAATTCAACGACAGTTGGATTTAGCTCTTTGTTGTTGAGAGGTGGGTCAGGAGGCGGTGGTGCAGATGACGAAGATGGAGGGAATGGGCAAAGCAATGGTGGAAATGGTGGGGATTCTGAAGAGGAAGAATCAGGTGGCGGTGGCGGCGGTGCTTCCGGAAATGGTCAGGATTCGGACGATGAAGATGGTGGAAATGGAGGCGCAGGTTTACAGTTTTCCAGTTTTGATATTTTATTAAATAGGTTTTTCGCTGCGGGCGGTGGCGGCGGAGGTGAAGATGACCTCGGAAATGGTGGAAGTGGTGGAAGCGGCGGTGCCGGAGGAGAGGGAGAAGACGATGAACCTTTATTAGAAAGAATTGGAAGAAATGCAAGCACACCTGGTTCAGGAGGAGGCGGTGGTGCTGAAGAAGCAAGAGGTGGCAACGGTGCCAGGGGTATAGTCTTTATAGGATTTTCAAATGCAAAAATTTTACCTGTGGAATATGCTTCACTAGGTGCTGAGTTCATTGCTGAAGAAAGAAAAACTGAATTGACATGGGCGACCGCTATGGAAAGAGAGAATTCTCATTTTGAAGTACAAAGATCAACAGATGGGCTGAAAACCTGGGAGGTGATAGGAAATATTGATGGAATGGGTTGGTCTGATGCTCCTGTAGATTATAAGTTTGAGGATTTAAGCCCTAGCATTTCGGGAGGAACGATTTATTACCGTCTGAATCAGGTCAATTTTGATGGAACCTCAAGCCTCAGCAAAGTACTATCAGTAAGAGTTTCCGGAGTTCAATTTACAGAAGGCGTGTGGAGAGCCTATCCAAATCCTACAAATGGTGAGCAATTACGTGTCAATTTACTTGACAGATCACAATACAATCAGGAAGTAATTACTTTCAGAATTATACACCCAACTTCTATTTCAAAAGAGTTTTCTGTAGAAACAGAAAATGAAATGAATGAGGCTGTTGCTATGATGGTAGGAAACATTCCTTCGGGAGTTTTTGTGATTGAAGTTAGATGGGGCCAAAAAATCGAACATATTAAAGTTCTTAAAAAGTAATCAAATCCCGATAGGGAAAAATCCCTTAAAGATCCCAAACTCCAAGAGGATTTGTTTATGAAGCTTGGAAATTTCGGGATTAATTATTTCAATTTTATCACAGGTTGAAATAAAAAAATGAATAATAAGGTGCTGGAATTCCATATCGCATTCTTTTTGGGTTTCCAATTTCACCAATAAACTCATCAAATATTTGGTCGAGTGCAAACATTTCTAATTCCTTATTCTTTGCTGCCAAAATCCCTAGTCTTAAACTATTTATCCTACAATGTCCCTGAAAAATTCTATAGGCTTGTATCCAGGCAATACTTGTAAAGCAAACTTATAGTCTTATGTATTTCTGGTGAGGAAATAGTCAGCTCCTGAATGGAGGGCAGTATAATATTGTAGAGCATCCTCTTTGTCCTTGAATTTGGATTTTAAAGCTTCCATCATGACGGACTTTCCTCCATTTTTCACATATTGAAACAGATTAGACAAAACGATCAGGCATCCAATTTTAATAGGGGTTTTCCCAGGGCAAGAAACTAACCATTATTGGCTTTAATCCTCGTCAGTTTCCTCTGGCTTTTCATAATTTCCTTCAAATTCCTCTGCTATCAAATCATCTTCGCTCAACCAATATTCAGAGGTCAGAATTTTAAAATTCTGACCATCATTCGATGTTAAATCCCATAGAATATCTTCCGCTTCCGGAAAAGGAGTTGCGCCTGTCATCTTATCCCCAAACAACCTTTTGATCAGATTGCTGTCCGAAAGTCCTTCACTCAATAATTTGAGCGTGACTTCCTTCGTCAACTCAATATCCTCATCTTTTCCAAGAGGGGTAATTGTACACTCAAACTGACTGGCTTTAGTGTTTGGGAATTTGCCATTAAAGGCTTTATACAATAGTTGGTTGATGTGAAAAAGTGTACCATGAAGATTGATCTCAGGGTACTCTTCAGCTATTTTATCCAGCAACATGTCGTTCGAAATCTGTTCTATCTGCCCTTTGTTCAAATCATCACTCAACTTATATTCCAAAACAATGGCAGCAGCCTCATTGGGTTCAAAATCGGTAATGGCCATCATCAACAATTCTCTCAAAGAATCTTCATCCGAACTTTCAGCATCAGGAAACCCAAATAGACTCAATAATTCAATATAATCCGCTGTTGACCAATAATCTGAAACCTCATCTAAAGTTTTGAATGAATTGATTTTTATTTGAAATTTCATGTTTTCCTTAAATTTTATTCAAGTTAGTAAGTTAAGTTGATCATGTAAAAGATAAATACAGATATATAGGTAATGTCATGATGAGCAACCAAAGAAAATCGAGAGTGAGATCATCAGCATAATCTTTACTTGGATGCGTATTACATCCTGTTTACAGGAGTGGTTTTGCTACTTCTGATTATATCTCCTAGTTTTGGAAGAGAACACTATATTATTATGAAAAACATATACGTCATCGGACTTCTTGGATTACTCCTCTTTTCCTGTAACTCAGGCCCGAAAAATCCTGCGGATCAGGTTTATATCAATGGGATAGTATATACTGTAGATGAAGCCAATCCCACAACCGAAGCCGTTGCCGTCAAAGACGGGCTGATTCTGGCAGTGGGGACTACTGAAGAAATCCAGGCTTTTGTTGGCAATAATACCCAAACTATAGACTTACAGGGCAAAACCATGACCCCGGGTTTTATAGAATCCCATGCCCATTTGATGGGAATTGGCTATAATAAATTGGACATCGATTTGATGTATGTACAAACTTATGACGAACTGATAGAAAAAGTGGCAGAGGCTGCTGCTAAAGCTGAACCTGGTGAATGGATAACAGGCAGGGGCTGGCATCAGGATAAATGGTTGAAAATGCCGGATAATGCCATAAAAGGTTTCCAGACCCATGAACAGCTCAGTGCTGTAACTCCAAATAATCCGGTTTTTCTAGCCCATGCTTCAGGACATGCCTCTTTTGTCAATCAAAAGGCAATGGAAATGGCGGGAATTACGCCATTGGGAAATGAAAATCCCAGGCAGGAAGTCGAAGGCGGTGAAGTGTTAAGAGATGAATTGGGGAATCCTACCGGGGTATTGGTGGAAACGGCATCAGGACTGGTAAGGAAACTGATTCCGGAAGATACACCAGAAAGAAGAGAAAAGGCTTTGGAATTGGCTTTGAAGGAATTGGCAGAAAAAGGTATTACCTCCTTTCATGACGCAGGAAGCGGACAGAACTTCATTGATCTTTTGGAACACTTTAAGGAAGAAAACCGTCTCACAGCAAGACTGTATGTCATGCTCTCCAGCCGTCAGCCTGAGCTGATACAAGAATGGTATAAAAAAGGACCTCATATAGACCCGGACCATATGGTTACTGTCCGATCCATTAAACTCAATATGGATGGTGCTTTGGGACCTTGGGGTGCTTGGCTACTAGAAGATTATGAAGACAAGCCTGGACATACGGGACATGAAACTATGCCTATTTCACTGGTATCCGAAGTATCAGAAAAGGGCTTGCAATTGGGATTTCAGGTTTGTGCGCATGCTATTGGGGACAGAACCAATCGGGAAGTATTAGACAGATATGAAGCTGCCTTTTCCAAATTTCCGGAAATCAACGACCATCGCTTCCGAATCGAGCACGCTCAGCACCTTCATCCGGACGATATTGCCAGATTTGGGGAATTGGGAGTCATAGCAGCCATTCAGGCCATTCATCTGAGTTCAGATAGGCCATGGGCCATAGGACGCTTGGGTGCCAAGCGGATTAAGGATGGGGCATATGTTTGGCAAAAACTACTTCAGTCAGGAGCAACCATTTCCAATGGAACTGATGCACCCGTGGAACCTTTGGATCCTATCCCCTCTTTCTATGCCTCTGTAACCCGTAAAACCCTTAAAATGCTTCCTGAAGGAGGATATGAACCAGATCAAAAAATGACCCGTGAGCAGGCATTAAAATCTTATACCCTGGATGGTGCATTTGCGGAATTTGAGGAGAATTTCAAAGGCTCCATTGAGGTTGGAAAAGCAGCCGACTTCACCGTTTTTGACAAAAATATCATGGAAGTCCCCGAAGATGAAATCCTCAGTACCAAAGTTAAAATGACTGTGTTAGGGGGAAAGGTTGTATATCAGGGAGATTGATAGAGGTTGGGAGTATTCGGATTTAAAGAACTTGGCCGTGGCGGATTGGAAAATTGGAAGATTAAAATAGTATTTCCGCTATTCCATTCTCAAAGAGACATGAAAGATTGCAATACTGATCGATTTATTTAGTCGGTAAAGGGGAAATCAATTATTTGGCAATTAAAGTTGGCTACCAATAGTCAACTTTCATTTTTATGTCAATTCCTGTTTGTTGGATTTGGTTTCCAAACAGATTCAATGAATTCCTATCCAATGTTTTAACGTGGTAGGGCTCAACTTTAAGAACAATCAATCTCCTTAGTTTAATCGAATGTAAAAAGGCAAAAGAAAACAAACCATTTTTTCCAGAATCAAAACATTTTGGACCAATTCCTTTCTATTATCTTCCTTAAGCATCAAATCAAAAAAATGCATTTTTCCTCCGGAGTTTTTGGAAATAATAGAACTAAGTTTTTATTATTAATATAATATTAAATATAATTATACTTATATTTAGTATCTTCTAAAGCCATTTCAATATGGCAATCTAGTTTTAACCCTTATTCAGTATAAAATCAGAATTTCTTGACAATTTAATTTCACCAAGATGAAAAAGCTGTATTATTACCAAATCCTGATCCTACCTTTGTTCTCTGTTCTTCTAGGCTGTAGAGCTAACCTATTGATGTTGGAAGACATGTTGCCAAGTGCCAAACAACAGGATTTTGATGTTTCATTTCATCAACCATCCTTACTTGACTTTGAAGTCAATTTCAATTTGACCTATGAAATTTCCAATCCCTATAAAAAAGACCTTCCCATTCCTCGTCATGCAATGGGAATTTTTGTTGATGGAAAAGATATAGAAATGTCTTGGGATCATAATGAGGTAAGTGTTCCTGCAAAATCATCTTTAATCCTGAAGTATCCTTTTACCCTCAATTCAAATCAAATTAAAAATTTATTGGGAAAGGATAATAAAATCACTTTTAAGACTAACATTGAGCTTGATCTTACTGATTATACTGATATGTTACCGAATTTTCAACTTGCTGTCACTGAGGATTTTGACATTGAGTCATCAAAGATGAATCCATTCATCAATAACTTATTAGAAAAACGTATAGGCAAATTCAATTTTTCATACGAACACAGTACCCAAGTAAAACTCCCCAAACCTCCGAAAATCTCCAAATCCGTTGAGCCTATTGAAATAAAGCTATTAGGTGTTGGTAATAGTCTAATCAATCCCAATGCGATAAAAAATGCCATGCTTCCATTCGGAGATTTGCTGATAACCGGGGAGTTGGATGGTTTAAAAGATCCATTTATAGATAAGGTCGTTGGATTGACGGTCAAAGTCCCCGACCCTCTTCCGCTTAAATGGGACAATACCAAAGACGTGAAACTTGAAAACTTCATGTTGGATCTATTAAGAAACTTTGATACTGGGATTGATGATAAATGGGAAAACACAAAAACACTTTTGTACCGCGACCAATCATTTCCTGTCACCACCTATTTTGTAGATAATTTTCTTCAAGGGAAAATAGACAACTACGCCTCAAATAAATGGGATGCCTTTCAGGTTGCCTATGAAGAATTCAAAACAACAGTTTTCCCAACCCAGATACCAGGTCCACAAACCCGTGGATTTGAAATCTATATTCCATTCATCTTCAAAAATCAAAATGAATTCCCTATAAGTATTCCCATATTCCGATCCAGTGTAATCATGAGTGGTGGTAATCCATTTTCCATGTATATCAAACCTAAAAGTATGGGCGAAATTGCACTTGGGGAAGTCCCCTCTAACCAAACCCAAATCGCTGGCAATTCAGAGGAAACCATGTATGTAGTCTTTTCATTTGACATGAAAGCTTTCAATCACGGAATTTACAGTCTGTTTATGAAAAATCAGTTTGAACCTAATTTAGGCGGTGTCATGTCCTATGACTTTGGCTATGGCCCATTATATATAGGATATGATTTAAATAAAATGTCATTGGATTATAAGTAAGGTAATTTCCTGATTCCTAAATTTACCTATGAAAATATACACATATGAATCTATAGATGATTACATTAAAGCTTTCCCAAATGATATTCAGATAATTTTGAAAGAAATCAGGAAAACTGTCAGAGAAGCTGCCCCTGAGGCTACAGAATCCATCAACTATGGTATCCCTACATTCAAGTTCGCAGGGAATTTGGTCCATTTCGCAGCTTACAAAAACCATATTGGTTTTTATCCCGCACCATCAGGAATGGAAGAGTTTAAAAAGGAGGTTGCAACTTATAAGACAGGAAAGGGTACCATGCAGTTTCCTTTGGATAAACCGATTCCTTATGCATTGATTTCAGCAATGGTGCAATTCAGAGTAAAGGAAAATAAGGAAAAAAGCTCCAAAAAACGAAAATGAAAAAACTCCGGATCAATACTGCCCTACAAATCCAAAAGCCTGTTCCGGAAGTTTACAATGCCATTGTTGATCCAACAAAAATGAGCGTTTATTTTATTTCCAAAAGTACAGGTCCCATGGAAGAAGGGGAAACAGTTTGGTGGGAATTCCCTGAATTTGATGAATCATCACCGGTCAGGGTAGGTAAAACAAAACCCAATGAATTGATCACTTTCAAATGGGATATTGGAGATAAAGAAATGACAGTTGAAATCAACCTCATTCCACAAAAAGATGGTTCCACTTTGGTAAGAATTACTGAAGGCGAAATGGATAATGATGAAGCAGGCATCAATTGGCTTAAAGGAAATACTGAAGGTTGGGCCAATTTCCTTGCCTGTTTGAAAGCTTATTTGGAATATGGGATTAATCTGAGAAAAGGAGGATTTGATTTTATGAGAAAGGTCTGACTTTATTCATCACTTATACCCTGCTTTCCTGTAGTTTATATGGCAGGTTTCAACTTGGGCCAATAATTTCATCAAAAAAAATCATGAGAAAGCAGAAAATATTAGACCAGTCAAAAAGTTTTACCAGACTGATTTATATGGCTATGGTTTTAATTGCAATCCTGAGTCTGATTTTTTTAAAGGACTTATCCAATGCAACTATAACTTTTGCCCTTGCATTGGCCTTTGATCCATTTGACCAAAGCCAAGAATGGAAAAAACGTCCTATTTGGCAAAGAATATGGTTAGGCGTGCATTTATTGATTGCTGTAGGAATGCTGGGATTGTTGCTTTCAGGTTGGGAATTCTGATTTGGGAGCTCCATTTTTCGATCAACCATAACTTTTCAATTTCCCAATCTAAAAATCCACTGCATAAACCTGTAAATTGAAAGTTAAAATACCAATCTTTCATCTCAGAGCCTGAACAGAGATCAAACAAACCATTTCTAGGCTTCCAATTACTGATTCTTAATGCCTACCTTAAAGCCCCAAATCTGAGATTGCCACGTCGCAATTGGGATAAGACAAAAAGAAAGGCATTGTGAAGTGCTCCTCGCAATGACGCGAAAGTCTAATTACTTCTCGTCTCGCTTCTCGTCTCTCGCATCTAACCTCCACCTCATTGCTTCTTACCTCTTTAAACCTACCTTTGCTGGATGTCAGAAAACACCATTCAAAAATATACGGGATTTTTAAGCCATTTAGGGATCGAATCCTTAAATGACATGCAGGTGGATTTTATACAAAAGGCGCAGCAAACAGATAATCTGATGCTGCTCGCACCTACCGGTTCCGGAAAAACTTTGGCCTATCTCCTTCCCCTCATAGATGATTTGGATGAAAATCTCAGAGCGGTGCAGGCATTGATAGTGGTTCCTTCCCGGGAGTTGGCCATTCAGATTGAGCAGGTATTTAAATCCCTGAAAACCAATTTCAGGGTCAGCACCTGCTATGGAGGACATGCTGTGAAGATTGAACAGAACTCCTTATCCGAAGGCCCTGCTGTGGTCATCGGAACACCGGGAAGGTTGTCCGACCATGTGCAAAGGGAATCCTTTAAAATGGATAATATCCGGATGATCGTGTTGGATGAATTTGACAAATCCCTACAAATGGGTTTCCACGAGCAGCTGAGAGGAATATTCCGGGCATTAACCGGTACGGAGAGGCATTTATTGACTTCTGCCACCAAGCTGGAAAGAATGCCCGATTTCATTCCATTCAGCAGACCACATCAGGTCAATTACCTCAAAGATGAGGCTGATTCCAAATTGGAACTCAAACTGATCCATACCTCAAGCAAAGTGAAAGTAGAGACTTTGATGCGCCTTGTCGCGGGGTTTCAGCATGAGTCTTGCCTTGTTTTCTGCAATCACAGGGATGCAGTGGATAGAATCAGCTTATTGTTGACGGATTATGATTTCGAACATGGGGTATTGCATGGCGGAATGGAACAGATTGACCGGGAAAAAAACCTCATCAAATTCCGCAGTGGGGTGTATAACCTGTTAATTGCTACTGACCTCGCTTCAAGGGGCTTGGATATTCCGGAAATCAAACATGTGGTCCATTATCAATTGCCTCCCCGGATTGATGCCTTTACCCACCGAAACGGAAGAACTGCGAGGATGCATGCGGAAGGTCAGGGTTACCTGATTTTGGCCAATGATGAGGAACTTCCTGACTACATAGACAAATCTGTAGAGGAAATCGAAGTTTCAGAAATACTCCCCTTACCTACACCTACGGATCTTGTTTGCCTTTACATCAGTGCAGGGAAAAAGGACAAAATCAGTAAGGGGGATATAGTAGGTCTTTTGACCAAAAAGGGCGGACTTTCAAGTTCTGATATTGGTTTGATTACCATTTTGGATTTCGCATCCTATGTAGCTGTTAAAAGAAATCTCGCCAAAAAAACAATTTCCAAGATCAATAATGAGAAATTGAAAAAAGTGAAAGTAAGGGTAGCAGAAGCCAGCTAATGGCATCATCTTTTTCAAGGATAAAGTCTCCCTCAAATCAAGCCGGATTGAATCAGTTACATCACCGGTTTTTTAATTTCCATTCACTTGTTTCTTTCTGCTACTTAAACAAAATTTGAATTTATTTGACTTTAATTGAAAAAATGAAAATTCTCGTACTGAACTCAGGAAGCAGTTCCCTCAAATACCAGCTTTTTGAAATGCCTAATGAAATACCCCTTTGCAGTGGTCTGGTAGATAGAATAGGATTGGAAAATTCAACTCTGACCCATAATTTCCATAGAAACGGTGAAAAAGAAGTTTTCAAAATAGAAGGAAACATCCAAGACCATGAAGAAGGATTGCTGGCAGTCAACAAACTATTGCTTGATCCTGAAAAAGGGGTCATTTCTTCAGTCGATGAGGTTGTTGCTATAGGGCACAGGGTAGTGCACGGCGGGGAACAGTTTGCCTCCACCACCCTGATCACCAAGGAAGTAAAGGACAAAATCAAAGAACTTTTTGCTTTGGCACCTTTACATAATCCTCCAAATTTCATTGGTATAACTGTGGCTGAAAGGGTTTTCCCAAATGCTCAACAGATCGCGGTTTTTGATACTGCTTTCCATCAAAGTATGCCTCCGCGGGCCTATCGCTACGCCATCCCGAAGGAACTTTATACGGATTTCGGAATCAGGGCTTATGGCTTTCATGGAACAAGCCACCTGTATGTTTCAAAAAAGGCAATTGAATACCTGAATAATCCCGATGCCAAAATCATCACCATTCATCTTGGCAACGGCAGCAGCATGACAGCCATTAAAGGCGGTCAATCCATTGACCACAGTATGGGCCTCGGACCGATGGGCGGATTGGTGATGGGCACGAGAAGCGGGGACATTGACCCTTCCATTATTTTTCACCTGATCAATGAACGCGGCTTCAAGGCAAAAGAAGTCAATGATATCTTGAACAAAAAGAGTGGTTTACTTGGTCTCTGTGGTCTGAGTGATATGCGTGATGTCAAAAAAGCCATGGAAGAAGGCAATCAGGATGCTATTTTGGCATATGAACTGTATGCCTATAGGATTCAGAAATATATCGGAACTTTCACCGCCAGCCTCAATGGCTTGGATGCCATAGTATTTACTGCGGGAATTGGTGAAAATGATCCTGATATGCGGGAAGCTGTCTGTAAAAACATGGATTTTTTTGGTATTTCTTTGGATAAATCAAAAAATAAAATCAAATCTTCTGATATTAGAGAGGTTAATGAAAAAGAATCCAAAGTAAAAATCCTCGTTATCCCGACAAATGAGGAATTGGAAATAGGTAAACAGGCATTTGCTTTGATAAATAAACCACAAAACCAATGAACAATGCAGAGCGATTTATCCAGGCTTTTAATTCCATAGAGAATTATCTGAGAAGGAATCTGGAAGCAAGAAACTTTACCAGTTTTTTTAATCTCATTGATGAAGCCAGTCAGGAAAACCTCATTGTAAGGCAATACAGGGAAGAACTCAGACTTTTTGGCAATCTCAGAAATGCCATCATGCATTCTGATAGAAAACAAGGAAAACCTGTCGCAGATCCAAGGGAGGATGTGGTTGAGCAGATAGAAAAAATAGTGAAAATGTTGCTGGACCCACCCTTGGTTTCCCAGCACTTTCTATCACCGGTTTTTACGGTTTCCCCGGAAGACTCTATGGTAGAAGTACTCCATGCTATGGTAGAAAAAGATTATAGCCAGGTCCCGATTATCAAAGAGGGTTATATTTTGGGCATGGTCAATTTTGAATCCATTGCCAGATGGATGGCAAAGATTACAACCCTGGAAAGCCCTTTTGAAATCTGCAAAAAATCAACCATAGAGGATGTCTTCAAAGCCACGCAACAA
The DNA here is from genome assembly GCF_900176595.1 of Aquiflexum balticum DSM 16537. Lineage (GTDB taxonomy): Bacteria > Bacteroidota > Bacteroidia > Cytophagales > Cyclobacteriaceae > Aquiflexum > Aquiflexum balticum. The sequence goes on from NZ_LT838813.1 coordinate 5,142,170, forward strand.
TTTAAAAACTATCGAATTATAAAAAGCAATACTGATTTTGTGACGGCTCGGGAATATTTTATTGACAGTCTAGGTAAAAAAAGCCTTACAGAAGCGCTCATGATCACCGAAAACGGACGAAGAGATGAACCCATCATCGGAATAATTACCATCAGCGAAGATCTGGAAATGATTATTGACGTCTTGCGGGGCAGTGGCAAAAATGAAATTTCAGCTGTGCTCCCCCTTGATTCGTAATGTTATATTTCTATAATTAAGTTTTATGATTATCCGCAATTAGACCACTATCCAAATTTCCTTTGTTTTTTGGGACAGAAGACCGATGACCCAAGCTAGCGGAAAAGGCAATCAACCGAAATTTTAAGCCTTTAAAACAATTTACCGGCATGAAAGCGGATATACATATTAAGGTTTTTTATCAAATCCATCTGTTTTCTGTAACCAGCTTGTTTTGAAAAAAAAATCAAAGTAGACAATCTTGAATACAAAAATCCAGTCTTGTTTTGATTCATGATCAAACCTGTAAAAGTAGGCTGATTTATTTTTTCCAGCTGACCATAATCAAAAAAGGCCATTCTTAAACCCTCATCAACTGTTGGAAAAAGATTTACAGATTCCGCATGAATCTTCATTAGATTTGTTCTTGCGCAAAGATTTACCCGATCTAATCCATGAAAAAAACCGGCTTCCTGATATTACTGTATTTTCTCATTTCAGGAGTTTCTGTTGGCCAAAAAATAAACTCTTCCTACAGGCTGAATATCCAAAAAACGAATGAAGCCATATCAATTGATGGGAAATTGGAGGAAGAAACATGGCTGAATGCGGATGTGGCGACTGATTTTTTCATGATTACCCCCATGGATACAAGTTATTCGCAGGTACGGACTGATGTCAGAATGGCTTATGATGACAAAAATATTTATATGATAGTCATTAATTATCATGCCGTGGAAGGTCCCTACATGGTGGAATCACTGAGAAGGGATTTCAATTTTGGCAAAAACGATAATTTCATTTTTTTCATGGATCCTTTTGAGGATCAGTTCAATGGCTTTTCATTTGGTGCCAATGCAGCAGGTGCCCAATGGGACGGCATCATGTTTGACGGTGGGAAAATAGATTTGAGCTGGGACAATAAATGGGTTTCCAAGGTCCTCAATTACGATGATAAATGGATATTTGAAGCAGCCATTCCATTTAAATCAATTCGATACAAATCCGGAATAAAAGAATGGGGAATCAACTTCAGCCGGATGGACCTGAAAACAACTGAAAAGTCAGGCTGGGCACCTGTTCCCCGACAGTTTCCTTCCGCTTCTCTTGCCTATACAGGCGTATTGGTTTGGGATAAACCTCCGCCTGCTGCAGGTCCCAATATTTCCCTGATTCCTTATGGATTGAGTGGCATGAACCAGGACCGTCAAGCAGGGGAAAGTCCCCAATATAGAAATTCGTTTGGAATGGATGCCAAGATAGGTCTTGGCTCGGCACTTAATCTCGACTTGACAGTCAATCCGGATTTCTCCCAAGTTGAGGTGGACAAGCAGGTTACCAATCTGGATAGGTTTGAGCTTTTTTTTCCTGAAAGAAGACAGTTCTTCCTGGAAAACGGAGACTTGTTTGCCAACTTTGGTTATGAAACCATAAGGCCATTCTTTTCAAGAAGGATAGGCTTGGATGCTCCCATTATTGCAGGAGCAAGATTGAGCGGAAAAATCAATAAAGACTGGCGGATCGGCGCCATGACCATGCAGACCGATGAAGTGGAGGAAAATGAAATTAATCCCCAGAATTTCTCTGTTTTAACCCTCCAAAGACGGGTATTTGCAAGATCCACCATTGGCGCTATCATGGTAAGCAGACAAGCGGGGATGTTTGATTATACCTTGGACAACAGCAGTGTCGACCAACCTGATTATGACCGCAATATGGGTTTGGAATTCAACCTTGCCTCTTCAAACAATATGTGGACAGGTAAGACTTTCCTGCTTACCTCCTTCAATCCAAACACTTCAGGTACCGGCATTGCCTATGCCGCCAACCTTCGCTACGCAAGCGGAAATTTATATTGGAACTGGCAGCACGAATATGTATCGGAAAATTACACTGCCGAAGTTGGCTATGTTCCCCGAAAAGGTTTTTACAAAATAAACCCAACAATCGGCTATCTTTTTTTTCCGGAAAGTAAAAAAATCCTTAGCCATGGCCCGGAAATAAGTACCAAACGGTTTTTTAACAAGGACCTAGAGCAGACTGACAATGAAACTAGTCTGTCCTATAAAATCAGATTTAGAAGTCAGAGTAATCTCACGGTATGGGGTTCCTATGATTTTATCAAATTGTTGGATCCATTCGACCCTACAAATGCATCAGGGGATACTTTGGCAACAGGCTCTGAACATCGGTGGAATGCATGGGGTACTGAATACACCTCCAAACCACAGAGTATCTTTACCTATGCTTTTGCAGCTCGAGTCGGGGGATACTATGCGGATGGAAGCAGATATAACTACAGAGGGGAAATGGGCTATCGCTTCCAACCCTATTTCAGTATTGCTTTGAATGCCAATTACAATGAAATCCATCTGCCAGAACCATGGAATGTGACTTCATTTTGGCTGATAGGACCAAGATTGGATTTGACCCTGACCAATACTTTTTTTATAACTGCCTTTATACAATACAACGAACAGATTGACAACATCAACCTGAACACCCGATTGCAATGGCGGTTTAAACCTGCCTCCGATATTTTTCTCGTATTTACCGACAACTACCTCCCCGCCCCTTTTTATGCCAAAAACAGGTCTGTGGCTTTGAAGTTTACTTATTGGTGGAATATATGATTTGGGGTTGATGGATGTCGGATGCTGGATGACCGATGACCGATGTAGAGTCGTTATAAGAAGCGAGACTGAAGGCAGTAAGTACAATGTACTAAGTACCAAGTACAAAGAATGAGAAAAGTATCCGTTTTGAGGTGGGGCTTGCAAACCTAAAGGATGTGAGTGAGACACTCACATCGGCATGATCGATGGGGTATGGCCAATCACTTCACCGGAACCAACTTTGCTTTGAGATCGGGGTCAGCCATATCCCTATCGAAAGGAAACATGGGGCGGTTGATGCGTTTGAACTCCAATCTGTCCAAATCCTGATCTACCCCACCTGGAGTCAAAGCCATGATCCAATCTGCCCGCATATCATATAATTCAGGAACCAAGTAACCAATCTTTACTACCACAATATCCGATTCCCTCGGGTTCAGACCCAAATTGGTAAAATCAGCTTCATAGTGATAGGGTTTACGTCTTTTGGTCACTATTACAGATACACTGCCGACTTTGACCACCACTTCTGTCTGCGCGTGCTGGTCTCCATGTTCGATGGCAGTGATCGTCCCTTTTATTCGAATCGGGGGAGCATATCGGTCATCCACCATAGCGCCTGCATTACCTTCCACCACAGCCCCTACTCCGGCTTTGACGGCCATTTCAACCAATTCAGGCCCCGGAATAGAAGCATAAATTAATGAAGGACCCTTATCTGTTTTGAACTCGGGACGGGAAAGAATTTCATTTAGTGTCCAAGTTACATCCCCTGCCCCACCGGCAGTCGGATTATCTCCCATATCACTGATGATAAACGGTCTCTTATCGCTTGCAATAGCTTTATCCAGACTTTCCTTCAAAGTGGCAGTGGGTGCAATAAAATCAAACTCCTTCCTTACCTCCCAAAAACTTCTGGCCAAATATTCGGCACCATCAGTTACTTTTTGTTGATCATCTCCTGTGACCATGACATAGGCTTGGTTACGCGATTCATCGGCCCAAGCATAGCCAATCCATATTCCTGCATCCACTACCCCTTCCTGATCCGCAATCGGGGCAACTTTATCATACAAGCTCTTGGCAGGTTCAACTCTTGTGCTTGTTTTTTCACCTGGCAACAAAATAGGTACAGCCACCCAAGCTTTGAAGGCAGGTTTGCCAGTTCCTGATTCCAACCTTTCCAAGAGGTTATCCACCGTACGTTTTTTTGATTCCATGGCATCTTCATGGGGGGCCATCCTATAACAGGTGATCAAATCTGTGTTTTCAGCCAATCGCCAAGACACACTGCCATGCAAATCCATAGAAGTGGAAATGATGGTTTCATCACCGATGACTTCCCGGATCCGGGTGATCAAATCCCCTTCCGGGTCATCCATTCCTACCACACTCATGGCACCATGAATATCAAAGAACATCCCATCATAAGGAGCATTTTCGCGAAGTTTATCCAGCATTTCGGTCACGAGGGACTCATAGGTTTCCCTTGTCACCGCCCCTCCAGGTAAGGATCGGGCATACAAAGCTGGAAACCAGTTGGCCCGGTTTCTATTGGTCGAATCCGCCGAGAAAAACGGATAAAGGTTGAAAATCTCCTCGCCCCTGCTTACCCTAAAAGCATCCATTTCGCTCACTGCCGGAGAAAAAGTACTCGATTCAATGGCTATCCCTGCGATGGCAATCCGGGGCAATGAATGGGAATTCTCACCAGTATTTTCTTTTTGGCTACAAGCGAGCAATAAAATACAGATCAATATCAATGAAAGGAAATTGGTGGTTTTGGTCATGTTTGATTGGATTAATAAACCCTTAAAATACAGGATTTTTAAATACAAAATCTAATTTCACAACGACATTATACCCTCAAATTGCAGCATATTCTCAATCTGTCCAGCTTACCCCCTGCTAACTGCCTACTGCGACTGCCTACTGAAAACTGCCCTCTGAGACTGCCTACTGATCACTGCTCCCAAACTTCCCACTCCCCAACATCGGTCATCCGACATCGTTCAATAAATAGTATTTGAAGACCTGCACTCAGAAATTCACAATTCAATATTTCAGAAAATCAATGAATTAAGGCAAAGGAAATCATTTTTGACCGATAGGGATTTGCAAAATCAAAGTTAAGGGCTACATTTGCAATCCGTAATCGAGCGATTCGTTAATTATCAAACAGAGGAGTGGCAGAGTGGTCGATCGCGGCGGTCTTGAAAACCGTTGTACCGTGAGGTACCGGGGGTTCGAATCCCTCCTCCTCTGCGAAAATGGCTTACAAAACGTTCAAATTTGAAGAATTAAAGATTCTCCAGATTTGAACGAAATAAGCCGAGAAATTGAAAAAGTGGATTTAAAGCGAATTTAAGCACATTTTCAACCAATTTTAATTCATTTTATTGATAAAAAGCCTACAGTCCGCAAACTGTGGGCTTTTTGTTTTTGGTGCGAAAACCACCAAATTTTTCAAAAATGCCCAAAATTCTAGAGCGTCATTCGTGGCGTCCTTTGGTTTCAAAAAAAAGACGCTTTTTAGGTGGTTTAAACTACTGAAAAACAACATGTTCAATAGCTGAATATCTTGTATTGGTTTGCCTGTTTTTCGACATTTATTAAACCAATAAAAAACAACATTATGCTGGACAAAAGCTTTGGATTGATGTTTTTTCTAAAAACAACCAAAAACAGTAAGAAATCGGTGAAGTATATCTACGCTAGAGTGACCGTAGACGGTGATTCAAGGGAAATCTCCACAAAAAGGGTTTGTGAGGTTCACAAATGGAATCAAGGACAGGGAAGAGCAATGGGAAACAAAGAAGAGGTAAGGCAACTAAATGCCTTTCTGGATTCTTTTCAAATGAAAATCCTACAGGCCAAGATAGTCCTGATGGACAACAACAAAGATGTGACTGCAGAAAACATCAAAAATGTACTACTTAGAAAAACTGAGGATCGGAAACAAATATTGGAGGTCTTTCAGGCACACAATGAACAGCTAGAAGCTCTCGTAGGAAAAGGCTTCGCTGCGGGGACCCTTCAGCGGTACAGAACATCTTTGGACCATACCAGGTCATTCATTCAATGGAAATTCCAAAAAGATGACATTGAAATCCACCAACTCAATTATGAATTCATTTCAGACTATGAATTCTGGTTGAAAACTGTCAGGAACTGCAGCCACAATACTACGGTAAAATATCTGTCAAATTTCAAAAAGATTGTTCTCTCCTGTGTCAAAAAAGGATGGCTGATCAGGGATCCGTTTCTTGGATACAAAATGGTGAAAAAGGAAGTTGTCAGGGAGGTATTGAGTAACGAAGAATTGAACAGTATCCGAAAAAAGGTTTTTGGTATTGAAAGATTATCACAGGTCAGGGATATATTTCTTTTTTGCTGCTATACCGGACTTGCCTATATAGATGTCAAAAACCTGAAAAAGGAACAGATTAAACTGGGTATAGATGGTGAACAATGGATATTTACCCAAAGGCAAAAAACAGAAACCCCAACAAGGCTACCTTTACTCCCACAGGCCCTGTCAATTATCCAAAAATATAAGGACCATCCATATTGTGAGAATAAAGGATATATATTACCTGTTTTGAGCAACCAGAAAATGAATTCCTATTTGAAGGAAATCGCTGATGTCTGTGGCATCAATAAACAGTTGACATTTCATATCGCCAGGCACACATTTGCGACTACAATTACGCTGGGCAACGGTGTACCTATCGAAACGGTCTCTAAAATGCTTGGCCACAAATCCCTCAAGCAGACCCAGCATTATGCAAAAATCCTGGATATCAAGATCAGTAAGGATATGCAAAGACTTAGGGAAATGATGAATAAAAAAAATGTTTAAATATTAAGAAATTCAAAGCATTGCCAGTGAAGTATCTCAAGAACTCTCTTTTTGATAATCAGATGCATATATTTAAAGACCCGAATGGTCCTAATCCAAAAACAGGGAGGGCTGAAATCGTAAATCAAATTATTCTGTGCAGCTATTTTTTTCGAATTCCTTCCTGTGTCACCATCATTTCCCAATATCCTTCAAATAATACTGTACCTTCTCATTACCCTTTTCTTCCAATCCATCCGCCGGAATCAATTCCTTTACTTCCTTTTTGATTTTATTGAATGATCCGATCTCGAAGCCGATCTTCAACTGAAACCTGTTTTTGTACAGACTCGTCTGCTTGTCAAAGAAGGGGTCAATGGAACCGATCACCACGGACCGGATGGTCTTGCCCATCGGGATGGTTCTTCCCAGAGCAAAACTGGAAGCCCAGGCTTTCCCCGCAAAATCCAAGGACTCATAGCCTGCAGGATGAGAAATGGTAACCCGGTTACGGTTAACCGTTCCCTGTGCAAACCAGTTTCCTTTGGTTAGGCGTAATCCGGTAAATCCGCCTATCCCTTCTCTTCTGAGTGTTTCCTCATCGTCAAATAGCTTTTTCCATGTCACCCCGCCCAACAAACTGACCTGCTGCGAGAAAGAATAGGCAAGCCCAAAGTCCAGCAGCAATCCATCCCCGAAGGAAGTCAACGGGTCATACCACAACATTGTTCCGATCCTTTGGACAACAGGAGCACCTTTTAGTTCGTTTGGTTCAAAAAATGCTTTCTTTTTGTTTTTCAACTCGGGTGGAATGGTTTTAATGTTTCCCAGAGAATCAATTTGCAGCTTTGAAAAATCCTTTCCTGCCTTTTGGATATATTCGTTGGAAATATGACCTGCCTTCTCTTTTGCAAGTTCCTTGGCCTGTTCAAAAGGGATTTCTGATGGCAGGCCTTTTTTGGTCAATTCTTCTAAAGCATCCTTTCCGTAAAAGTCACGGAGCTTTACATTTGTAGGATCAAATCCTTCCTTCATCACTTCGGTAAGCTCTGCTTCCACTTTTGGCATCAGCCATTCATTGGTGAGTGCTTTGAGGTTTTCATTGTTCAGGTCCACGAGAGATTCCAGTTCATCAACATCTTTGATATCTGCAATCCTTGCCTTGGATTCATTCACCCTTTCCAGAGTAGATTTAGCTGCATTGCTGATTTCCTCCCCGGGAATATCATCACTTGCTATCAGGCTTTCCAGCGTTTTGCTTTCCTGTTCCAGCACCTGTTTGCTTCTATCCTTTGCCAGGGTAAAAAGACTGTCCCTTTGGGTGCTGTCAGCGGTAATTTCCTTGATTTTTCTCATTTCTTTCCGGAGAGAATCATAAGACCTTTTCAAAGACTGGATCTGTCTGAGTTCTTCCAGATAAGGGATTTCAGGTTTGGCGGGCAGTTTGGGTATGCCTGCTGTCAGTCCACTTTTGGAGGGGAGAGTGGGTAATTTTTGTGCCTGAGCTTCAGTCCAAAACATGCAGACCAAAATAAAAAAGTAAATAGTCTTTATTTTCATTCATTTTATTTTTTAAAAAGTACAGTTTATAGGGTATTATTCATTCCTTAAATGATAATATTTAGTGGATACCGATGGTGATAGTTATTCAATTCTACCCTATTATCCTTTCAATAATGTAATCCATGATAGAAATCATGATGCTATTGGACTAGACAACCGTTAGCTCAAATGGAAGATAGTTAACCATAATGTGAATTACAAATTCATTGGGATAGAAAAAAGTATTTACGTTAACCTGAGGCCAAAGCCAAAATTCACCCAAATTTTGAACCATGGCAAATACCGTGGATGAACTCTACAAGGCATCACAGCTCTTCAACATGACCACCGACCAGATACTCGCATATGACGGGGATATCCCATCCGAGGTCGTCATCGAGGACAAGACAGCCGTCGAACAGCTCAGGCTTATCCAGCAATTGGAGGAAGAGGACAGACAGACCATATTCAAGCTGATCGACAAGATGCTCACCAACAAAAAGTTTAAAGACTTCTTCCAGAAAAATGTCGCTGCGCTATAAATGGAAAAAAACCGGCCAGGCCGGTTTTTTGAGTTCAGGGCTCTATTTTCTTAAGTAGCATAATCCTATTAGATCATCTGTATAGTATAAATCTAATATCCCCTTTTTGGGTTCGATACAGATCTCTGTTTCCTCATCATATGCATAGCATTCTACATCAAGATAATTCATAGGCTTTAACTTAACCCCATTAATTACTGGTGCGTTATCCCTTCTTGACTTTAATTCTAGATCATAATATTCCCCTACAGCTATCTTTTCATCACAATCACCCCTTACTTCATCTGCTTTACCGACAACTATTTTGTAGAGACTGCCTTGTTTCTCTGCATATATAATATGCCAAGAGTTCATAGCCCTTATCTTTTTAATAAGGTACTTTGAATCATCATTTCTATCTTGATTCAAGCCTTTTGAGCCTGAACAAGAAAGCAGCATAAATAAAGAACATATAAATACAATGGCTTTCATATTATTGCACTTTTTGGATGACAACTTTATTGCCCTTTTTGTCTTTAACATACCAATCAGCACTTTTTACACCTGCTGGATAACCGCCTGACGGAGCCATTTTCATCTCTTTGCCTGATGCATCATATATTCTTTCAAAAATAGAACCCGACTGTTTTGTGGCTCTGCCGTGTGCCCTCGGATATACAGAGCCGGCCTTATTCGATGCGGGAGAAGAAGTTCCTTGCTTCTGTGATATCAATCCACCCTGGTAAGCTTCTGTAACTTCGTGTAACATATCGGCTCCCGGTTTTCCGTGAGCCGTACTCATCTTCCCTAAAACCCCTGGATTTACTTCCTGTTCGGCAACAACTATATTACCGTCTGCTCCCTTTGTAACAGTATTCCCGGCAAAAGCACCGCCAATGTATAAATCGCCGGATGATGTTGTTGTTGTGTTTTCTGCGTTAACATTAACTACGATAGAACTGTTATCTATTGCATTGGTTAATTGTTGAGCATCATTAGAAAGCTTGCCTTCTCCAACTTGGGTATAGCTTACTTTCCCATTTGCATCCATTGATAAGTTAAGCTGTCCTTGTACTGAGGCTTGCAATTCATTAAAAGCGGCTTGACTTTCCGAACCTTTTATGATCACATCCCAAGGTGCCCTTCCGTCTGGATCAATGAAACGAAGAGGATTATTGAAAGAGAAAGAGTACGGAGACCAACTTGGGAACTGATCCGCCAACGGATCCACACTGGTCCAGCGCCCCATTACCGGATCGCAATAACGTGCCCCGTAATCATATAAATTGAGATTTTGGTCGTCCAGCAGTTCCTTGCCGTTGTAGAGATACTTATTCCTCTTCACCCCGGCATACTCATACCCGATCCCTTTAAGCTCCAATCCCCAAGGGTCATAGTGAGTTTCCTGAACGATGGCCGAACTCACACTCATCACCATCATATTGTCAAACCAAACGTCTTCGGAAGTCTCATTGACCACAAAGGTCTCCATATATCCGTCTTTCGAAATATACATATTCTCTTCCAAGACTTCATGCTGGTTTGCTGCATTTTTACTCAGGACTCCTACCCTTCAATCTGGCACCTCACTAAAACAGTCCACAGGACTGTTTCTTCACGTTCGGTCCTCTACTTCGTAGCGGTTGCTGTCCCGGTCGTAGAGTGCATATATCAGATATGCCTCCGGGGCCTCTCTTTTCTGGAGATCCTTGCCCAGGATATCAGCCAGGTTAAATAATGCTATCGGATTTGCACCGCCGGCATTTTGGGTGAACAGCGCCAGTTCGTTCAGGTCCGCCACCAGTCTTTTCACGCCCCCCACTGCCATAAAGCTCCCCGCATTCGCCTTTTGATTCTTGTCGTCCACATATTTGCCGTGCACCTGTAGCTTCAGACTGTCACCCGCATAGATTTCCTGGGTCCTTCCGGGTCCTAACATTCTCCCCCGGTCTGCATTCAGCCAGGCAACCTCGTTGCCGCCTTCGGTCACATTATGCTCAGGTTCTGTCTGTCTGGATGCCGATACCATGGAAAAATCCACCTCTTCAGTTTCCGCATTCTGAATCTCCATGGTGGCCATAAAGGTCTGAATATTCGGGCTGCGCAGTACCTGTCGCACATTCCCAAGATGGTCCTTTACGTAAAATTCACTATGGAGACCATCCGGTTCGGATACTATCCTCCCCTCCTCATGCACCAGGTAATCCAAAGCGCCGTCCACAAGCACCACTTCCCCGATGTAATCCTGTGCCTTCGTCAGAGATCCGCTGCTGTTATATACCTTCTGCGTCAGTTTGTTGCCCTCCGCATCGTATGCGAGCCTGATCTTGCCCCCGTGGTGAAACTTATCTTCTCGGGCAGGTTCAGGTGGTTGAATTTGATCTCCGAAATACGTTTGTCCTTGCTTAGTGGGCAATCTACACCTAGCCCCTATGCCACTCTTTACCCAGGTGGGGATGCCGTCCCCTCCATCGAGGCGGCAAAAAAAATAGTCGATGCCTTCGGCGTATCCCTGGACTACCTGGTCGGCGAGGGGGTAAACAGCTCCTTCGACAAAAAAACCGTCAAACGCCTGCAGGACATCGAAAAACTGCAACCCGAGGACAGGGAACACATCTTCGCCCTGATGGACGCATTCCTGTTCAAGTGCCAGGTCCAGAACTCACTCAGCGCATAAAAACACAAAAGCCCGAACATCGCTAGGCTTATTATCTCAATATAGTATCATCAGGTCAACTTTATAACCAGAACAAAAAGACCAACCACCACTATAAGGCCAAGTAGGATATTTGAAAAACCATGCATGATGATTTCCGATTTCTGGCTTCCTTTTCTTCCGTCCCACATTTCCTTAAAACTTATAACCTCTCTCCCCCTTACTTTGTGGAGCACCGCATATACGACCCATTTTGTCAAGGCTCCAACAAACTCGAAGAAAACCGAACCTATTATACTATCAATCATTTTTTCTTATCCCCGTTCTCTTTTCTTTTCCTGTTGAAAAAATTGAAGTCAATATTCCGGATCCAACTAAAGGGAGATAAGCTGTAATAGGTAACAACCAAGAAAATAATCCCTATCAATATCAGAAGGTGCCCGCCCAAACCTGACAATTTCAACGTTCTGCTATTCACACCATAAGCGGCCAGATCCTTAACTATCATGACACCCCCTAAAAGAATAAACAGAACAGAAAGTACCAATGGGAATATAAACAAGATGTTTTGTTTCTTATACATGCCTTTTCACTAATTCCCGGACCTATACTTTAGATATTTCAGACTCTCACAAAAGGACTTCATTACCTCCTTTTCCAAAGAATCAGCCCAATCAGGATTATTTTCACCTCTATAGCAGGAGTACAACGCAAGCAAATAACCGTGGGCATCAGGAGAAAGCTGGCTGGCCCCTTTTTTAATATTCCATCCGCCCCTTAAATCACTTGACCATGTATTCATTTTAATAACCGAGCTGTTTGCATTGAACACTCCAAATCCAAAAAGAATAAGTGCCACCTCAATAGAAACATCATCCTCTGAGAATTCCTTTCCCTCTCTCCTTGATTTCAGCCGGATCAATTCAAACGCAATGGACGCCACCAAACAACTGGGATCATTTAAATACTTATGGTTGATCAATATTTCAACACTTCCATCAGAGTATTCCGTAAACTTACTGGAAGCAGGCTCACTGCCTTCCTCTGAAACCATGATAACTCCTGAATCCAACACAACATCCTCCGGGTCGCTGAACAGACCCAGCTCCACCATACTTGTGTCCACATCAATTATAGCCCCAAGTTTTTGAAACAGTATTTGAGCATAGGTTTCATCTCCACTAAGCCCCATCCCTGTTATTTCCTTGGGATCAGTATAAACGTTGGAACCCAAAACAAACTCTTCTCCAAACTCCTCGATTAGATGGGAAAAGACATTATCCAGCACAGCCCTGTCTGTGCTCCCAACAGGACACTTGGGTTTTTTCTTAAAAAGATTAATTACCTGGTCTAACCACATCGTTCCTCCTTTTCTCTGTCTCATCAGGCTTTTGCCCCTTTAACATGTTCTCTATCACTGACAGGGGTGATGGGCCGGACAATACCCTGGACAGTCCCATTTTCATACTTTGCTCTTCAATTGGAAGCTGCCAAAACTCCTCTGCGGACAATCCCCCCCTCGCTCTTTCCCTGACGCCGTTTTCCCATTGTTCCTGTAGTCCCACCAGCTCCTGTGTCGTATTGTAATCATCCACAAAATAGTCCGCGCCAATGGAAACCTCAAACTTACCGACCTCATCAAATGATTCAACCTTTGTTATGGTCTTAGCATCATCTAAGATCTGGACAGCTAATTTGGTGGCATTGCCCCAAAGGTTTCCAAAAGTATGGGTATTATCGAAATTTTCAGCCGGCCCAGCAGACGATGTAAAACCGGACATATTTCTCCCTCCCCCTCTACTCGTATGGAATCTTTGTGTCTTTACAAGCGCCCCTTCACTTCTGCCAATTGTCGCAATACCGGAATTGTGCATCCTTGCTGTCTGGGAAACAGTTCTTCTTAGGTTAGATACGTTCGCTACCCTTACGTAACTTCTTACAGCGGGTCTTGCCCCTCCCGGACAACATGGCATCATACCGTCTGGGTCATTCCATCTTATAGGGTTATTCCACATGCCAGAATAGGGTGACATTCCAATCTGCTTCGAATGGTCTGCTAATGGATCAACAACACTCCACCTGCCTATAGCAGGGTCGTACATTCTTGCCCCGTGGTCATAGAAATTAAGATTCAAGTCCTCGATGAGTTCCTTTCCGTTGTAGAGGTACCTGTTCACCTTAATCCCCTATACTTTTATCTCGGGCCTCCAAAGTTAATTATTCAACAATATTTTCAGGATAAGTTATATCTGTAAAATAAAAGGTCCTAACTTCCTGCTTTGATATTCCGCTAATAAATACTCTTTTAGCTCCCAGAGGACTCTCTTTCCCACTAATTGAAGCTGTATCAAATTTTTCAACTACTGTGATCAAAGGGTCATTGAAATTGCTGTATCTCTCCCTATTAACAATAACTCCATTATGATCAACATTAAATAATAAAACATCATCTCTGTTTGAAGTCCATGCAAAAGAGAAAGTGCTTAAATCAACTTCATCTACTCTTTCTATCAACCATAAGGTATCAAATTCACTTTTGAACAGTTCATTAAAATCACTTTCATTATTTGCCATTCTTCTTGAATAATCAAGGTTTTTCGCAATTGTTGGATTAAGCTTTCTTTGATCAATATAAAGTTTTTCTAGGATATTGCTTACGCCTTTATTCATTTTCAATGGGTAGCAACAAGAACAGAAAAAAATTAATATTATTGTCGAATACATCTTTATTTTCATTTTTAATAAACGTATGGTAAATAAATTGGACCTACTTTCATTTGATAGAAATTACTGAATCCATTTTTTATTATTTGGGATTGTTTATCTGGTATTAAAGAACCGGAACTTAATCTTTGCAAACCATAGTGAGTCCTTAATGGCAATCCTAATTCACCTCTAATTTGATTTTCTCGATGGGTCGCATATTTCTCAGCTTGTGGATATTTATTTGAAGTCCAAGTCCTTGAAGTATTTAATGTCCCCTTAACATGGTCTTCTGCATGGGCTAGTTCATGCCCCAAGCTTATGAATGATTTTGGGTTTTGAAGTCCCATTTCAGTTGGAATTAAACTTTTACTTTCAGTATTCCAAGAAACTTCTTTTTTACTAGGACTATACCCATTGCTTTCAGAATCAGAAATTGACATTTTTTCAGTGCTTGATATTAAGGTATTGATCATTTCATTACCAGCGTTACTTTTTTCGAGTTCATTTAGCCCGGACTTTACATTATTCACAAATTGATCAGGCCCGGAATATTCTGCCCCATTTTGAAAATTAAAAGTACCGTTGTTGTAGTGTAGGGATATATTGGCATTAACCCCTCCAAATATAGTTGGTATAGCAAATTGTGTATTTACAACAATACTGTCCCCATTTATATCAATATACTTTATTGGGTTATTTGCTCCATATTGGTAAGGAGATAATCCATAATACTTTTCTGAAAACCTGTCTATGCGGTTAAATCGACCGATTGCCGGGTCATACATTCTTTGGCATAATCATATAATTGAAGACCGTTGTCCTCAATCAGTTCCTTTCCGTTGTAGAGGTAACTATTTTGCGTAAACTGGTTCAATTATTTCGATTCCCGTACCTTCATTTGGTGAAAATCGAAGATAATGAATTTTTAAAGGCTCTTGAACATTTAGGTTTTTTATTCTAGTTTCTGTAAATGGAGGATATTTAACAATAAATACCCAGTTAATTTGTTCAGGATAACTTATTAATTCAAAATCGACTTTGGGAAAATAAAGAATATGATCATCAAATTGGAATAAAACTTGAACAAAATCTACCGTCTCACAAAAAACTGGCAATGTTAAATTATTACCTTTAATAATTCCTTTATATATTTTGTCATTTATAATAAATTCAATCGAAAATGTGTTATAAAATTTCAATTTCGACGTCTTCTATTTGAAAAGTTATCTTAATATCTATATCTTCGTCATTATGTATCATTTCATTTGAATGTTTACACATCATAGAAAATGGGATTATGCAAAACAATAAAAGGTTGTACAACATATTTTTAAGTCATTTTTTCCCTATAGTTCTAAATTTGTCTAATGGTAGAGTTCCAATAGTCTGAGTTGCATTATAGATAAAAACTTTATTCACACCAGCACCTAAGACATAATGAGGCCCACTCCCTTTAATAGCTACATTTTTGGCTGCCGAATAGTCCCCTGGTGAGGGTGATTGCTCAAAGCCTTTACCATCTTTTGTGCCACTTGGATGTACATGGTAAGTTCCAGAAATTCTATAATCTGATGGAACTGAACTCGGGTCTGCTGGGTCAGTTGTGTTAATTTGGGCTTTGGAATTTAATTTCATATCCATATTGGCCAATCCAGGTTTGGCTTCAATAGCTAGTTCTTTCCCTCTAGATACTCCATACGAACCTCCTTCTTCATGAAATCCGCCCTTTGTATCGCCTACCGAGACATTTGGTAAATTTGACCGATCAACAGCATCCCCCATTTTTTGACGTACATTAATACTTGGTAATCTAATTGCCGAAGAAATTTCATTTAGTTGAGTTGTTTCCCCGACTGAATTGTTTGCCATAATAATTCCTCTTTCAGTAGCATCGGTTACTAAATATAATTCATCATCTTTTTTGCCATCTTTACCTATAACATTTCCATTTTCATCAAGGAAATCCCCTGGAGCCATCCCATCAGGATCAATAAACCTGATCGGATTGTTGAAGGCATAATTGTAAGGGGAATGTCTTCGCATCTGCTCAGAAAGAGGATCTATTACACCCCATCTCCCTATCGCCGGATCATACATCCTCGCCCCATAGTCATAATATTGAAGACCGTTGTCCTCTATTAGCTCTTTCCCGTTGTAGAGATACTTATTCCTCTTCACCCCGGCATACTCATACCCGATCCCTTTAAGTTCCAATCCCCAAGGATTCCCGATACGCAGCGCTATCGGGACAGGCTATAATGGGTCTCCTGCACCAGAATCGACCCCTGACTAAGGACTTTGAAATTGTCAAACCATACGTCCTGGCTAGTCTCATTAACTACGAAGGTCTCAATATAGCCATTTTTTTTGATCGCAAGCTTCTCTTCCAGTTCTTCGTGTTGATTGGCTGCGTTTCTTGTGAGGACTCTCTTGCCGACCTCATATCGGTTACTGTCTTTATCATATAACGCATACATCAGGTAAGCTTCCGGGGTCCCCCCTCTCAGTGTAGTATAAGCCTTAGGCGGCACCTGGGTGAGTTTGCAACTCATATCTTTAAACTGAACCAAAAAACAGAATAAAGGTGTAGCCTGATTTGCAAATTAAGTACAGCAATGCTGATACTGCGGTGTAGGGATCACACCTTTATTTTTTCCTCTTCGAATCTGAATAGTACCCAGGCATGAAGAACTCCTTCAATGCTCCATAACGATGAGTTAAGAACAAGAGGGGATACTGTTTTTATAAACCTTCTATCCTATGTTAAAATATTCTGTCGGACTGGATGTTTCTAGTAAATCTATCAATGGCTGCTTATCTTCCATAGATAAAGGTCAAAAAGTAACGGTGAAATCCACCCAGACTTTCCCAAATTCAAAAACCGGTTTTAAATCGATGGATTCTTGGATCAAAAAAAACCGAAAGGATGAAAACGTCCCTTTGGTAATCTGTATGGAAGCTACGGGGAATTACCATGAAACCTGTGCTTTGTACCTGTTTGAAAAGGGCTATTCTGTATCTGTGGTTTTGCCTACCAAGGCGAAAAACTATCTTCGCTCACTTGGAAATAAATCTAAAAACGACACGATCGATGCCCGGGGATTGGCTCAGATGGGAGCCGAGCAATGCCTGTCTCCCTGGTCGCCGTTTGGCAGGTTTTTCTATGAACTCCGTTCCCTGACCAGGCATCACCAGAGCCTGCAGGAACAAAAGACAGCTTCAAGAAATCAGCTCCATGCCATTAAAAACGGCATGTATTCTTCCAAGGCAGTTGAAAAGCAGTTGGAAAACATGATCAAACTGATCGATAAACAGCTAGAACAGCTTGAATCCACAATCAAAAACCACCTCCAATCCAAGGCAGAAGTATGGGGCAAGGTCGGGAATATCTGTTCGATCAAAGGAGTGGGTATCCTTACAGCGGCAATAGTTTTGGCCGAAACCAACGGCTTTGAACTTTTTGAAAACAACAAACAGCTGGTAAGCTATTGCGGATATGATGTCGTCGAAAACCAATCCGGAAAAACCAACGGAAAAACCAGGATCTCAAAAAAAGGAAACTCAAGGATAAGGCGCGCGATGTTCATGCCGGCATTCCAGACAATAACCTATCAGGTCAAACCTTTCTACAACTTATTCAACCGCACTTTCGAAAAGCATGGCTTGAAAATGAAAAGCTATGTGGCTGTCCAAAAGAAAATCCTAACTACCATCTATGCATTATGGAAAAACAATATGCCGTTTATTGAGGATTATCAACCCGAAATATCCAAAGAACAGGAGCTGGAGCTTCCCTCTCCGGTCAGCTTTGAAAAAGCTGAAAAAAATAGTGCCGATCAAGTCGGCACTACACAAGGTAAACATCCAAGTGAACGATCACTGTATGCTTCCTCTCCGGTATCGTAAAGGTAAAAAAAATTAAAATAATCTTGATTTTAAAGATAGTACCTACACCCTTCTATCAATTCCAATTTACAATTGGAAAACACACAAATTCAACAATAATCCACTTCTATCAGACCTTTTAGCCCAGAATAATTTCTCGCACTGGAAAATAGATAATCCTCAGGCTTTTCCACAATGCCTGCCCTTACAGGATTCTCATGAATATAATTCATCCTACTTTCTATCATCTCCGGTCGATAAAGCTCAATGGCATGGTTTTAATCTGTCTATAATTTAATTTTCAAAGGTCAGATTGAATCTCGCAAAAAAAATCATACAATCATGAACCGATTTCGTCAGGCTCGATTTCATGTGTCCAATACTTCATTTCCCCCTCGCTAAAACAGTCCACCGGACTGTTTTTTAACGCTCGGTCCTCCTCCTCGTGGATAAGGTAATCCAAAGCCCCGTTTTGGTACACATACTCCCCGATGTAATCCTGTGTCTTCGTCAGAGATCCGCTGCTGTTATATACCTTCTGCGTCAGTTTATTGCCCTCCGCATCGTATGCGAACCTGATCTTGCCCCCTGTGGTGAAACTTATCTCCTCGGGCAGGTTCAGGTGGTTGAATTTGGTCTCCGAAATCCGTTTGTCCTTGTTGACCCGTTGGTTCCCGTTGTTGTCGTAGAGATAATTTCCCGATGCACCGCCACTAGCCAGCAGAGCTCTTCAACATGACTATTGACCAGATACTTGCATATGACGGGGATATCCCCTCCGAAGTCGTCATCGAGGACAAAACTGCCGTCAAACAGCTCAGGCTTATCCAGCAATTGGAGGACTAGGACAGACAGACCATCTTCAAGCTGATCGACAAGATGCTCACCAACAAAAAATTCAAAGACTTCTTCCAGAAAAATGTCGCTGCGCTGTAAAAGCAAAAAGCCCGGACTTGCCGGGCTTTTGTTCTATTTTTTGTTCTTCAAAATATCGTCGGCATATTTAAACATTCTTCACCAAACATCATAAGTTTCTTCCCCTCTCAAAATAGCTTTTGAATTAAATATTGATCCACCAATCAACTCTAAATGCCCCAGTTTTGGAAAATTAAATATAACTGGCAAATGAAAAAACAAATCACGTTTGGGGGTTCTAACGATACCCTATTTGGGTCCCGGATGATTATTAATAATCAATTTTGAAACCTACAATGATATATCTGCAGCAAGGGCCAACCCTTTATTGGTTATCACCTTTCCTGACGATTCATCTGTTGAAAAGGGTTCTTTGTGCAAAAGGTCAAAAACTTTTTGCCCTATCCTTTTTAAGGATTTTTCATTATCACAGGTAAGGTCTTCATCAAGGACAGTGAGCAGGTACTCAACCCTGTCATCTTTTACAGACATAAACCAATCAAAGTACACTTTTGCCTCTGTATAACTCCATTCTCTCGGCTTCTTAGAATTGACCTCTTTAGGAGGAATAAATAAAGGATAGTCTTTTATATTGACCATAAATTCCACATAATTCTTAATCAAAGTCCTAATTGGTAATAGGTTTAATTTTCAATTTTAAACATTTACAAAGAGTTGTATAGGTCATGAAGATATTCCTCGTTATGATTATTTAATAGAGTATTGGTTTCATCTTTAGAATAATACAGCTTGAGGCTTCCTTTATTTGGTGAATTTTCAATAGCCCTAACTTCGTCAAGTACACATAAAAACCCAAACACACTAGTATCTACGCTCATCCCAATCACTTTTTCAACAAAAAACTTATCTTTTTGATTCAAGTTATTATACCATTTAGAAATTTCTAATAACTCTTTTTCGGGGTTCCTTCCTGCAGGAGATTCAAGATTATCCAAAACATCACTTATCGCCCCCTTAGAAACTGTTATTTTAATTTTCTTTATAAATTCATCAGATTTCATGCACTTTATGGTTTCTTAATATATGGTATTGGGTAAGTTTCTTTATTCAATTGAATAAGCTGTTGTAAATTTGAATTTGGAGCATTTATATGCTTTCTTAAATTAAAAATATCATTTGCTAATTGACTTCTTGCATTCCCCCCCTCTGGGCGTAGTCAAACGATGAATGCTAGGACTGGGTGTAGGTACTATCTTTAAAATCAAGATTATTTTAATTTTTTTTACCTTTACGATACCGGAGAGGAAGCATACAGTGATCGTTCACTTGGATGTTTACCTTGTGTAGTGCCGACTTGATCGGCACTATTTTTTTCAGCTTTTTCAAAGCTGACCGGAGAGGGAAGCTCCAGCTCCTGTTCTTTGGATATTTCGGGTTGATAATCCTCAATAAACGGCATATTGTTTTTCCATAATGCATAGATGGTAGTTAGGATTTTCTTTTGGACAGCCACATAGCTTTTCATTTTCAAGCCATGCTTTTCGAAAGTGCGGTTGAATAAGTTGTAGAAAGGTTTGACCTGATAGGTTATTGTCTGGAATGCCGGCATGAACATCGCGCGCCTTATCCTTGAGTTTCCTTTTTTTGAGATCCTGGTTTTTCCGTTGGTTTTTCCGGATTGGTTTTCGACGACATCATATCCGCAATAGCTTACCAGCTGTTTGTTGTTTTCAAAAAGTTCAAAGCCGTTGGTTTCGGCCAAAACTATTGCCGCTGTAAGGATACCCACTCCTTTGATCGAACAGATATTCCCGACCTTGCCCCATACTTCTGCCTTGGATTGGAGGTGGTTTTTGATTGTGGATTCAAGCTGTTCTAGCTGTTTATCGATCAGTTTGATCATGTTTTCCAACTGCTTTTCAACTGCCTTGGAAGAATACATGCCGTTTTTAATGGCATGGAGCTGATTTCTTGAAGCTGTCTTTTGTTCCTGCAGGCTCTGGTGATGCCTGGTCAGGGAACGGAGTTCATAGAAAAACCTGCCAAACGGCGACCAGGGAGACAGGCATTGCTCGGCTCCCATCTGAGCCAATCCCCGGGCATCGATCGTGTCGTTTTTAGATTTATTTCCAAGTGAGCGAAGATAGTTTTTCGCCTTGGTAGGCAAAACCACAGATACAGAATAGCCCTTTTCAAACAGGTACAAAGCACAGGTTTCATGGTAATTCCCCGTAGCTTCCATACAGATTACCAAAGGGACGTTTTCATCCTTTCGGTTTTTTTTGATCCAAGAATCCATCGATTTAAAACCGGTTTTTGAATTTGGGAAAGTCTGGGTGGATTTCACCGTTACTTTTTGACCTTTATCTATGGAAGATAAGCAGCCATTGATAGATTTACTAGAAACATCCAGTCCGACAGAATATTTTAACATAGGATAGAAGGTTTATAAAAACAGTATCCCCTCTTGTTCTTAACTCATCGTTATGGAGCATTGAAGGAGTTCTTCATGCCTGGGTACTATTCAGATTCGAAGAGGAAAAAATAAAGGTGTGATCCCTACACCGCAGTATCAGCATTGCTGTACTTAATTTGCAAATCAGGCTACACCTTTATTCTGTTTTTTGGTTCAGTTTAAAGATATGAATTTGCAATTACACCCTCTTATATATTCCAATTTGCAAATTGGACAATTCAACCAAACAACCTAACGAAAGGTAATTCTTGGCGAATTGAATTATAAATTCAACATTATAGAAAAGCGTAGTTACAAACTACGCTTAGAGGTTACGTCATTCTACTCCTAGTGGGAGTAATCATTCGCTTTAATCGGCGGATATTGATACCCGATCCCTGTCAGTTCCTGTCCCTATCTCATTTTTTATCTTTTCTGCATCAAAAATCTTGATAGGCTCTCAAATCAGATTGCAAGTGATTTTTTCAGAGACTTCCCTTAATTTTCATTTTTTTGGAGACATTTTTATTTATCACCATAATGGCCATAGGCTCCTAAAATAGTCACCACGATTTTGGTCCCATCAATCAAATAAACAAGCCTGTGCTTTTTATCTATCCTTCTTGACCAAGTATTTTGCTGAAAATATTTGAGCCTTTCCGGTTTTCCTGTACCTGTTTCAGGATGTTCTTTTAGTTCCTGAATTAAAGAAAAAAACTTCTTTAAAATCGCCTGATTTCCTGTTTTCTTCAACTTCTGAATATCCTCCAACGCCTCAACTGTAAATTCTATCTCAAAAGTCATATACCGAGGAGATCCTTCAATTGCTCATCAGACAACTTCACTGTTTTTCCCTCGGAATAAGACTGAATGCTTTTGGCCAATCGTTCCTGAACGACAGGGTTATCAAATAATCGATCATTTTTTATTTCGTTTGAAATTTCATAGACCTTGTCTTTCCCTCTCTGAATGATCACTCGCTCATTCTTATCGATCAGATCTAGATATTTTTTGAGATTTTGTCGGAATTCTCTAGTGCTTATTACTAACATGATATTAAATTTTATGTACACAATATGGTACACAAAATTAGATAGAAAAGTTCAGAATTCCATGCTGATGGTGACTTTTCAAGTTTTTGGTCCGCCTTAGCACTTTGTTCAGAAGTGAAGTTCAACCCACTGGATGAAGTCAAACGTCTGATGCTGGACTGGGTGGGTTTGCAATTATACCCTTTTATCTTTTCCAATTTGCAATTGGACAATGTAACCAAACAGCCTAACGAAAGGTAATTCTTGGCAACTTGAATTACAAATTCAACATGATAGAAAGGCGTAGTTACAAAATACGCTTAGGGCCAACACCAAACTTCAACTAGTCGGAGATTTCATCATTTAATAAAAAGCTGTGAACTACCCGGCAACCAGAACACGCCACAGCTCATTCCATATTCCAAAAATCCCATTGGCCCCATTTAAAGAAAAATATTTTATCTTTCATGGGATATTATTTACTTTCAGGCTTTATTTCTTTCTCCCTATTACCCCTCAAGTATGAAAATTAATTTCACAGTATTTAAGACCGGACTTCTTGTCCTGATAGCTGCTTTTACACTTTTTTCCTGTCAACAGGAAGCCACCAAAACTGAAACCATCGATAACCCTTTTTCGGGTCCAAGTCCCTGGCCGGAAATCCGTAAAGAAAGAATTCAGAAACTTCTTCCCGAAGCCATGAAAACTGCCGGTGTGGATGCTTGGGTCATTATTTGTCGGGAAAACAACAATGACCCCATTGCACACCATATAGGCGGAGAAAATGCAGGCGGTACGGCACTCTTCCTTTTCTTTTTGGAAAATGACCAGGTAAAATCTGTCGTGTATTCTCCCATTGGCGAAGCTACTGCCCTGGCTGACCTGAAAATCCATGATGAGGTTATTCCTGTGGAAAGAGGAAATTCTGCCCTTACAGATGCATCCATGTTTTTGCTTGCTAAGGATTTTAAAAAAATAGCTGTTAACAGTTCGTACGAAAATGCCTTATCAGACGGTCTCAGCTATACCCAAAGGAAAACCCTTGAAGAAGTTCTGGGCAATCAGGCTGACCGGATGGTGTCTTCCGATGACCTGGTCTATGAATGGCTTTCTGTCAAACTGCCCTCTGAAGTAGAGATTATGACCAAAGCTGCTGAATTGACTGCTAAATGGCAATACGAGGCCTATCAACAGGTCATCCCCGGCAAAAGTACAGATGCCGATATTGCAAGATACCTCAAAAATAAAATGGCAGAATATGGAGTCAAAGATGGTTGGTCTCCCGATCAAAATCCAAATGTCAACTCCGGACCTGACCGGGGACATTCCCATGCCACCGATAGAGTCATCATGCCCGGAGATGTAATCCAAACGGATTTTGGGATAAGGGTTTGGGATATGTGGGTATCTGATATCCAAAGATTTGCCTATGTACTGAGGGAAGGGGAAACATCCGCCCCTGATTCAGTTCAGTTTTATTTTGAATCCTCCATTGGCGGCAACAGGATAGCATTGAAGGCCATGAAACCCGGGGTCTTGGGCTATCAGGTGGATAAAGCCCAAAGAGACTGGATGGCCGAGAGAGGCTCTGAATACGTCATGTGGAGTACCGGACATCCTGTGGGTTATGTTGCCCATGATATTGGTCCAAGTCTTGGCGGAGGTTTACTGCCCGACCCTTCCGTCCGACCTGCAGCGATGAAGCCCTTAAAAGAAGGGATGCTTTTTGCTTTTGATGGTTTTCACGCCTGGAAACTTCCCCAAGGTGGAACCAAAACCATGTCAGTGGAAGAAACTGCCGTAGTAACCAAGGATGGTGCGAGGTATTTGATTGCGCCACAGGAGGAATTGATCTTGATCAAATAATAACGAGGTATTGTATAGTGCTTATCCACTTCCTTGAAAGAGGTGAAATCCAAGGCTATTTGGATTAGGGCCGATTTAGGTATATTTTCGACACAAATTCCGGATTTCAATGGTCAGATTCATCACCTCTTTCTTTTTTTTGGTATCTCTAGGTCTATTTTTCAGCGTATATATATCTCCTGAGTACTTTCCCTATGTAGGGTTAATTACCCTGACCATACCCTTATTATTGGTAATTAATGCCTTTCTGTTTTTCGCTCTGCTCTTTTCAAAAAGAAAATTGGTGATTCTACCTTTAATCGCATTGATCTTGGGATGGAAATTTGTAGGGGTGACAGTTCAGGTACGCCCTGTCCCCGAAAACCCCGAAGGTCTGTCCGTTTTAAGCTATAATGTGCATATGTTCTCCTATAGCAGAAATGGGGAAGACAGGTCAACAGTGGGGCAAAACCTTATCAAATGGCTCAAAGAGAATCCTTCGGACATTAAATGTTTTCAGGAATTCTACCAGGATGTCACCACTCCATCCAGAAATACCATCAAGCAATTGGGAACGGAAGAGGGATATCACTATTCTTATCAAATCATTCAGGGCAATCCAAGGCGGAGGTCTTTTGGAATGGTCATTTTCAGCAGATATCCAATAGTCAATGAAGGTGTGGTTTTGGACTCCCGAAGTACCAACGGGATTATTTTTGCGGATATAAAAGTGGAAAAAGATACCATCCGGATTTATAATGCCCACCTGGAATCCATGAATATTCCTTCAGAACAACTGAATAACCTCGATGGCATCAAGGATAATTACAAAAAAACACTTGGTAGACTTAAAAGGGGTCAGGTGGCAAGGGCTTCTCAATTAGAAGTACTCTTGGAACATATGGAAAACAGCCCTTACGAGAATATTCTTGTGGGAGATTTTAACGACGTTCCTTACAGCTACACCTATTTTACCTTAAGAAGCAAGATGAACAATGCTTTTGAAAAAGCAGGAAGGGGTTTTGGATTTACCTATAATAAGGTTTTGTTCTTTCTGAGAATCGATAATATTTTTTATGATGAAAACATTGATATTCAACACTTTAAAACCCACAGGGAAGTCGATTATTCAGACCACTACCCTATCTCCGCCGTGTTCAAATTAAACCAATCTCAAGCACAAGACAATCAGGGTCTTGAGGATTGAAAATCGGAGATTTTTTTGATGTTTTTGAAAGGTATCAATAGTATCGGCAACAAGAGCAAATCGGCCAATAAGGCGAAAATCAATGCCATACTGATAAGCAAACCAGTGTAATAGGTAACACCGAATTCACTTAAAGTCAAGACTGAGAATCCTGAAACCAAAATAGCCGAGCTCAGAATGATTGCTTTTCCGGTTTCAAGGTAAGTCCTTTTTAAAGCATAAAACCAAGATTTTCCCTCGGACATTTCAAGCCTCAATTTGGACATAAAATGTATACTGTCATCCACAGCAATCCCGAATGCGACGGTAAAAAGTATCGCAGTGGTAAGTTTCAGTTCTACACCCAAAATCCACATCAAACCAAATAGCCAAAGTAAAGGGATGATATTCGGAACCAATACAACCAAAGACATTCTCCATGACCTGAACAAGAAGCCCATGATCACTGCTACAATTACAAAAGCAATCCCAAAACCTTTGCCCATCTGCTTGGTGACACTTTCGTGACTGATATCGATCAAATGGGAAGTTCCGGACAACTTAACTTTCAATTGTCCTGGGTCAATTTCATTTTCAATAAAAACTTTCAGGTCCTTATTTAACTCCTTGGATTTAAGGCTCCCCATATCTTCCGTCCTTGTAGATATTCTCCCTCTTTTATAATCCGTGGAAATCACCTTAGAAGGAAGCGATTCAGAAGCCTTCTCAATAAAATCCTGCATTCTCAACCACTGCCCTTGACTTGGGATAGCATAAGCTTTGGGATTACCTGAGTTTTGGGCCTTATTCAGACCTTTGACCAAGGTCACCGGAGAAAGAATTGCCGCACTGGAATAATGGTTGGCAATAAATTGTTCCAGTTTATCCAATTCCTTAAGGGTTTTCAATTCCATTAACGTCTCAGTCTTGTCTCCTGCCTCCACATAAAATTCCAAAGGTTTGGAACCACCAAAAACTTTATCAAAAAAGTTGAATTCTTCCACAAGCTCATGGTCCCGGGGAAGGTTATCCAAAATATAGCCATTGACCTTGACTTGGCTGGCAGCAAACACCGAAAAAGCGGAAACCAAAATAAACATTAAGACCACAAGCCTTTGGTTGTAAAGTGTCCAAAGAAAAAGATTTCTCATTCCCTTATGCCATTTTTCAGCTAAATCCATACGGGAAGCTGTTGTGGAAGGAGCGATGAAATACAATAGACCCGGCCCTACCATTACCACCGCACAAAACATCAAAATCACCCCGATTCCGGTATATAAACCAAATAATTTCAAACTTGGAATACTAGTGAAATACAGAGAAATAAATCCCAAGGCAGTTGTAAGACAGGTCAAAAAAACCGCTAGAACCAATTCTGAAAATGCTTTTTCAATGGCCTTGTCCTTTTCGACTCCTTTTCTCAAAAACTTTAAATAATGATTGAAAAAATGCACCAATGCTGCCAAACCAATGACAGACAGTATGGTAGGTTGCATCACAGTCATTACATCCAAAGGCTTTCCGGTATAAAGTGAAAGCGAAACAGTCCAAAGAATCCCAAAAGCCAAAACAACAACGGGAACTAAAATTCCCCACCAGGATCGGAAAATCAGGTATAAAAGAATTACAATCAATAGAAATGAAACCCCAAGGAAAAAAGCAAATTCCTTTTGAAGTAGGGAAACAAACTCGCCCTGAGCCTTGATTTTACCGGCCGAATAATAATCCTCGATACCTGAATCTTCCAGAATTGATTTAATGGAAGCATAGAGTAGGTCTCCATCCTCCTTGCTGATTCTTTGCTCATTTTTCACGATAAGCAGCAGATATTTGGAATCCTGACTGATCAAATTGCCCCTGAACTCCTTCGACTGATGAATCACATTTCTTGATTCTGCCAGTTGTTCCGGATTACTCCAATCAAGCAGTCTATCATACCGGATACCAAATGCATTGATGATGGGCTCCTCTAAGTCCAACAGGGATACTGTTTTTTCCACGAAGGGAAGGTCTTGAATAAGAGAATTGGCGTTACCTGCTTTTTGTAAAAATATCGGATCAAATATATCGGGAGTGTTTCCCAAAGCGATCAAAAGGTAATCATTGTCATTTTCAAATTCATTTCTGAATGTTTGATAAAAGCTTAATTCCGTATCGTCCTGAGGGAAAAAACTTTCAAAATCATAATCAAAAACAACCTTTGGCCGGAAAAAAAAGATAGCCAGTGTCAGAGACACAGCAATACCCAAAAACAAAAATGACGTCTTTTTTTCAAACATACACTCCCGAAAGATACCTGAAAGGATCGAAATTGTTTTGACTTTTTTGAAAATTACCCTGGGAATTTATGATGAGCCGCTTTCCTAATTTTACTTATCTTACTATCTTGGCAGCTTCAATTCCCTCCCCTATATCATGAAGCAATATCACGACTTGATGCAGCATATTTTAGACAATGGTGTGAAAAAAGAAGACCGGACCGGTACGGGCACATTAAGTGTTTTTGGGTATCAGATGCGGTTCAACCTTCAGGATGGCTTTCCTGTTGTAACCACCAAAAAACTACATTTACGCTCCATCATCATTGAACTGCTTTGGTTTCTGAAAGGTGATAGTAACATCAAATACCTGAATGACAACAAAGTCAGTATATGGAACGAGTGGGCTGATGAAAATGGGGACTTGGGACCGGTTTATGGCTACCAATGGAGACATTGGCCCGACGGCAAAGGTGGTGAAATAGATCAGATCAAAAACCTCATTCATCAGATCAAAACCAAGCCCGATAGCAGAAGACATATTGTCAGTGCTTGGAATGTTGCAGATGTGGATAATATGGCCCTTCCTCCCTGCCATACTATTTTTCAGTTTTACGTTGCTGAAGGAAAACTATCCTGCCAACTTTATCAGCGCAGCGCGGATGTGTTTTTGGGAGTTCCATTTAATATCGCATCCTATGCTTTGTTCACCATGATGGTGGCGCAGGTCTGTGGATTAGAACCCGGGGATTTTATCCACACCTTTGGAGATGCACACCTTTACAGCAACCACTTGGAGCAAGCAAATCTCCAACTCAGCCGTGAATTGAGGCCCCTCCCTACCATGAAAATCAATCCGGAGGTAAAGGACATTTTTGAGTTTAATTATGAAGACTTTGAATTGGTAAATTACGATCCCCATCCACATATCAAGGCAGCTGTAGCAGTTTAGTAGTTTTTAATGGTGGATCATGGTTTCTAGCCGATAGATAATTTTCTCGGCAATGGATCTTTGTTCAATTCAAAAAAAATTGCGCCGGTGATTTGATCTCTTAAAATGTCAGATCAAGATCCAAAGAAGTATGGAATGATTTACCTTCAATCTGTCCAATAAAACTTAACCCGGTGACATTTGTTGTAAAAACAGTTTCAGCATTCAATAAATCTTTTGGCGAAAACTCCCCTTCCACTATTTCACGGGAGTTATGCTTTAATTTTTCAATAATCAGTCTTCTCCCTACCCCTGCAATACAGGAACACTTCAAAGATGGAGTAAAAAACACCTGATCTTTTACCCAGAAAATGTTGGATGAACCTGCTTCGGATATCATGTCGTCAGTATTGGTCAAGATCACCTCGTTCATTCCTAATTGAGTCCGTTCCAGATTGGCCAACACATAAACCAAAGCGTTCATGGTTTTACAATGACTCCAGTTTGTTTTCGGTACTTTAATATTCTTACTGAAGTATGCCTTGGATTTAATTGGGGTTGCCGAATGAAATGATTGAATCTGTAGACTTTCATTGGCAGCATCAGTCTCAGGAGTGTACTTACCCTGCCCACCCCTAAAAACATTCCACCTGATCCTCAATAAAGTTTCCTTGCCGAATTTATCCAAAAGGAGGTTTTGGATATCAAGCAGAGATGTCAAGCTTGTTTTATCCAAACCAATAACATCACAGCCATTCCATAATCTATCCTCATGAAACTCCCTATGAGACAAAATTCCGTTATTGAAAACCATGGTTTCAAAAAGACCATCGCCATAAAGAAACCCCCGATTATGAAAAGAACTATCACAATCCTGCCATTTCCCATCGGACAGTTTATAATATGAAAGTGTATTGAAATCGTTCATTAAATTGTTCATTATTGAACATTTTGTTTTTTTCGTTACAATTTGGTGATGTTAATAATTATAAAATATCAAAGATTTTTAGCTTTTAGTTGATTTTGAATAGCAAAAACAGATATCAACTCCAAAATACTTGTTACTTTAGCACGCAAATTGAAAAGAATTTTGTCACATGGCAACAAAGAGCAGTATTTTTGATATGATCGGTCCGGTGATGATAGGTCCTTCCTCTTCTCATACAGCAGGTGTAGTCAGAATAGCTAGGGCAGCCATAAGGGTTTTGGGGGGAATTCCGGATTCAGTTGTTATCACATTTTACAATTCGTTTGCAAGAACTTATGAGGGCCATGGAAGTGACAAGGCTATCATTGCAGGTTTATTGGATTTCAAAACTGATGATGAAAGGATCAAACTTTCTTTTGACATTGCGAAAGAGAGGGGACTTCAATACACTTTCAAATCAATAGGTAACGCCTCGGTCTATCATCCAAATACCATCAAACTGAACCTAAAAAAAGATTCAAGAGAGGTGGAAGTAATCGGTGAAAGCCTTGGCGGTGGTATCATAAATATAGCAGCAGTAGACGGTTTCAAATCGAATTTCTCAGCCCAATCCTATACCTTGATCATTAAAGCTGATGATATTTCCGGTGCCATTGCATTCATTTCCTCGGTCATTGCACAAGAAAAGACAAATATTGCTACCATGTCAGTATCCAGAAAGGGCAAAAATGATATCGCATGCCATATCATCGAGATGGATAGCGGAATCAGAAAGACCACCATAGATTACTTAAACAGCCTTACCTGGATAAAAGAACTGATTTATATTCCTGAAATAGATAAATAATGAAAAAATTATTACTGATTACATTTTTGTTAAGTGCTTTTACAAAAATCGAATTAAATGCCCAAAATTTCGATCCTACTGCTTTGGATCTGGAAACCTGCATTGAAATTGCTTTGGAAAATAACCTGACCCTTCAACGGAGTCAGACGAATCTTGGCATAGCGGAAGCAAATTTAATTGAGAACAGAGGTCAAAGAATTCCTACTTTTAGTACCGGTGCAAGTACCGGTTATAGATGGGGCCGTTCCATTAACCCTGTTACCAACCTCTTTGAAAACAACCGGATCGGAAACGTCAACCTATTTTCAAATTCAAATTTTACCATTTTTGCAGGGCAACAGATTACCAACTCCATACAGCAAAATAAAATAGATATTGAGGCGGCTCAGTACAATGTCTTATCTACTGAAAATACCATTACGCTGAATGTGATAAATTTTTTCATCAATGTAGTATTCAACTCCGAGCAATTAAAAATAGCTCAGAATCAATTGGAAACCACTGAGGCGCAATTGGAAAATACCACCAGATTAGTGGACGCAGGTTCTCTTCCTTTGGCCAATAAACTTGATATTCAGGCGCAGTATGCAACCAATAGGCTAGAGGTCATCAATGCTGAAAATACCCTAAGGATTTCAAAACTCAATCTTGCCCAAGCGCTTCAAATCCCATTCAGTGACGATTTTAATGTTCTTATCCCCGAATTGGATGCCGGGAATTATTCCATGCTCGACAAGGAAGTTGATGAAGTTTTTGAAACTGCCTTAACAATAATGCCAGAAATCAAATCTGCTGAATTGGGTGTAGAAAGTGCCGAAGTTGGTGTCAAATTGGCCCAAGGAGGTTATTTCCCAACCTTGGGAGTTGGCGGAAGTGCATTTTCAAACTATATCGATCAGCCAAATTTCGCGGGTGTAAGAGACAACTTCTCCACTCAGATCGGAAACAACTTTTCCTATTCTGGTTCATTTCAATTGAACATACCGATTTTATCTAATATGCGGAATCGGGCCAACGTGCAAAGAGCACGATTACAGAAAAGATTGAGTCAGATTCAGGAAGTCGAAACCTACAATCAACTCAGGCAGGATATAGAAACCGCCTATACCAATGCATATGCTGCCAGACAATCGTATCAGGCTTCACTGATAAGAGTGGCTTCGCTGGAAGAAGCTTTTCGTATAGCTCAACAAAGATTCGATGCCGGAGCCATAAATTTTGCTGATTACCAATTGGGGCAGAATAATTTCTTCAATGCCCAGGCAGATCTGATTACATCCAAATACACTTATATCTTTCGTGTAAAAGTTTTGGATTTTTATTTAGGAAACCCTATTAAACTATAATATCACCTTAAAAAGTCATGGCTAAGAAAAAATCAAACAAGCTTATTTATATTCTTTTGGGAATTTTGGCAGTTGTCATCATTTTCGCTGTTATCGGAAGATCCCAAGGGTGGATTGGAGGAGAAAAAGAAGTGGGTGTTGAAATAACAACTGCAAAAAAAGTATCAATTACTGAAAAAGTAAGTGCCTCAGGAGTAGTGGAGCCTGAAATCGAAGTGAAGATGAGTCCTGATGTAGCGGGAGAAATTATTGAATTGAATGTAATTGAAGGGGATTCTGTCAAAATCGGAGACCTTTTGGTCAAAATCCGCCCTGACAACTTCATCTCGGCACTCGACAGATCAAGGGCAAACTTAAATCAAAATCAGGCCAATTTAGCCCAGTCCAAAGCAAATCTGAAAAGAGCTGAGGCGCAATTTGTGAGAGCAGAACTGGAATACAAAAGAAATGAAGGCCTTTACAAAGACAAAGTTATCTCTGATGCTGATTGGGAACAGATACAATCAACATTTCTTACCGCGCAAAATGACCTTGA
This sequence comes from Aquiflexum balticum DSM 16537, assembly GCF_900176595.1. Taxonomy (GTDB): domain Bacteria; phylum Bacteroidota; class Bacteroidia; order Cytophagales; family Cyclobacteriaceae; genus Aquiflexum; species Aquiflexum balticum. The sequence continues at coordinate 5,174,390 of NZ_LT838813.1, forward strand.
TGCTGCTAAGCAGTCGGTTTTGGCAGCTGAATACATAGTAAAAAGTGCTCAGGCCACCGTCAACGAAGCTGCTGAAAATCTAAGGCTTACAAATGTCTATGCCCCAGTAGACGGAATTGTTTCTCAACTATTGGTTGAAAAAGGAGAAAGGGTGGTAGGAACACAACAGATGGCAGGAACTGAAATGCTCCGCTTGGCAGACCTGAACAAGATGGAAGTGAGGGTAAATGTAAATGAAAATGATATTGTCAGAATCAGTTTGGGTGATACTACAATCATTGATGTGGATTCTTATTCATTTTCAGGAGAAAAATTCAAGGGTGTAGTGACCTCCATCGCCAATTCTGCCAATGTAAAAGCCAGTCCTGATGCAGTTACAGAATTCGAAGTGAAGATCCGTATCATCAATGAATCTTATGCTGACTTGATAACAGAAAAAAATAAGTATCCTTTCAGACCTGGAATGACTGCTAGTGTGGATATCATCACACAGAAAAAAGACAACGTACTTTCAGTACCACTTTCGGCTGTGACCACAAGAGAAGATCAAGCTGACACCTTACCTGATCGTACTACAAAATTGAAAGAATTGATTTTTATAGTTGAAGACGGGAGGGCAAAAATCAGGGAAATCAAAACCGGTATTTCAGATTTTGACAATATTGAGGTTCTGGAAGGAATCACTGAAGGTACTGAACTGATTTCAGGTCCTTATTTTGTAGTCAGCAAGCAATTGAAAGATAATGATCCTGTCAAAAAAATCAAGGAATCTGAAGCTGAAAAGTCAAAATAATATTAGGCTACTTAAAGCAAAAAAGCCCTTTTTTTGAAAGAGAGGGCTTTTTTTTATAACCTCCAATTTCTTAATTTAGAATACACCAAGTGGACCGGTAACCCCATCACTGTGAAAAAAGAGCCTTCAATTCTTTCGACAGCAACAAATCCGATCCATTCCTGAATCCCATATGCACCTGCCTTATCCAAGGGGGAAAAACGGTCAACATAATAGGAAATATCTGCATCCGTCAATTCCTTGAAAAACACCTTGGCTACATCCGTATGGGTTTCAATGTGTTGATTATCCATGATGGTAATGGCAGTAAAAACCTGATGCGATTTACCGGAAAGTTTTTTTAACATCTCCTTCGCTTCAGCATGATCAGATGGTTTTCCAAGAATACACCCTTCAAGGACTACAATGGTATCCGAGGAAATGATAACTTCTTCATCAAGAATTTCACCCTTAAATGCCTTCGCTTTCTTCTCAGAAATGTATCCTGCAACTTCCTCAACAGATAATTCGGAAGGGTAAGTTTCATCGGTATCTTTTGTCCGAACCTCAAACTTTAGCCCTAATCCTTCCAGTAATTCTTTCCTTCTGGGGGATCTGGAAGCCAGAATGACTTGTCTGTTTTCCAAATTGATCATGGCTGAAAAGCTTGATAGGGGAATTTGAAATCATCTTCATTTACAGATGCAAACAACAAACCCGATACGGTCTTGGGATAGAAATAGGTTGATTTCTGAGGCATGGTAAAGCCGGATTTGCAGACATCTAAAACCTGAGACATAGCCACTTCCTTGGTAATGACCGCAAAAGAAGCCTCACCGGAATTCACCTTGGCAAAACATCTGTTCATATTTCTTTCGTACTCGATATTGTCCGAAAATCTTTGATCCTGAAATGCTATCCCCAATACTTTTTCAATGAAAAAATAATGCAAAACCATCAATTCCACCTCTTTGACAACATCAGGAATCTCCATTCCGAATTCAGTCATTTTCTCCGGTATCAATCTTATTTTGTATGCATTATCCTTGAAAACCAAGCCAAAAGCCCATTTTTTTTGAAGGATGAGCTCCCCTATTTCATCGACGTCATTCAGTTTTTTTACAGTAAAAAATCCCTCAAGCTTTTCCAGAATTTTTTCCTCTGACATCTCAATACCAAAAAAAAGCCTATGGGTAGGCAGGATTTTCAAATCTTTTGAAAGCGCATTGGTAAAATACATCATATGGTAATTATAAGCTTCATTCCCCGTATGAGATGGATTGGCCTCTTTTTTTTCTTTTCTGTAAGTGATGGCACTTTGATACCGGTGATGTCCATCCGCCAAAATGACCACCTTGTCTTTCATGAGTTCTAAAAATTTCCTGATGATCCTGGCATCCTGGATAACTCCCAACACCTCCCTTACACCTTGGTAATCCTCTAGATCATAAATGGGGTCTTTTATCGCTGCATCCATATAGGACTCCAATAATTGGGTGGGGTCCTCATACAAACCATGTGTCGGGCTGGGCTGAAATTCCGTACTTTTCAGCAATTCTATCCTGTCCGAAACAGCCTTTACAATGGTATTTTCATGTCTTAAAACAACCTTTTCATCCCAATCATGGGCTTTGATCTGGGCAATAAAACCCTTTCTACAGGACTCTTTAGTCTGACCTGGAAATTTGAAATACTGGTAATAAACATAAATACCCGGAAGCTGGTCTTGTATGATTATTTTTTCGAATTTCCATTTTTCCAAAACCATTTTGGCATTAAAGGCCGGATTTTCACCCAAAGGAACAGAAACATGGATACTGTTATTCGGGTTTTCATACAAAGCGAGCCTTTGTTTTTCGGAAACTACATCAAACAAAGGGGAGGTAAGTTCATCCAGATTGGATTTAAATCTTTCATGATACCTCCATCCTTTTATTGGTAATATATCAGCCATCAGATTAGTCTGTTTTTCCAGTTGGTACGCTGAGACAAAGCAGTATCTTTACTTATTGCTCCTTTAAAACCATTCTTTTTCTTCTCAAAAATCTCCACAGCAAACCCTGAAATAAGGGTCAACTCCTCCTCAGTCCATTTGATTTCCAACTTCTCGGGAGAAAAATATCTTTCGACAAATTTAGTGTCGAATTTTCCACTGACGAATGACTCATGCTCCATTACAAACCGGCAAAATGCCAGCGTGGTTTCAATTCCTGTGATTTGATAATCGGCTATGGCATTGATCATTTTTTGGATGGCCTTTTCTCTTGTTTCATCATGTACTATCAATTTGGCAATCATAGGGTCATAATAAATAGGAATATCCATTCCCTGCTCAAATCCATCATCCACCCTTATCCCGGGACCATGTGGGCGGATATAGGTCTGAAGATTGCCTATATCAGGAAGAAAGTTGTTTTTGGGATCTTCGGCATAAACTCTTATTTCCAAAGAATGACCGTTTATTTTTAAATCATCCTGAGAAAAAGACAGGGGAAGTCCTTCTGCTATCAAAATCTGTTCTTTGACTAAATCTTTACCGGTGATCATTTCAGTCACAGGATGCTCTACCTGAAGCCGGGTATTCATTTCCAAAAAGAAAAAATCAAGATGTTCATCGACTATGAATTCTACTGTTCCGGCACCATAATAATTACAGGCTTTTGCCACCATGACTGCAGCTTGGCCCATAGCCTGGCGCATCTTTTCTGAGACCACTGGGGATGGTGCTTCTTCAACTACTTTTTGATGTCTTCTTTGGATGGAACATTCTCTTTCGAAAAGGTAAACCGTATTGCCATGCTGATCTCCGAGTACCTGGATTTCAATATGTTTTGGGGAAGTGATATACTTTTCGATGAAAACAGCCCCATCACCAAATGCAGACTGTGCTTCAGAAATTGCTCTGTGCATCTGCTCTTCAAACTCCTGCTCATTTTCTACTATTCTCATGCCTTTCCCTCCACCCCCGGCACTTGCTTTGATCAATATGGGATATCCTATTTCAGCAGCTTTTATTTTTGCCTTGGGGATATCGGAAATCGCTTCATCTGTACCCGGAACCATCGGGATATCGTATTTGGAAACTGCATTTTTTGCCGCCAATTTACTCCCCATTACCTCAATGGATTGCGGTGATGGACCGATGAAAATAATGCCTGCATCAGTTACCATTTTTGCAAACACCGCATTCTCGGAAAGGAAGCCATATCCGGGATGAATGGCATCCACTTGAAGATTTTTACAGGCCGCGATTATCTTTTCAGCATGGAGGTAAGATTGATTGGAAGGCGGCGGACCGAGGCAAACTGCTTCATCAGCAAACTTCACATGCGGGGCATTTCGATCTGCTTCACTGTACACCGCAACAGTTTTGATACCCATTTGCCGGGCTGTCCTCATGATCCTGAGGCTTATTTCTCCTCTATTGGCTACTAAGAGCTTTTTGATTTTTGGCATATTCGGATTTTAACATTAAAAAAGCATAATCTGCGAAGTAAATGAAATAAAGCGAGTATTTAAAGAATATTTGAATCAGCAAAGGTATAATTGCACGGATGGAGTATTTATGTTATTTTTGCGCGGTTTAACAGACTGAGATTCTGTAAACAAAATGTACAACTTAAATGTAATAGCTTTGGATTTATTCGCAAAATTACAAACCAACTTGGGCCCGCTGGGCAAACATTCTGAACTTGCTGAGGGATATTTCACATTTCCAAAATTAGAGGGTGAAATCGCTCCTAGAATGATGTTTAAAGGAAAAAAAGTCCTTACTTGGAGTTTAAACAACTATCTGGGATTAGCCAATCACCCTGAAGTGAGGAAAGCAGATACAGACGCTGCTGCAAAATGGGGTGCCGCATATCCCATGGGAGCAAGGATGATGTCGGGGCAAACTGACCTTCACGAGCAGTTGGAAAGAGAACTTGCGGAATTTGTCGAAAAAGAAAGTGCTTACCTCCTCAATTACGGCTATCAAGGCATCATGTCTGTGATCGATTCACTTTTGGACAGAAAAGATGTGGTAGTATATGACAGTGAATGCCATGCTTGTATTATAGATGCTTTAAGAATGCATATTGGAAAACGATATGTATTTCCACATAATGATATTGAAAACTGCGAAAAGCAATTAGAAAGAGCTACTAAATTGGCTGAAGAAAACGGCGGCGGCGTTCTGGTAATCACTGAGGGAGTTTTTGGCATGACTGGAGATCAGGGTAAGTTGGCTGAAATTGTCAAACTGAAAGAGAAATTTCAATTCAGACTCTTGGTTGATGATGCCCATGGTTTTGGGACTATGGGGAAAACCGGTGCCGGTACAGCTGAAGAACAAGGTGTTCAGAACGAAGTTGATTTGTATTTTTCAACATTTGCAAAATCCATGGCCTCAATAGGTGCATTTATTGCAGGCGACGCGAATGTAATCCGGTTTTTGAAATATAATATGCGCTCACAGATATTTGCCAAATCTCTTCCGATGATATTCGTAGAGGGTGCTTTAAAACGTCTTGAGCTTCTCAGAAGTCAGCCTGAACTTAAAGATAACCTATGGAAAATCGTCAATGCTTTGAAATCAGGATTGATTGAAAAAGGATTCAGCATTGGAAAATCAAATTCACCGGTGACACCTGTTGTCCTCAATGGTACAGTGGGAGAAGCAGCTACTTTAAGTAAGGATTTAAGAGAAACTTATAACATTTTCTGTTCAGTAGTCATTTATCCCGTTATTCCAAAAGGGATGATTATCCTGAGATTGATTCCTACTGCGGTTCATACTATGGAAGATGTGGCTGAAACTATCGCAGCTTTTGAAGCCATTAAAGAGAAATTAACAAGCGGTTATTACAAAAACACAGAACTCGCTGTATCTTTCGGAGAATAAAAAAATCAAAAAAAGCCGTTATTCTGTTGTTTTATAAACATTTTAGCTATATTGACGGCACAATTAAACTTATCATCAACCAATAAAAATAACTTTTACTATGAGCAGATTTAACGAAATAAAAGATCTTATCTTAGGTTTGGAAGCAGACTTTGAAAAATTCTATGACAAAGGCAATCAAGCTGCAGGAACCAGAGTAAGAAAAGGGATGCAGGATCTTAAGAACTTGGCACAGGACATCCGTAAGGAAGTTCAGGATAAAAAAAATGAGGGATAATAATCTATCAAAATAAAAGGTGTTCTCAGGAACACCTTTTTTGATTTTATTAAACCCTTCAACCTAAATGTTTTTTGGCTGAAGGGTTTTAATTATTTCTTTGGCATTAAGGTAGATACCTCTATCCGGTTGTTTTCTCTATTGATATCTGCCAATCTCAAACTAGGATCTATTTCTACACTTTTAATTTCTGAAAGAGGTCTTCCAACATTTACTTCAGTCGAGTAGTTGGTCCAAGGCCATTTTTGAGTTGCTACTCGCTTAGGCATTCCAGCTTCTTCAGGCTTGCTACCTCTCTGAATGACCAAGGGCAAATAAATCATTTCCTGAGAACCATCCACATAAGTGACTACCATATCTATTGGCATTGGCATCAGTCCAAATCTTTCTAGGGTAATTTTGGTATTATCACCAGCTGCTTCAACACTGTTCACACCGTAGTCAATGGTTTTTGTGGAAGCGATAAAGTAATCGTAATACCAGTCCAATTCCAACCCGCTGACTTTTTCCATCACCCGGATCACATCATTTCCATTAGGGTGTTTGAATTGCCAATCATTCCATAATCTCAACATGGCCTTATCAAAATTCTCTTTCCCGATCACATAAGCGAGTTGCTCTACAAATACAGCACCTTTGTTATATGTTCCCGGTCCGTAGGCAGAATTTAGATTATAATGATCAGCATGAGTGCTCAGAGGTTCTTCATATCCTGCTTTTGCTAACCTGAAATAAGATTTATAGCTACCATCCTGAATAAAATTCGGGTTCTTATCAAATACAGCATCCATTACTACACTTGTACCCCAAGTAGTAAAACCTTCGTCCAACCAAGGTTCTGAGGACTCATTGAATCCCAAAACACCATAATACCAGCTGTGTATGAGTTCATGTACCGTTACACCTACCAAGCTTCTCAGGTTTCGGTGACCCGTAATAAGAGTGGACATAGGATATTCCATTCCACCATCCCCACCCTGCACAACAGAATACTGATCATAAGGATATTTTCCGAAATTATCACTCATGTACTGAATGGCATCTGTGGTATATCCCTTGAGTTTCGACCAGTTTTCTTCTGTTTTCTCATTTTTTACATACAAAAAATGAACCATCGGACCATTCGGCATTTTTACTTTTTCGTGGGTATATTTGGGATCTGCTGCCCACATAAAATCATGAACATGGGGCGCAATAAAATGCCAGGTCAAATTCTTTCCTTTTGGATTCGGAACCTTAACACCATCATCTTCATATCCATGCCCGATTTCATTTGCATTTTGCAGGTAGCCGGTACCTCCAAGGATATATGATTTATCTATTGTAATTTTTACATCAAAATCCCCGAAATTTCCATAAAATTCCCTCCCGATATAAGGATTGGAATGCCAGCCCCTGACATCATATGCAGCCATTTTAGGATACCATTGAGCCATAGAATAGCGAATTCCTTCAGCATTATCTCTTCCCGATCTTCTTACCTGCAAGGGAACCTGACCTTCAAACTCCATATCAAAAACAACGGTCTGACCGGGCAGAATAGGCTCTTTCAAATCCACCTCAAGGATAGATTCCACATGTTCAAAAACCACTTTCTTCCCGTTCATGCTCAGGGTTTTGACTTTTAAAAAGCCTATTTCTTCAGGAGTTAAATTTTGAATTCTGTCCAACACCCTTCTGTCCGGATCTGAAATAGTACGGGACCTCACATCCATCATGCTGTTTGGCTGAAAGGCATTGAAATACAGATGATAAAAGGCCCTTACCAAGGTATCGGGAGAATTATTGGTATAATGTAGTTTTTGGGTTCCCTGAAATAAATTACTATTGACATCCATTTCCACATTCATTTCATATTTCACCTTTTGCTGCCAGCGATCCGTCTGACCATTCAGCATTGAAAACGAGGTGGATATCAAGATTATCCAAAAAGATAAATAAATTCTTTTACTCATAATTAATTGGTTTTTCCGCCAAAATAAACCAAAAAAATTTACTCTCACATACCATTGATAAAATTAGTTCTTATGGCAGATATGGGAATATTTGGTATATTCATCACTTAAACAGATTACCTTATGAAATACGTTTTTCTCCTAGCAGTATTATTGCTTTCCCTGCCTCAGATTTCCTTTTCTTTTCAACAGGATTCCTTATCAACTACCAAACAAAAAGTATATACTTTCGAAATTGATGACAATATTGATCCAAGAATGAACAGAAAGGTCAAACTTGCCTTGGAAGATGCAAGAGTTAAAGGAGCGGATATGATCGTTATCGAAATGGATACTTACGGAGGTGCTGTCGATGATGCAGATGATATTAGGACCATGATACTCGAAACAAAAACCCCTATCCATGTTTGGATCAACAAAGATGCTGCTTCTGCAGGGGCATTGATTTCTATTGCCTGTGACAGTATTTACATGGCTCCCGGCGCAAGTATTGGTGCCGCCACCGTGGTGATGGGCGGAGGCGGTGAAGCCGCTCCTGACAAATACCAATCCTACATGCGTTCCATCATGCGGAGCACTGCTGAAGCCAAAGGAAGGGATCCAAAAATTGCAGAAGCTATGGTCGACCAAAATCTGGAAATAGAAGGCATCAGCGAAAAAGGAACGGTCATTACATTTTCTGTATCTGAGGCCATTACGAATGGTTTTTGTGAAGGGGAGGTCAATTCAGTGACTGAAGTAATTGAAAAACAAGGTATTGATGATTTCGAGATGCTAACTTACGAAACCTCAGGAGTTGAAAAAGTCATTGCGTTCTTTCTTAATCCAGCTGTCAGTGGATTTTTGATTCTGGTCATTTTTGCGGGAATTTACTTTGAAATCCAAACACCGGGAGTTGGGTTCCCTTTAGCTGCTTCTTTGACCGCAATTGTTCTTTATTTTATTCCTTACTACCTCACCGGCTTGGCCCAAAATTGGGAAATCGCTGTTTTTGTCGTAGGCTGTATTCTCCTGTTAGTGGAAATCTTTGTAATTCCCGGATTTGGGATTTTCGGAATTTTAGGGATTGTAGGAATCCTTACAGGGCTTACATTGGGAATGATCCCGAATGATGCCTTTGATTTTACTTTTGTTCCTTCAGGCGATTTATTTGCAGCTTTATTGACAGTTATCTTGGCTGCCATTGCAGCCATATCCATCATATTTATTTTTGCCCCTAAAGTCAATCAATGGAAGGCTTTCAGTTCCATTGCTTTGGCAACCACCCAGCAAAGCACCGAAGGATATACTTCAACTTCCTATTCGGATAGTCTTCTGGATAAAGAAGGAATCACCCACACCCGATTGATGCCCAGTGGGAAAATCATAATTGAAGATGAAGTCTATGATGCTTATTCCAGAGGGGAGTTTATTGATAAAGGTGAGAAAATTAAAGTAATCAGTACGGAGGGGACTTCGCTGAAGGTGAAGAGGGTTTGATTTCAAAACAATAAACTCAATCAAAAAAAAATCTGAGATATTAAAAAAGCCCGGATAATTACATGGCTGAAATTTAAAAAATTATATGGAAATCATCACTCGCTACTTGGCCGCCCTATACATCCGCTTGAAAGCAAATAAATAAAAGGATTTCGAGTTGGAAATGTTCATTGATGTTTTTTAAATTCTTAAAGGTTTATTTGGTCAATCCGGACGTTGCCAGGGTGTTTTCCCACCCTCCTGGATATAGGACATCAATAAATTATTTAGTTTTTGATAGATTTTTTGATTTTGGTCTATAATATTATTTTCCTCCCTAGGATCCTCCTTAAGGTTATAAAGTTCCATGGGCTGGTAAGGGCTGTTTTGAAGCAATTTCCAATCACCCAATCGAAGGGCATGGTAAGCTTTACCCCCATATCGCGTCCCTCCTTCTCTCCTTACAAAATACAGCGGTCTTCCTATTTCCTCCATAGTTTGCCCCATTAGGGTCGGTAAAAAACTTCTGCCATTTACCTCATGATTTAGATCTACTCCTGCCACCTCAGCAAGGGTGGGAAAAATGTCCATGGACAGGTTCACCTGGTCAGAAATGGTTCCCGGCTTAATTTTTCCGGGCCAGGAAATAACAGTAGGAACCCTTAACCCACCCTCGTACATGCTTTGTTTGCCATCTCTTAAAGGGCCATTATTGGCTAAATCGGGTAGATGTCCCCCATTGTCACCGGTAAAGATGATGAGTGTATTTTCATACTGACCGCTTTCCTTCAATGCCTTCACCACTTTACCGATACCATCATCCAAATGTTCTATAAAAGCTACCAAAGCAGCCCTTTTATCGCTAATATCGGGCTCTCTGTTTTTTACTTTTACCAGCCACTCCTCAGGTGGTTGAACCGGAAAATGAGGTGCATTATAGGCCAAATAAAGAAAAAAAGGATCGTCACTTTTTCCCATTTCCTTGATATAATCTACTGACCATTGTGAAAACAGATCTGTGGCATGACCTTCCGGGTCAATTATTTCCTTATTTAGACGCATATAGTTTCTTCCGTGCCTCCTATGGATCCAGTAATCCTCCATCATGTCTTCCAACCACCCATGAAAATGGTCAAAACCGTGTTCATTCGGTAGATTGGGACTTTCAAATCCCAAATTCCATTTTCCGATATGCGCGGTATGGTACCCCGCAGTTTTAAGCATGGCCGGCATTAGCACCGTGCGAGGATCCAAATATCCCCAGCTGTTTTCAGGGGTAGATCTTATCAAGCCCGGAACTCCAACATGATCCGGATATCGGCCTGACATCAGCGAGGCCCTAGAAGGCGCACAGACAGGAGAATTTGCATAAAAATAATCCATTCTCATACCTTCATTCCGTAAAGCGTCAATGTGTGGCGTCTGAATGTCCTTCGTTCCATAATAAGACACATCATGGTATCCCTGATCATCTGTAAAAATAAGCAGGATATTGGGCTTTGGTTTGGAGGATTCTGATTGGGTAACCCCCTCTGAACTGATTAATAAACAGGTAAAAAACAATAATATTTTTAAGTTATAATTTTTCATCAGATATTTTTTAAAATATTCACTTTAGTCCAAATCTCTGAAAACGTACTCCAATTCCAGGTGGAATCAGGAAATAATTTTGTAGTCCAAGATATTACCCGATGTAAAATGTCTGGAGAACGTATTTCCCTTTTTCCAATGTATAGGTGAGGACTGTCTGTTCGTCGGGATATATGATCCAATACTCCCCAACCCCGCTTTCTTCATAGACTTCATATTTGAATTTTATTTCCTTTCTATTGCTTCCTGGCGAATCTATTGCTTCCTGGCGAAAGAATCATAATGAAACTAATATAAAGGAATTGATTTGAAATACCGAAAAAGGATCGAGTCAAAGGACTAACCAAAGGTAGTTCATCCTTCCCTCACAAAATCCGATACGGCATATAAAGGCCAAATCTGAAAAGCTCATGAAAAACAATTTATACATCACTTCCAACAAGTGGCTATCTGACCCGATATTCCTGACATGCACGGATCATGGCAATCAGTTTTACTAGCTTTATTGATCCTTATAAATGGAAATGGATCAGGATTGGAATTAAGAATCTTATTCAATTACACATTGATCTGTGACTCTCTTTGTTTCAATGTTGACTTTACATTGATCACATCCATAATTGTTAATTATTTTAAATTAATGAGGTTAATTACAAAAACAATAAGATTCAAAATATATTGAGGAGGTGTTTATTTCCGATAAAAAAAATCAAATCCATCTCCCCACTTCTCACCTCCCCTGATTCTTCTTAAAATTCTCTGCCTGCTCAAAAATCTCAACGTACACTTCATCTCGCTCTACAGGGGGGTAGCCAAACTCATCCAGCAATAAAATCAGGCCTACCTTCAAAGCAGATTTAATATCGTCCCTTTTATTCCAATCCGGGAACTTGGCCTGCCCATCTACAAGGTCTTTCACTGCCTTAGCCAGTTCTATCAGTTTATCTTCAGGATAGTTGAAGTCATATTTCACACACAATTCCTTCAGAATATCGTAAAATGCCTTTTCCTCAAAGTCAATTCCCAAAACATCTCCAGCCGAGAACTCCCTATGAACTTCCCAAATCATATTGGTAAGTGCCTCGGCCATTTCCTCATAGACTTCACTTCTCAAAATATCGCTTTCGTCACGTTGGTTATAGCGTTCTACCAAATCCTGCATTTTTTTGCTGAAGTCAATCCCTTTGACCCGGTTTACTTTTTTGATTTCTGCAATAACTTTGGCCAATAACTGCTGAAGCAATTTGATTTTTGTATTCGGCAATTTGATTTTGTCAATCTTCGCCAAATAATCTTCATCAAAAATATCCTGCTTTGTTTCTTCCTGATTACCGAGTTTGAATATTTCCTCCACACCATCACTTTGAAGGGCATCTTTGATCATTTCCCGAACCTTTGCATTCATTTGGGCAGTATCAGGTGCGTTGCCTTTAGTAAGCTTGAAAACTATGGACCTCACAGCCAAATAGAAATGGGTATAATCTCTTTCTACCTGCGTCAACTGTTCACTTCCTGCACAGATATCATAAGCAGCTTTCAACCGCTTCACCAAGCCCATAAACCTGGTTTCAAATTCTTTGGTTTTCTGGACATATTCGGCAGCCATATTCAAAGTATTCAGTTGCTGAATGGTCGTTCCATGGAAATACTTGGAGTTGTCGAAGTTGTGGAAAATTTTGGCCAATAGGTCTAAGTGGTTCCTTACAATGATGATGGATTCAGCAATGTCCTCAAAGTTGTCCTTATCACCTTCACTGTATTGCTTCAATGCCAGATTCATTTGCTTTTTGATGCCAATATAATCCACCACCAATCCCTTGTTTTTTCCTTCAAATTTGCGGTTTACCCTTGATATGGTCTGAATCAGATTGTGCCTCTGAATCGGTTTATCAATATAGATACTATCCAAAAACGGCACGTCAAATCCCGTCAGCCACATATCCACCACGATGGCTATTTTGAAATTGGACTTTTCATTTTTGAATTGCCGGTCCAATTCCTTGCGGTGATCGGAGGTGCCAAGTAGGTTATAAAAATCCGCCTCATCATCTTTGCCCCGGGTCATGATCATTTTTATGCGCTCTATGGGTTTCAGTTCTCTCAGGTCCTTATCGTTAAGAACTTCTCCCTCTGCCGCTGCCCGGATTTCATTCCACTCCGGCCGCAAGGCAATGATATTTTTATACAGCTCATAGGCGATTTCCCGGGTACTGCACACAAACATGGCTTTGCCTTTGACAGTCGAACCCTCCGAAACCCTGTTCACATAGTGGGTTACAAAATCTTCGGCAACTGCTTTCAACCGGTCAGGGTCACCGATAATGGCATACATCTGTGCCATTTCTTTTTTGCTTTGTTCAATCTGATTTTCATTGCTCCCAATTTCCGCACATTTGGCATAATAGTCCTCAATCTCTTTCAATTTGGAATTGTTCAACAATACCTTGGCCGCCCTTCCTTCGTAGACGATCCTAACGGTGATTTCATCCTTCACCGATTCGGTCATGGTATAAGCATCCACCACCTTTCCAAACACATCAAGCGTGGCATCTATAGGTGTTCCTGTAAATCCTACAAAGGTGGCATTGGGCAATGAATCATGTAAATACTTGGCAAAGCCAAAAGTCTTGGTTACGCCTTTGTCTGTTACTTTAACTTTCTGGTCCAGATTGACCTGACTGCGGTGTGCCTCGTCCGATATGCAGATCACGTTTGTTCGGTCAGTCAGCAATTCGGTATCCTCGGTGAACTTGTGGATCGTAGTTAAAAAAACGCCTCCACTCTGCCTGCCTTCCAGCAGTTCCCTTAGGTTGGCACGACTCTCCACACTTACAATGGTATTATCCCCTACGAACTTCTTGGCATTAGTAAACTGTCCTGAAAGTTGGTCGTCCAAGTCGGTGCGGTCGGTAATCAATACGATGGTAGGACTTTCGAAATATTCACTTTTCATCAACAACCTCGTGAGATAGAGCATGGTAAAACTCTTGCCACAGCCTGTGGCTCCAAAATAGGTCCCACCCTTTCCTGTCCCATTGGGTTTTTGAGCCAATTTTATGTGATCATACAACGCCCTTGCAGCATAATACTGCGGATAGCGGCAGACAATCTTCTCGTTTTTTTTGGAGCTGTCAGGAATGTAAATAAAGTTGCGGAGGATATCCCGGAAACGGATCTTATCAAACATCCCTTGAATCAACGTGTACATACTGTCAATCCCATCAACCTCCTTGGCCAATCCGGCAATCCTACGCCACGCATAGAAAAACTCATAAGGGGCAAAGAACGAACCGGCCTTGTTGTTTACCCCATCACTGATAACACAAAAGGCATTGTATTTAAAAAGCTCAGGAATATCTCTTCGGTAACGAACAGTCAGTTGTTTGAAAGCATCATAGATGGTGGTTTCTTCTCTGATGGCACTTTTAAATTCGATAACCACAAGTGGTAAACCATTTACATAGACAATACCATCCGGTATGCGTTTTTCTGTACCGATGATTTCAAATTGGGTGACAAACTTATAAATGTTGTTATCCTTATAATAAGGGGTTCTTTCATCATAGCTAAAGTTCCTTACTTCATCCTCACCGGCTATGGTTATCAGGTCACTTTCATCAGGTTGGCGCTGATTGTCCAATCCGCTGTAATCAATCAGTTGAATATAAATGTCCTTTTGGCTGCGGTCTTCTCTTTTAAGAATAAAACCATCGGAAAGCATCCTCAAAAAAGTTTTATTGCTTTCATAAAGATCAGAAGCGGGTAGGGATTTGAGTTGAAGAACAATGGATTTGGTTTCGTTTACCGTGATGCCATAACTACTGTATTGTTCCAAAAGAAAGCTTATCAAATCTTCTTCTATCAATACTTCGTCTGGCTGACGGATAAGGGTAAAACCCAAATGGTGGGAATATCCTTCTATCCCCAACAACTCGGTAAAAGCACTTTCCAATTTTCCTTCAGTAAATTTCATTGGCTCAATACGTTTTTCCCTCTTTCTGTTAATATGTATCGCTGTTTGCTGCTTTTGGGCTTTTCGGGTATGGTTAATGCAACAAATTCCAGATCAATGGCAGGTTGTAAATAAGCTTTTCGGAAATGCTCTCTGTTAGCCAAACCAAGTTTCTCCTGTAGTTCCTGACGGTTATGTGTACCTTCAAACACCTCAAGCAAATTTCTGACTTGCGTGGTGACTTGCGTGGTGACTTGCGTGGTGACTTGCGTGGTAGGAACATCCCTTTGGGTTCCCTTTTGAGCTTCTTCTACCAAACGACTGAACAGTGTGATTTCGATACCGCCATTCATCTCCCTGATCTCAGGCTCAGGCAAACCTGCTTCTTTACAAGCATTTATAATTTTCAATGTACCTCGACCCCAAGTTTCGATATAACCGGCCATAAAACAGGCTTTGGCAATTTTTGGATTACGTGGACGGGAGTTGTGTTCTTTTTTTAAATCATCCAGACTTAAGCCATGAGGAAGCAACCCTTCATTCCAAATAGACAGCCTATCGTCAAATACGCGCAATTGAATATGAGCCCCCATATAGGTTCTGTGCACTAGGGCATTGAGCAGCATTTCCCGCAGTGCGGCCAAGGGGTATGCGTCTTTTTCTACCCGCTGCATCCCAACAAAGTCTACCGGGCGGATTAAAAATTTATGATGAAGCTGTGTTTGAACCTCATCCAACATCTGAATCAGATTGCCTTCAATTACTTCTTGAAACCGCAAATCTGTAGCGTCTTCGCCAAAACGTCCAATTCTTACTTCTACATTGGGATAAAACTTTCCGGGGTTCTTACCAAATAGTAAAATAGCAGCCCTTTTCAATTTTTTCCCTTCGGTAAGTTGAAGCTTCTCCAGGATTTGAAGCACCGAAAGCCCCTTAGTGATTGGTATTCTGCTCTTTTCTTGACTATCAGATATGAATTTAGCGATACTTGCTTCATCAATGTCTTTTATTGAGGCTCCTTCCTCCACAACATCATCCCAAGTTTTTCCCGCTTTTTTGAGCAAAAATTCATTGAGCTCTACACCTGTCAATTCCATTTTGGTACTACCAGTGCGATAATAGTATCTGCCCCGAAACGAAACGGGCACCGAATAGGGGTTTACCTTTATTTCAATGAGTTTCTTTCCGGCTTCTTGCTGCAAATTGATGTCACAGATAATGCCCATCGTATTGCGGATTTTATTGGGGATATCTTCCAATAACTTTTGATGATCCGGCAAATCAACCACATTGCCTTTATCATCTTTGCCAATATAAATAGTGCCGCCAATGGCATTGGCAAAACCACATACCCATTTTAGGTAGTCATCGTGCCAACTTTGTTTCCATTCTATGTTTTGGCGTTCGCTCATTAGCTTTCCAATTATCCTTCAATGAATTTCATTAATATCTATTTCTCAACCATTGTGCAATTGGAACAACTTTATCATTACCATTTACTGAGGGATATACTACATAAGTTCCCTGAGTCCTAAAATCACCTTTGAAATATTGATAGTAATCGATGTTGAATATATAAGGGTAAATATCCAAGTATTCTGTTCCTGAAAAATCAGAATAATCTTTTTTGACAGGTATTAAGGCTATGCGATCAATATATTTGGCGGCATCACCAAGACCAAGCTCCCAGTTACACCATTTGGAATTAATTGCTGCCTCAGTTGCTAGTAATATAAACTTGTGATTTTCTTTAATTTTTCCTTTTATCCTAACAGCAGTTTGACTGGAAGTTGATTTGGGCATTCCTTCATCCAACCAATCTACATATACCTCTACACCATAATTTTTTAAAAGAGAAATTGTACCTTCTAGGAATTCCTTTTCATCATGCTTATGTGATAGGAAAATTTTGGTTTTAAAAGAGGAACTCTCATTTTTAAAATCACTTAGACTTTCATTTAAAGTCATATATGTCTTTGTAGATCTTCGCTGACTTCTAAGTTGTGTTTCATTTATAAAACTCATATTAGTCTAAATTTATATGAACATCATAGTTGTTTTTATCATCCTTAATTTCAATTGCCCTTTCTATATAAAAATCATGATCATTGCTATTCATAAAGTCATCCCACTTTACCGTTTTTATAAATGAAGGTTCACTATTGACATGTATTTTTGTACCATTACATTCCTTAATCTCTTTATCAATAATGTTAAACATGTTATCTCTCAATATTTTAAATAACTTACTTGTTTGATGAGTAACACTGTTACAGGCTCGATTTTCTGTGTAATACCAAGCATATGTTCCTGTTTCATCAGGTATCACTATTCCTAAGACTGCATTCATCTGTTTTCTTCTTTCACCAATGGATACAACTCTTAAGGAGTAAGAAACTTCCCATGGAATCCACTGGTCTTCTTCAGGTATCAAAATTTCTTGCATTCCTTTTGAAATAAGAACAATTGTTACACTGCATTGTCTGATTCTTTGTTTTAAAAGAGTTTCAATGTGATTATCTGAAAAATCCCTCAAACTTTCCCCATCTTTTTCACCTAGATTAATATTGTCTTTTCCGATTTTCTTTTGAAGCTCGTCGACGTAATCTCTGGCTCTCGTGGGTCTAGAAATGAAATTCAAGTTTCCACCAACGATTTTCAAGTCTCTTTTTTTCATATCTCTAACTAGAGTATCTCCATACTTATAAGAAACAAAAACTTTTCTTCCCATTAGTTTGCTACTTTATTGATTAGTGTAATGATTTCTGACACGGATTTTGCCACATCGCCTTTGTAATACTTAAGTTCACCTACTTCTTTTAAAAAATGTTCTTGGATGCCGTAATTTTTGAATTCACTTAGCAGGAAATTATATAATTCCGAAGCCATATAACCAGTATAGTGAATCGGAATTGGCCAAAGCCCTTTTGATAATGCAATTTGAAGTTCTCTTTTTACTCCTTTAGCATACTCAATTGAACCATCATCAATTTTTTTATTTCCAAAAAAAATAATGATTATACCCGACCTGGAAATCATATTTTCCCGGTATTCTTCCCAAAGCTCCCCTAATTCTTTACCACCGCTTGGAAACTGCGGAAAAGGTTTTACCACAAGTTGATTTTCTGAAAACTTTTTGGGGTTAGAATAAACGGCATCAAGTGCTCCATTTATCACGGCACTTCCAACGCCTAAACCAAAACCATTGATTACTATGAGATTGTTTTTTACAATTTCCTTTGAAACAAGATGGATAAAATTGTGTGCTTCTCTTTCGGTAAAATCACCATATTCAGCAGCACAACCTGAGATAAAGACAGAATGTGAATTGAACCTTCTTTCGATTTCTCCAAGGAGTAATGTCAAATCACTGTATTTTTCAATAAAAATAGTTTGAACTCTATATCGGCTTAGGTCTTTTACAAAAAGGTCTTGCTTAATCTTTTCATATTCGTATTTCTCTTGAACATTGTTCCAATCTTCAAGAGCCGTTCTTTTCATTATGCAATAATGGTCTTTACTTTTATCGCTATATCTGTGAGTAAGTCTTCCAAAAATGTAATTGATATTTGGATCGGTGAAGCTGAATCCTACAAATAGGAATGATTTCGTGATTAATTCGGAATTTAAAATTGAGATAAAAGGTTCGTGACTGTAATAGTATTTCTCATAATCCTCCTTAAGCAAAACAGCCTTACTAGGTTTGTCTTTATCACCATGCATCTTATATAAGATACAAGCACGATTGTCACGATTTATAAAAAGATCATCAACTTCTCTTTTTACATCAACCTTTTTATGAATCTTTGAATGTGTGTCTTCAATTAGGTCATCATAATTAGTTGTCCAAATAGTATTGAAGGGAAGCCTTGCAATTATTCGATGGTTTTCAGTTTCAACATCTGAATCGGTAAACTCATTAACTATTTTCTCGTCAATTTTATTTCGATTGTTGTTTTTGTTTTTGTGAAATTGAGCAACAGAAATCAAATCAGGTTCATCGTCTATTTTCAAACCCAATTCAGTTGCTAAATCTTTTAGAAGTCCTTTCCAATCAACAAAGCCTGCTCCTTTTGACATACCTGCACCAAGAAAAATAGTCGCAGTTCCTTGTCTTAGCTTTTCTACATAATCATTGATGAATGCGTTTATTAATGCTTCTTTAAAATCCATTTTCGATTTTTTATGCTTGTGAATATTCCTTAATATTTTCAGCTACGCCCCTCATCATCACAGGGCAAAGCCGTTTAAGGGTGTTTTTCAATTGCTCTTTGATGCGTTTGTTGGATATCATTGCTTCTAAACATAAACCGTCGCCAACCTAGAAAGAAGCAACTCCTTCAACTCCGTTAGCTTTTGATTTTCTTTTTTTCTAAGTAGGATATCCTTTTGTAGCTTTTTAGAAATTCTATTGAATTTACCTAATAGCTCTTTGCTAGGAATTACAGTTTCATAATTCATTATCCATTTTTTATCCCCTCTGGGCATTTTAGTTCCCTTGCTTCCCGCCATTACATATTCAAAGAAATTATCTTTCTCAAGTATCTGGTACAAGAACAAAGAAGGGATTTCAGATTTTGGTACAATGCACAAAACATCATTTGAACATCCTCCACTAAAATTGGCTAACCAAATTTTCTTAAAGTAAGGACGGATGTTGGAAATTAGGATGTTGCCTTTTTCGAAACTTATAAAACTAGTAGGCGTTGGAAGTCCATTGGCGGCGGTAATTCCACCTCTATCTTGGAACATATTTTCAGTTGAGATATATGTTTCTAAAGAGATTTGATTTACTGAAATTTTTTTACTTGAATATTCGCATAGCTCACTTAAATGTCCAACTCTCCACCCCTCAGGCAAATTCTCCCAATCGATCCCTTCCACAAACCACTCCCTATAAATCGCTTGTGCGGTTTCTTCGAGTTTTTGGATCAGTTGTTGGTTGAGGGCAATCCGGTTTTGGATGACATTGTATTCCTTGACGATTTCTCTTTGTTTGGTGATGGAGGGAATGGGTAATTGCATGTCTTCAAAAGCCTGCCAAGCCAATCCCCCTCTTACATCTGCGTCTGTATAAAACCACGCATTTCGGTCAAATTCACTACGAGAAAACCACATCATCAAGTACTCAGGCAATAATTCCTTTCCTTTCTTTATTTTAAAAACATCATAAGCAGGTGAAACCATAAATGGTTCTTCACTTTGTGAAACTGCAATGGGAATTCTGTAATCACGTCCTACGTGCATCCTATTACAAGCAAATTGATTATGTTTTACAACCTTATAATTTGATAAGTCTGTTCCTACAATATTAGCTACTGAAGGCATGAAAAATTTGTTGATATTGATGCCTAACAAATCTTTTGCTTCTAAGTCGTAATTTCGAATCTTAACAGGAGAAATGAAGTCACCTAATCTTTTATAATTCGATTTCATAACCCAATTCTTTAAAAACAGCTAGTAAATCATTTTCAGAAGCGGCTTCAGCTTTCAACAAGTCTGCAAACTCGCTTTTTAGGATTTGCATCTTTTCATCAAAATCAATGTTTTCGTCTCGGTTTACAAATTCAATGTATTTGCTTGGGACAAGGGAAAAATCTTTTTTGACCACTTCTTCAATGGAAGCAGAGTAACAGAATTCCGGGATATTTAAATAGGATGAAGCTGGAGCTTCATTTAACCCAGCCGTTTGCCACTGGTGGTAAGTCCCAGTAACCTTACTTAAATCTTCTTCTGAAAATTGAATGTATTTTTTCTCAAATGGAATACCTATTTGACGCAAGTCCATGAATAGGATTTCTTTTTCTCGGTCTCGGTAGTTTCGTGTTTCATCTCCAATTTTTCGAGTGTGGGCTTTTTTGTTTTTGTTTAAAATCCACAAAGTAACGCTGATGTTAGTAGTGTAAAACATGTTTTGTGGCAATACCAGAATCGCCTCCACCAAATTATTTTCAATTAACTTCCTCCGTATTTTGTATTCTTCACCTCCACCACTCAGAGCACCGTTAGCTAGGATAAAACCCGCAATACCATTTTCTGAAAGCTTAGAAGCCATATTCAAAATCCAGCCATAATTGGCGTTGCTCTTCGGCGGGACATCATAGCCTCTCCATCTCGGATCGTCTTTTAGTTCATTTTCTGCCCGCCAGTCTTTTTGGTTAAAGGGAGGGTTGGCCATGATAAAATCGGCCTTCAGGTCCTTATGTTGGTCATCGGCAAAAGTATCCGCTGCTTTTTCCCCCAGGTTACCGCTGATGCCCCGGATGGCAAGGTTCATCTTTGCCAGCTTGTAGGTGGTGTTGGTATATTCCTGCCCATAGATGGAAACCTCTTTTTTATTGCCGTGATGAGCTTCTATAAACTTGATACTCTGCACAAACATACCCCCCGAACCACAAGCAGGGTCATAGATGATCCCTTTGTAGGGCTCGATCATCTCTGCTATCAGGTTGACAATACTCTTGGGGGTATAAAATTCCCCTTTGCCTTTTCCTTCAGCGAGCGCAAACTTGGACAAGAAGTATTCATACACTTTGCCTACCACATCCTGCTTGGGGTCCTTGAGCGTATCGATGTCATTGATGGTATCCAGAAGGGAGGCAAGCTTGGTGATATCGAGTCCCAAGCGGGAGAAGTAATTATCAGGTAAGGCACCTTTCAGTGCTTTGTTGTTTTTCTCAATGGTATGCAGGGCAGTGTCAATAAGCAGGGCAATGTCATTTTGCTTGGACTTTTTGATCAGAAAACCCCAGCGGCTGCTTTCTTCCAAAAAGAAGACATTGCTCATATTGTAGAAATCTGGCATCTCTATGTATTTCTCTTTGCCCTCAGCGATCAATTTGGCGCGGTGATCTTCAAACTTGTCGCTGGCAAACTTCAAAAATATCAAACTCAATACCACGTGTTTGTATTCGGCAGGTTCTACACTGCCTCTCAGTTTATTGGCTGCGTCCCATAGGGTGACTTCAATGGGCTTATCCTGGGTTTGTTTGGATGGTTTTAATTTTCCTTTCGCTTTGTTGGAAGGCTCTTCCTTTTGTATGGGCATTATCCTAAATTAATTATTACAGATTTGTATTTTGCTAATTTAGTTCATTTACCCTATTTATTCCTATCCCGTAAACAGGGTATTTTTTAAGAAAAACCACTATTCATTAAAGGAAGAATTCAATATTTTTAAAAAAAATCAAAATCATTTAATATTTGAGTTCAATAAACATACTCGCATTTACATCGGGCTCCAATAACCTGCAGTTCGGGATTTGTAATCCCGAAGCCCGGATAATCAGGATTTGCAATCCCCAAAACTTAAACCATATAGCCTATACCAAAGAAATAATTATTTTTGGCATTCTGAAAAATTTCAATTCCCTTTAAGGATGAATTCAAACCAATCCATCTATGAAATCCTCGGAGAAGAAAAAATAAAAATCCTCGTCCAGCACTTTTATCAACAAGTCGAGAAATCTCCGGAATTGAGAAAGCTTTACCCCAAGGATTTGGCACCTGCGGAAGAAAGACTATTTTTGTTTTTGATCCATGTATTTGGTGGGCCTCATACTTATTTGGAAAAAAGAGGTCATCCGATGTTGAGACGGAGGCATTTTCAATGGCCTATTGATGAAAAAATGAAAGAGGAGTGGCTCAAATGTATGTTTCAGGCAATTGAAAAAGTAGAAATGGACCCCAATATCAGCCAACAGATACAGGCATATTTTGTCCAAGTGGCAAATCATATGGTGAATAAATAAAAATGGTTTTAATTAGAAGAATCTATAGTGTTTATGCTTTGCTGATGTTCTGCCTCAGTTTCCTGTTGTTTTTCCCTTTGTTTTTGGTTTGTATTTGGGTACCGGGATGGGAAAAATACGGCAGGAAAATCAATCAATTTTGGGCAAACCTGTTTTTTATTTTGATTTTCCTTCCGGTAAAAATTGAAGGGAAAGAACATATTAAAAAAGGACAGCCCTATATTTTTGTATCCAACCATTTCTCCTATATAGACATCGCTATGATGGGATTTATTCCTGGAGATGTGATCTATATTGGAAAGAGTTCCATCTCCAAAGTACCACTATTTGGTTATTATTTCAAAAATTTACATATCGCAGTCAAGCGTGAAAGCATCAAAAGCCGGGGGGAGGTATTACTCAGGTCAAAAAAGGCAATTGACAATGGCAGCAGCATTGTCATATTCCCGGAGGGAGGAATATGCGCACCTAATCCACCTGAAATGGCAAAATTCAAAGATGGGGCTTTCAGTTTGGCAGTCGACAAACAAATCCCAATCATTCCTGTCACTTTATCATTTAATCATTTAATTTTGCCTGATGATGGAAAACTGCTTTTGAATTTTAAAAAAGCAAAACTAGTTTTCCATTCTCCTATTGAAACTGTCGGATGTTCATCCAAGGATATTCCAAAAATCAAGGAAAACTGCTACCAAACCATCCAAGAACAACTCTTGGAAGACAATAAGCAATTGACCACATACATGAATGTTAATACTTTATGAAAATAGATTCAAACAGCGTTAAGAAAATCGCCCACCTCGCAAGACTCGAATTCAACGAAGAAGGTACTGAAAAAATGAAAAAAGACATGACTCAGATCCTCGATTGGGTAGAACAACTCAATGAGGTGGAGACAGAAGGTATTGAACCATTGACAACCATGTCCTCGGAGGTAAATGTACTGAGAGAAGATATCGAAGGCGAGCATCTTTCCCGTGAACAAGGCCTTCAAAATGCCCCCCAAAGAGATTCGGATTATTTCAGAGTTCCAAAGGTCTTGGAATAATGCCACTTTCAATACACCAAAGATTAAGGAATTTTATTTTAAAAGGCCTTCCATTACTGTTTTTATTGGTGGGAGGTTTTTTCCTGTTTTTCAGTTATTTCTTTTGGCAACAAGGTATAATGCCCATACTCCCAGGGATTTTTACAGAAAACCTTGCTGTTCCGGTCAATTTCATCAAGCTGGCGGGAGAACTAATCCCCATAGAGATGGATAATTTTCTGGTTTTTCAGAATTATGAATCCTTGCCACCACAGTTTTTCTCCCAAGTCACTTTTTTTTATGGTGCCTTGATTTGGATTCTCTTTCTATTGGGAATCTGCCTGATCAGTACCCTGAAGAAGATGTATTTTATTGGTGCATCAGCTTTGTTGATCTTCCTTTTGACATTTAGTGGAATAAACGGACTCAATATAGGTGGGATTTCAAGCAACTACGCTTTGATTGCCCTCATATCAGGTACTTTGATTCCCATAATTTTGCTTTCGTTCTTTGGAGAACATTGGGAAATACTGCCCAGATTCTTGGTAGTTGCCGTATTTGGAACAGCTACTTTATATCTGCTTGGTTCTTTTTCAGAAATTAACTCACCCTGGCTTTGGTTAGCAGAAAATGCAATTTTGCCGGCTTCCATTATCACAGTATTGTTTTTATTACACATAGGTCACTCGGTAATTTCAGGCGCCGCATTGTTTCTCATCAAACTCAATAAAGGTACTGGACTTAAGATTTCGTACCACCTTATCCTGATCTTCTTACTTTATTTTCTTCTGACCTTATTTACTTTGCTCGATATTATGGGGGAGGTAAATCTGCCATTTCCAACCATCCCACCCCTGTTTTTAATGGTGATTGGAGGGATTATGGGCTTTTTTGTGGTCAAACTAAAAATTCAACAAACCGAGCAGGCGTTTGATATTCCTATCATTGGTGAGTCTTTTTATCTGATAGGATTTACCATCACCGTCCTGACTTGGGGCAGGGCAATTTTCATAGAAAATGAACCCCTGTATGAATTTTTCAATCATGTTTTTTTATATGGACAAATCAGTCTGAGCTTATTGTTTTTCATTTATCTGATGGCCAATTTTTCTGAAATAATCAATTCAGGAAAGGATGTTGAAAAAATCATTTTCAAGCCTCAGCATTTTGCCTATTTCCACATGAGGATTGGCGCTATCATGGGTTTGGTCATTTTGGTGGTTTATGCAGATGCGATTATTGCTCCGCAGGTATCAAGTGCAAGCACCAACACCGTTGCTGATTATTATTCCCAAACGGGACGACCCTTGGAGGCTGCGATTTTATACGAAAACTCTTGGCTGGAGTACCGAAAAAATGACAAATCCAAAAATGCGGCAGCGCATATTAGATTCGGATTAAGGCAATCCACTCAGGGAATGGACAACCTTTTTGAGAGTTTTGATTATTCTCCAAATGTTCCAAATATCCTGCTATTGAGTTCTAAACTGCACCAACAAAACAAAATTTTTGATGCTTTATTTTACCTTGAAAAAGGGCTGGAATATTTTCCGGATAACCCTTACATGTTAAATAATTTGGCACTTCTTTATTCTAAGTTAAACAGACCCGAAGATGCTGTTGCGGCACTTCAAAAAATATCCAAAGAAAACCTCACCGCCAAATCCAACAAACTAGCCCTTGAGGTAAAACATGGCAAAGAGGTGGAAACCCTATCTTCCATACCTGATGACCTGATCTACAAAATCAATTATCTGGCCTATTCCAATCAAAAGGGTGATTTTGCGGACTTTACATTGGATACCGGAACCCTGCCCGAAGACCATAATTTGAGAACATCTCTATTGAGAAATCAATGGAGCAACAAGATTACCACACCAATGGATAGGGATCTGGCTTTGGTGGATAGTCTTGTGGCCATAGAACAAATGAGCTTTGAAGAAAGGAATTACAGAGAAACCAGGATTCTCAGGACACTACAGGAATCCTACATCAATGAAACTTTAAAATATATCAACGGAACAGCCCTGATTCATTCCAATTCGGCAGGATACTACCATGCAATGGCTGCAAAAATTCTGGCCGGACAATTGGATTTTGAAAAGGCCGCAATTGATATTTCTGTTGCCCATGAAAGAGGATTTGAAAACTTTCAACCTTTTCATCTGGCGGTTTTATATTTTGGAAACAAAGCCGCTGAAGCATGGACAATCCATCAAAAATTCCAAATAAACTTCCCTGCATGGATGGAATGGGATCAAAATGGAAATCTTGAAAGTAACGGTCTGATTGATTTTTTTGAAAAAATCAGCCTACTCCATCGTCAGCTTCCTGAAGATTTTCTAGTAAGCTTAGAAACCATTGAGGATAAATCGCTCCAAGAAGAATTCGCCTATCATGTTATGGTCAATAAACTCCATTGGCTTAATAAACCGGAATATGAGCGAGTCAAAAAAATAGTTTTGGGAAGAAACGGTGAAATACTCAGTGAAGCAGATATAGACTCATGGTATCAATTTGTTCATTCGGACGAAAATACTTTTCCGAACCCAAAAATCACTGAAATATTCCAATTGGATAAAGGTTTGGAGAGAAATGCTTACTGGGCACCCTTTGTTTGGAAAAAAGTCAGAATGGAAACCGATGAGCTTCGTAAATATGAGATCTTACAAGA
Source organism: Aquiflexum balticum DSM 16537 (assembly GCF_900176595.1). Classification (GTDB taxonomy): domain Bacteria; phylum Bacteroidota; class Bacteroidia; order Cytophagales; family Cyclobacteriaceae; genus Aquiflexum; species Aquiflexum balticum. The sequence goes on from NZ_LT838813.1 coordinate 5,200,731, forward strand.
AGCCATTCAATTCAATAAAGATCCCAAGTTGTGGATTCAATATGTAAAACAAAGTAGAAAAATTGGATTGGACAGTTATGGAAGTGCAGCATTGGTAGAAATGCAATCATGGCTAAATATCCCCCAAATTGAAAAACTTCAAATGGACAACTTAAATTAACTTGTACCGTAATTTGACTAAGAAGTTTTTTTGAAGAAACTTTTCTGTTAAATTGGCTTTTAAAATACTAACCGATGGCAAAGATTATAGAAACGACAGAAATCAGCAAAACCTATAAAATGGGGGCAGAAATAGTAGAGGCATTAAAATCTATTTCCATCACTGTAAACAAAGGAGAATATGTCGCATTTATGGGACCTTCAGGTTCCGGTAAATCAACTTTGATGAATATCATAGGCTGTTTGGATTCTCCTACTTCCGGTCGCTATGTACTGAATGGAAAAGATGTCAGTGACATGTCAGAGAATGAGTTGGCAGAAATCAGAAACAAAGAAATAGGTTTTGTTTTTCAAACTTTCAACCTTTTACCGAGAGCGACCTGTCTTGATAATGTAGCTTTGCCATTGATTTACGCAGGTTTTAACAAGTCGGATAGACAGGAGATGGCTTTTCAGGCCCTCTCAAATGTAGGATTGGCTGACAGGGTTCACCACAAACCTAATGAACTTTCAGGGGGGCAGAGACAAAGAGTAGCTATTGCGAGGGCTTTGGTAAATAATCCAAGTATCATTCTTGCGGATGAACCTACCGGTAACCTTGACTCCAAAACATCTTATGGAATCATGGAGCTTTTCCATGAGTTACATCAGAAAGGCAATACCATTATCATGGTGACACACGAAGATGATATTGCCCACTATGCACACAGAGTAATCAGATTGCGGGATGGACTGGTAGAATCAGATACCCTTAATCCCAATCCAACACGCGGACATGCTGTCTCTTTGGTAGAATAGAAATCATTATTTTTTTGCAAATAGATTCCTATTTTTGCAAGGCAATGGCCTTAACAAAATATTCTGGTAAAGAGCAGATTCATGAAAATTTATACTAAAACAGGAGACACCGGAACTACATCTTTATTGGGTGGAAGGCGGGTACTTAAATCCAACTTACGCATTGATGCCTATGGCACAGTGGATGAACTGAACAGCTTTATCGGCTTATTGAAGGATCAGGAAATCAATAAAAAAAGAGAAGACCTGCTCAAAGAAGTTCAGGACAGACTTTTTACCATTGGGGCGACCTTGGCCACTGAACCTGGTAAAGAAAATGTCAAAAGACCGGATCTACATGAAGAGGACCTGGAACTTTTGGAAAAAGAAATAGACCTTATGGAAAAAGATTTACCTGAATTAAGGAATTTCATTCTGCCCGGAGGTCATTCGGTTGTTTCATTTTGTCACCTAGCCAGGACAGTTTGCAGACGAACAGAAAGGTGCGTGATCGCATTGATGGAAACAGAACCTGTCGATGAAATAATTGTCAAATATTTAAACCGTCTTTCAGATTATCTTTTTGTGTTGGGGAGATTGATTGCCCAGGAATTGGGGATAGAAGAAGTTACTTGGAAGCCAAGATCATTTTAGCATGGAAACGAAATTACAGATAGATATTACCAAAACTTCAAAATCAAAATTGCAGGAAACGGATTTTGATAACCTCGTATTCGGTAAAACCATCAGTGACCATATGTTTGTTGCTGACTTCAAAAAAGGAGAATGGACAGATTTCAGAATAGAACCTTATGCACCCTTATCCCTGAATCCGGCCAATGCTACGCTCCACTATGGACAATCAGTTTTTGAGGGGATGAAAGCTTATAAAAATGACGAAGGAGATATTCTTTTGTTTCGTGCCGATGCCAATCAAAAAAGACTTAATGAATCAGCTGTAAGAATGTGCATCCCAGAAGTTCCGGAAGAATTATTTATGGAAGGGCTGATGCAATTGCTTGATTTGGACAGAGATTGGATTCCAAACAAACCTGGTTATTCTTTGTATATCCGTCCGTTTATATTTGCTACTGATGATTATTTGGGCATCCGCCCTTCAGAAAATTATAAATTCATGATTTTCACATGTCCGGTTGGGCATTATTATTCAAAACCGGTTACAGTAAAAGTAGAACAAAAATATACCCGTGCTGCAGAAGGTGGAACAGGTGCGGCCAAAGCCGCCGGTAATTATGCAGGATCCCTTTACCCTGCGCTTTTGGCACAAAAGGAAGGCTACGATCAATTGATCTGGACTGATGGAAAAACCCACCAAAATATAGAAGAAAGCGGCACAATGAATTTGATGTTCATGATCAATAATACTTTGATCACTGCTCCGACTAACAAGGGAACTATCCTCAAAGGGATCACAAGGGATTCTGTTTTAAAACTGGCTAAAGAAATGGGATATCCCGTCGAAGAAAGATTTCTTACGGTTCAGGAACTTGAAAAAGCACTCATAGAGAATTCAATTCAGGAAGCTTTTGGTACAGGAACGGCGGCTACTATTGCGCATATAGCCAAAATCCACCTCAATGGCGTTGATTATGAATTATCTTCCAAATCCCCTGATTCATTTTCCATCCAAGTCCTGGAGACTTTAGATAAGATCAAATATGGAAAAGTAGAAGACAATAGGGGCTGGATTATCAAGTTGTAATAAAAAATATATTAAACAATTCATATCCCCTCAACATCTTCTCTTCCGGACTTTGTTGTCAAATAATTTAAAATCGAATTTCAATTTTAATTGAAAACAATAGTTCCTATGAAGAAGCTTGTTTTAAGATATAAAACCATAATCTTGACAAGCTTCTTGTTGTTTTTCATGCTATCTACTGGCTATTCCCAAAAATTCCTTCTTCTCCAAAAAGGTTCGAACCAGAAAACCAGGCTTAAATATGAAATAGGAGATGAATTGATCTACAAAACGAAGAATTTTGACTTTTATTTTTCAGACATTATTGTCGATATCAAAACAGATATAATTGTATTGACCGAAAATGTATTACGACCCCAAGACATTACAGCAGTTTATGTTAAAAACAAAGATCCCCGAAACAAGACAATTAAAAATCTTTCATTTTTAGGAATGGGTGCAGGACTGATCTTTTTTACCGGTGGCATCATCAATAGTCTTTATCAGGAAGGTGATCTTTCCCAGGCAAGTAATACTTTGGGTTGGTCGGCAGGACTATTTGGAGCTGGTTTTTTGATTTCCAAGCTCCAATACAAAGAATTCAAACATGAGGGAAAAAACAAAATTCAATTAATTATCCTTTATGGAGATTAAAAGAAAATAGGTTTAAAGTTTATTTTTCACGACTTTTGCACCGCAAAAAACTAAATAAATTATGACATCAGACCAGTTGAAAGACTTGAAAGCCCGCATTTTGGCTTTGAGGAGGTATCTTTGACTACGATAAGAAAAAAGCAGAAATAGAAGATTTGGAGGCAGTTTCCGCTCAGCCTGATTTCTGGAATGATCCGGAAGAAGCTGAAAAAAGCATGAAACAAATCCAAGCCAAAAAGAGCTGGACAAATCAATACGAAAAGGTAGAAACGAGTATTCAGGACCTTGAGGTTCTTTTCGATTTTTATTCTATGGATGAAGTTTCTGAAGAAGAAATGAAGTCGGAATATAAAAAAACCCTGAAGCAGGTCGAAGAATTGGAACTCAAGAAAATGCTCAGCAGTGAAGAGGACCAACTCAGTGCCATGTTGGAAATCAATCCCGGTGCAGGCGGAACAGAAAGCAATGATTGGGCATCCATCCTCATGAGAATGTATATCATGTGGGGAGAAAAAAATGGATATAAAGTCAGGGAAGTTGACCTTCAGGATGGTGAAGTTGCCGGAATCAAATCAGTTACATTGGAATTTGATGGCCCCCTGGCCTATGGATTTTTGAAATCAGAAATCGGAGTCCACAGGCTGGTAAGGATATCACCTTTTGACAGTAATGGAAGGAGACATACATCCTTCGCTTCAGTTTACGTCTATCCAGTAGTGGATGATACGATAGAAATTGACATTAATCCTGCAGACATAGAGCTTCATACTTCCCGTTCGGGCGGTGCTGGCGGACAAAATGTAAATAAAGTCGAAACCAAAGTACAGCTTACCCACAAGCCTTCGGGAATAGTGGTGGTCTGCCAAGTGGAACGCTCTCAGCTAGCGAACAGGGAAAAAGCGATGCAGATGCTGAAATCCAGACTCTATCAGGTAGAAATGGAGAAGAGAAATGCTGAAAGGGCAAAAATCGAATCCGGTAAAATGAAAATAGACTTTGGATCTCAAATCCGCAATTACGTGCTCCACCCCTACAAACTGGTAAAAGATGCAAGGACCGGATATGAAACCTCAGATACACAAAGTGTATTGGACGGAGAAATAAATGAATTCATCAAAGCTTTCCTTCTTGCCCAAAGTGAAGAAGAAGTCAATAAGGATGAATAATTCCAATAGAAACCTTCCAAAGCTAATTAGCGCTGGAAGGTTTCTTTTCTAAAAACCAACTTATGCGGATTCTCCCGACTTTTTTTACTTTAGACTTTTTCCTACTCTGTGCGAGTTCTTTTTTATTTTTTGCCAGCTTCAATATGATAATCCCTGAACTTCCATCCTATCTTAGTTCATTGGGAGGTGAGGATTACAAAGGCTTGATTATTGCCCTATTTACCTTATCTGCAGGTCTGTCCAGGCCATTCAGCGGAAAGCTTGCCGATAAAATCGGAAGGATCCCAGTGATGGTTTTTGGAGCAGTAATATGTCTTGTTGTCAGTATCTTATATCCAATTATCACTTCGGTCGCAGGATTTCTGTTACTGAGGTTTGTTCACGGCTTTTCCACCGGATTTACACCTACAGGTATTTCAGCCTATGTGGCAGATATAATTCCATTCAACAAGCGTGGAGAGGCTATGGGTTTACAGTCTCTCTTTGGCTCTCTGGGAATGGCGGCAGGTCCTGCCTTGGGCGGCTATATCAGTATCATTTGGGGTATAAATCTATTGTTCTACATTTCAGCGTTTATTGCAATTCTTTCAATTTTAATTTTGATCAAGCTGAAAGAAACTGTTGAAGACCCTTCAAAATTCCATTTTGGATTATTAAAACTCAATCGCCATGAAATCATTGAAAAAAGAGTCCTGACACCATCATTGGTCCTTTTTTTGACAGTGTTTTCATTTGGGGTGATTTTGACAATCGTACCTGATTTTTCCACTCATTTGGGAATAGAAAACAAGGGATTGTTTTTTGCAGTTTTCACGCTTTCTTCTTTGGGAATAAGGATTATAGCAGGAAGGGCTTCAGACAAATACGGGCGGATAGCTGTCATGAAAGTAGCCACTCTGTCTATGGCTTTGTCCATGATAATCATTGCGTTTGCGGAAAGTAAAGGAGTATTTCTTTTTGGAGGAGTAATCTTCGGATGCTCCGTCGGAATGAATTCACCCACTATTTCTGCCTGGACAATCGATCTTTCTTTGGAAGGCTTTAGGGGAAAAGCCCTTGCCACCATGTATATTGCCCTGGAAGCCGGGATTGGAATTGGCGCTGTGGTTTCGGGATTTACTTATGCCAATAATTCTGATAATTTTCCATTGGTATTTTTTTTGGCAGCCGGCTTTTCAATTGCTGCATTTATCATTTTAATATTTATACCAAATACAAAATTAAGTCAATAAAAATATAATTTATTTGTAAAAACTATATCTATATTTTTTTTAATATTATTTGCACAAAAAAAAATTAAAAAAATATAATTTATTGATTTTATATAAATACAAAAGATTATTAAAATTTATTTTCAATTTAAAGTGTTTAATTTTTTATTTAATCATCTATTTTAGGGTTGATTTATTACGATTGTAATTTTATGTCAACTTGGAACAGTAGATTCACCGCTATATATTTTTTGTCAGCTTTGCTGGCAATTACCTTTCTTCTAAATAACCTGAAAGTTGGATTTTACATTTTCAATCTTTGCACACTGCCAATTCTCATGATTGGTTTGATTCTGAAATTTAAAAAAAACAATCATTCCTTAATGCCATTGATGATTGTGGCTATTTTCTTTTCATTCTTAGGGGATATTTTGATGCTGCCTGATATTGAAATAAATTTATTTAAAACAATAGGTATTTGCACGTTTATAGTCGCCCAAACCTTTTATGGTCTTTTGTATATCAAGTCTTCAAAGCTTGGAATTAGGAAGGCAAACACAAGGCTAACTCAATTTTGGCCTGAGTGCCTCACAATCATTATTTTAGGAATAAATGCATGGGTAATTTTATCCTATACCAATGATCTTTTTATACCCAGTCTTTTTTATTCAGTTATAGGCATAGGAGCGTTTGTTCTTGCCTTGAGCAGGAGATTTTTTGTGAGATGTAATAGCTTTTATATTGTTTTTATTGGTGCCTTATTATTTATATTTAGTGCCTCGATAACAGGACTTGATTTTTACAGTAAAAATCCATTAAGGCATGGTGCCAGTATTTTGATATATACTTTTGCACACTATCTGGTCAGTTATGGTATACTATTACAGATCCAGATTCAGGAAGCTCCAGGAGACCATGTTCAAAGTCATGTTCAGAAGAAATCCCTGATAAAAAATCGAAATGGTTTTTAATTTTACTATTTGCTTTCTTCCCACTGACCACTCATAAAATGGTTTGTAGTCCAATGTGGTTGATTTGGACTATTGATCTTAATCTGTCAAAAAAATATCCGCTTCTCTGACCAATAAACCTCATTTATCAATTAAAGAAGCGGATTATTATGTTTTTAATTTCAATTTTTAAGAAAATCGCTTTTTCTGGGAATGGTCATAAATTCCACCAATCTTCCATTGAGATAGGTTACTTTTTCTCCATCAAAGGATGCCCCTTCTTCCAGCATAATCCTGACATCTTTGTTCCACTCTTTTACAAAAACGACAGCATTGAGTTCGATGGCGTAAACGGTGTTTGGATAGAGAGGATAGTCACCAGCACCTTCAGTATCTCCCTGATTATCCCACATGCCTATTGTCGGTCCTGCAGCATGTCCATGAGTTCCCAGAGGATGGGAATAAATACTTCCCCTGATTCCTTCCGACTCCATAATTTTTCTGCTTTCCCGCAAAATCTGATTTCCGGTTCTCCCCTCCACAAATTGTGATGTGAGAATGTCCTGAAGCCTGTTCCCAACTTTCATTGCATCCTTAAGATATTGTGGGACGTCATCTTCACCGGGTTTTAAAACATAAGCTAATTGTTGGGTATCAGTATTCAACCTCATATAGGTTATTCCAAAATCCATATGCAGGATATCTCCAGGCATAATAACCTGACTTTCTGCTTTAACTGCAAATGACCTTAATTGCTCCTGAGAGTCCGGATCAGGTCTTTGCAAATCAACAGATGGATGAAACCATGTATCCAGCTTCAATGCCTTGATCCTTTCTCTGTACCACCAAACCACATCATCAGTGGTAGTGACTCCGGCAGTGATTACATTTTCAGACAGGCCTTCAGCTATGATATGGTTGGCAATAGCTTGGATATGTCTGTAAGTCGCCATTTCAGAAGGAGTCCTTGTTTCCAACCAACCTACAGCAAGATTTTGTGCTGAAGTTATTTTCGAATGGAAGTTTTTGGGCAAATATTCCAAAAGGGTATTGTACTCAGTAACATTCAGACCATCTGCATGTCCATAGTCTTTGGCAATATTCAATCCGATTTTATTTGGTTTTCTCTCTACAATCAGATCTGACAATCTTTTCCATTGGTCGGGCTGTGCGTCGGGATCCCAAGCTTTTTTAAATGCCTTCCCAACATCATATCTGGCTACGGCAAGTGTTTCCACTTCATTGCTTCCAGGAGCTTTATAAAGCACCAACATGGTTCTCCTTCTGGCTGCATGCCAAGTAGCAGGTAAAAAAGTTTTGATTACGGGGTCTTCATTGTATTCTCTTGAAATGATCACCCACATGTCGATACCAGCTCTATCCATCAATTCAGGTAGAATGGTTTTGATTCTTTCATCGAGCCATTGGTCAATAACCACAGCTTGTTCCCTTTGACTCAAAACATGAAGTTGTTGGCCAAATGAAATTTGAATGCAGAAAACACTGATGCCAAGTAGTATTAAGATTTTTTTCATATTTAAGGTTTTATTCTGGGAAAATAGGAATAAAAGGCAATAATAAAAAGTCAATCTATACCGTCGGAATTTTGCTTTCTTTTTCCTTCAGCAGTCTCAAACTCAATTTGTGAAATCTGAAGAGCAAAAGAATACCGGTCACTGTAAGTCCAATCAAAAGACCATACCATATCCCGACTTCATTCATCCCCAAAACAAAAGCAAAAACATAGCCCAAAGGAAGTCCTATAATCCAATAGGCCACCAAGGTCACAATAGTAGGAATTCGGACATCTGACATCCCTCTTAGAGCCCCCAGACCAACCACCTGAATACCATCAGATAGTTGGAACAATCCTGCGATAACCAATAAAGTGGCACTCATCTTAATAACTCCTGCGTCATTGATATACATTGAAGGCAAAAATTCCCTGAATACGATGAAAATGACCGCCGAAACACTCATAAAAATAGCAACCATTATAAACACCGTAAATCCTGCATCCCTTAAGGTCCGGATATCGTTTCGACCCAACTGATTGCCTACTCTGATCATCGCTGCTATCGAAAGACCTGAGGCCATCATATAGCTTACTGATGCCAGATTAATCGCAATCTGATGTGCCGCCAATGCATTTACACTGATCCATCCCATCATTATGGCTGCCGAACTGAATGCCCCTACTTCAAAAATGAACTGAAAGCCGGTAGGAACTCCAATTTTAAGCATCTTTGTAATCATGGGGAGGCTTAGTTTTTTAATTCCCATTTTCAAAGAATAGGGCTTGTATCTGTTGGAATTCCAAACATAATAAAAGATAATTCCTGCCATCATCAACCTTGATATCAAAGTAGCCCAACCTGCCCCATTCAAGCCCATAGCCGGGAAACCTAGGTTTCCATAAATCAAAACCCAATTCAGAAATACATTGATGCCATTACAAAATATGGTGATATACATGGCCTGTTTGGTTTGGGACAAACCTTCGGCCAATTGTTTGAATGTCTGAAAAAACATAAAAGGCAACATGGAAAAAGTAATTATCGCCAAATAGGGTATAGCTAAAACCACTACTTCTTTGGGTTGATTTAAATGGTGAAGCAAAGGAGATGACAGGACGATAATCAAAAAAAGCATGGTCCCTGTCGCCATATTGATTATAAAACCATGGTTGAATAATCCTGAAATCTTTTTGGGGTTTTTCTTGCCATCCTCCATAGCCACTAAGGGTGTTATAGCCATTGAAACCCCTATTCCAAACATCAATGCGACAAAGAAAATACTGTTTGCCAGGGAGGCTGCTGCCAAGGGTTCGGCACCCAATCTTCCTACCATCATACTGTCAGCTACACCTACAAGAACCTGCCCCAACTGACTTAGCATCACAGGTATAGCGAGACTGGTTGTCTTAAAATAATTATCTTTAAATTCGGCAAAAGTCATTTCAATATAAAAACGGTATTTTTTACATATTTAACAAGCGCGCAACTTTCAATAATCCTGCAATCGAAATCGCATCGGTAATCTCCCCGTTCATGACCATATCGACTGCTTTGGTCAAAGGAATTTTTTGAATATGTAATTGTTCTGTCTCTTCAAACTCAGTTTGTCCTGGCGTCAGATCCTCTGCCAAAAAAACAAATCCTTCTTCATCAGTCACTGAATTGGATGTGTGTATGCGCATAATTTTTGTCCACTTTTTTGCAGACAAACCTGTTTCTTCTTTCAATTCCCTTTTTGCGGAATCCAATATATCATTGGCAACAGGACCTCCACCCATAGGTATTTCCCAGGAATACTCATTTAAAGTGTACCTAAACTGCCCTACAAGCCAAGTATTTCTCTCTTCATCTAATGGGATTATACCGAGTGCTTTGTTCTTGAAGATTACTTTTCCATATATACCATCTTTTCCTGAAGGAATGACCACCTGATGCTCTTCAAGGCAGATCCAGGGGTTTTCGTATATATTTTTTTTTGATTTTGTTTTCCAGGGATTTTCCATGAATTCCTAAATAAAAAAAGGGTGACTGCAAGCCACCCTTTCAATGATTTAAATTTTAAATTTTTATAGGGGTATCGGCAATACTTTACTGTCCTTAAAAGTAGAAAGAATAACCATAGATTGCATGGAATCCACTTCCCTAATTTCACTGACTTTTTCCAACATCAATTTCTGGTAAGCAGTAATATCTTTGGCAATGATTTTAAGAATAAAGTCTCCGGTACCGGTAATATGGTGACATTCTATCACTTCCTGAATTTCATTGATCTCTTTCATAAAGGCATCAATATTTCCTTTATTATGTCCTATGAGGCTGACCAAAACAAATGTACTCACACCTAACCCAATTTTTTCAGGGTCAAGCTTTGCATGATAGCTCTTTATAATTCCGGATTGTTCAAGTTTTTTTACACGCTCTAAAGTTGGGGCCGGAGAAAGTCCGATATCCTTAGAAAGCTGGGCGTTGGTTATTTTAGCATTTGCCTGAAGAATCTCCAGGATTTTGCGATCTATCTTGTCAAATTTCACTTTTATACTATTATCCATGATTGAAGAATTTTCGAAATTTTATGTGGTGCAAAGTTAATATAAATTGATATTGTTTTAAAACAAATACCAACAAAAAACGACACTGATTTCAAAATATTGTTATCTAATTACCTTCTTTTTGTATTTTTTTCATCGAAAAATTTCATTCTAACTGAAATTTTTCAAATTATCTGCTGAATTCACTAACAGTTTTACGGAAAAATTAATTTAAAGTTTATTCTTTTTGATATAATCTCTTGCTTCCCTGTGAGCAGGGTGTTTTCTTTTGGCATATTTTTTCACTTTGGTAAAATATTCCTTTGCCTGTGCTTTATTATTGTCTTCATTGGCAATTTTCCCAAGGGCAATTAGAGCATATAAATAATATCCACTTTCCTGACTTTCTGATTCCTCTCCATAGGAAAGGGTTTTTAAATAATAATTTTTGGCTTGACTTTTATCATTTACCCTGTCATAATATTGCGCTATATAAAAAGCTGCGTAACGGCCACTATTGGATTCATATCCTGTCCACTTTTCTTCAATCCTTTTCAATATTTCTTCCGAAAGCTCTTTTGACTCTGTGATTCTACCAACAGTGTATAAATGTCTTGCATAAGAACGATGAAAATATGGATTATTCGGAAATTTCTGATGAAGATAATCCGTGATCGCCAAAGCTTTATAGGGTTGCTTTTCCTCAGATGCATATAGCCTAAACAAAAAATATTGTGCTTCAACTCTTGAATAAAAGGCATTTTGAGCTACTTCTTCCAATTGTTTTAAGCCCAATTCCTTGTCCCCTTTGGGAAAAAGCGCTACGACGGGTTTCAATATGGGGTAGTTTTCCGGAATCCAAACCGAGAAGTAATTGAATAAAGCATCTCCAAGTAATAATTCCGGATTAAGTTCTTCCTCTCCCCTACTCAGGTCCAGGTATTTGAGTGCATTTTTTCCTGCAAAAGTTGCCCTTGTCCAGCTTTTTCTTTCGCTGAGTAATCTGCCCTGAAATCCATAAGCTCCCGCTAAAAAGAATGCCGCTTCCTTATTTCCCGGATCTTCATCAATCATTTTCTTTGCTTTATCGATGACCACATCCATCTCATCCATAAAATAATCATCATACCTCTTATTTTCCATGTCGGGGGCAATTTTCCACCATGTACTCAATCCTTTCAAAAAATAGGGGAGCGGATGATCAGGATATTGATATTGTAGCACCCTAAACCCCCTTTCGGCTGATTCAAAATCAAAATTGTACAAAGCGTTCACATATTCGGTTATCCTAAATTGCAGACCTTTGTCCAATAGCAAATATGGAGACTCAGCCACTCCGACTTTGTCCAATGGTTCATCTTGGCCAAACGTGGGAATAGCCCAAAGCAAAAAGGAAAAACTAAATACAATAGTCAGTGTGCGCATTCTTTATTTAAATTTTATTCAAAATTATATGGTATTCCAAACAATCATTTAGATTTGGCAATAATTATTTCAATTCATGGATAATTCCCAAAGCTCAATTTCACAACGTATCCTTGACTCTTTAGATTTCGACAAGAGACTCTTTTTTTTGATCTTGGTGATTTTGTTTTTATCAATCAGGTTTGTCACCAATGATTTGATCCTTCAATCAATCCCTGGATATGAAAAACTGGAAGCAGATGGCAGCTTTTCTATTTTTCATATTTTCAATGCTTTAAATTATATATGGACCCCCTTTGCCTTGTTATGGAAATTTACGCTGATATCTTTTGTAATCTGGACTGGCGCTTTTGCATTTGGCTACAAAACTTCCTATAAAAATCTCTGGCAATTTGTTTTGGTGGCTGAGTTGATCTTTGTTTTTCCTGAATTGATCAAATTGATTTATTTTATCCAACCTTCTGACAGCGTCACTTACTTGGATGTCAAAAATTTCTATCCGCTTTCATTACTTTCTTTTGTAAATCAGGAAAGCATCTCCCCAAAATATATCTATCCACTTCAGGCCTTAAATCTTTTTGAAGTTGTTTATGTTGTTTTTTTGGTTTTAGGATTCCACAGCATTAGCCGCCGAAGCATTAAAGAATCCTTTGTTGTCATCTTATTCAGTTACGTTTTGTTTTTCCTGCTATGGTTACTTTTCTATATCTTGGTATATAAATAAATCCACTCCCAAAAAATCAACTGTTTCAATGAAAGGTATCCCTTATATTTATATGGAATGAAAAAATTGTGTGCTATGAAAAAAATCAAACTGACTCTTTTCCTTATTGCTGCTTTTGTCCTGAGTTTTCAAGTTTATGCCCAGGATGCAGCTTATGTTGAAGCAAATTATGACAAAGCTGAATACCAAATCCCAATGAGAGATGGTATCAAATTGCATACTGTGGTGTATACACCCAAGGATAAAAGTCAAAAACACCCTTTTATGATGCAAAGGACTCCATATAGTTCTGGCCCTTATGGTGAAGGTAAGATGAAAGCAGGTCTGGGACCATCACCGAAAATGATGAAAGAAGGTTACATTTTTGTTTACCAGGATGTAAGAGGAAGGTGGATGTCTGAGGGGCAATATGATAACATGAGACCCACCCTTACTGAAAGGAAAAAAGGCAGTAAAGCAATTGATGAAAGTACCGATACCTTCGATACGATAGAATGGTTATTGAAAAATGTCGGCAACCATAATGGTAAATTCGGGCAGTGGGGTATTTCTTATCCGGGATTTTACGCAGCAGCGGCACTTCCTTTTGCCCATCCGGCATTGAAGGCAGTGTCCCCTCAAGCGCCAATTGGTGATTTTTATTTCGATGATTTTCACCATAATGGGGCATATTTTCTGAGTTATTGGGCAGCTACGGTAGTTTTCGGATATCAACATGATGGACCTACTGACAAGCCTTGGTATTCCATGGTCAACACCGGCACCAAAGATGCTTACCAGTTTTATATGGATATGGGTTCTCTTAAAAATGCAGATAAGTATTACGGAGAGGATAATTTCTTCTGGACCCAATTGAAAGAAAATCCTGATTACAATGAATTTTGGCAAAAAAGAAGCATTATCCCCCATCTGAATGAAGTGAAGCCTGCAGTCATGACTGTAGGAGGCTGGTTTGATGCGGAAGATTTGTATGGTCCGTTGACAATTTACAAGACCATAGAAAAAAACAATCCCAATACTTATAATACCTTGGTAATGGGTCCCTGGTCCCATGGAGATTGGTCAAGGGAAAGTGGTATTCAAACCGTTTCAAATATTTATTTCGGAGATTCCATCTCTACCTGGTATCAGAACAATGTGGAAGCTGAATTTTTTCAACATTTCCTAAAAGGACCTGCGGATGGAAAAACGGGCCTTCCCGAGGCATATATTTTCGATACCGGCAAAAATGAATGGCAAAAATTTGATACCTGGCCACCAAAAGACATAGAAAATAAAATACTTTATCCGCAGGGCAATGGAACTTTGAGTATGGAAGCGCCAAAAGGAAACGAGGTTTCAACCTTTGTTTCAGACCCTTCCAAGCCTGTACCCCACAGCCCTGATATCAAATTTAATTTTACTCCCAGAAAATATATGGCAGATGATCAAAGATTTGCTGCCAGAAGACCGGATGTCTTGGTTTTTGAAACAGATGTCTTGGAAGAGGACATAACATTGGCAGGTGAAATTATGGCCAAATTAATGGTTTCCACCTCGGAAACCGATGCAGACTGGATTGTAAAATTAGTGGATGTTTTTCCTGGAGAAACCCCGGATCATGACTATGTACAACAGGGCACCCACCTCAGCCACTATCATTTGATGGTGAGGTCCGAGGTTATCAGAGGCCGATATAGGGAGAGTTTTTCTGAGCCAAAACCCTTTATTCCAAATCAAAAAACAGAAGTACCCTTACAATTGCAGGACGTGATGCATACTTTCAAAAAAGGTCACAAAATACAGATTCAGATCCAAAGCACCTGGTTTCCTTTAATTGATAGAAATCCCCAGAAATATGTGGAGAACATCTTCAAAGCAGATGACGAAGATTTCATCAAAGCCACCCATAGGGTGTTTCATGATGCTGAATCCCCCACCGCTATCCATGTGCAGGTGTTGAAATAAATGAAGGAGAAAAGGTTAAGGGCAAAAGGATGAAGGTATTCTTCTTACTTTTTGCCTTTAATTTTAGTTTTTAGTCTCTTGGCTCTTGTCTCTTGTTTCTTGCCTCTTGCCTCTTGTTTCTTCTATTTCTCTCTCTTTCCATTAAACTTCTTTAACTTTGCTCCTGTTAATAGGCAAGAAATAAAACCAAGAATATATGAATCCATTATTGGAAAAATTCAATACCCCATTTGAAACAGCCCCTTTTCACCTTATTCAAAATGACCATTACCTTCCTGCCGTTCAGGAGGCAATAAAATTGGCAAAGGAAGAAATTGAAGCTATTAAAAGTTCTCCGCTGCCTGATTTTGACAATACCATTGCAGCATTGGATTTGGCGGGAGAAAAACTCAACATTATTTCGTCTATTTTTTTCAACCTCAACAGCGCGGAAACCAATGATACCATTCAGGCTTTGGCCAGGGAAATCTCTCCCCTACTTACTGCCCATAGCAATGACATTTTGTTGGATGAAGAACTGTTCAACAGGATTCAGCGGGTTTTTGAACAAAGGCATTTAATCAGCCTTACAGAAGAACAAAAAACTTTATTGGACAAGACCTATAAAGCTTTTGTAAGAAATGGGGCCAAGCTCAATGATGCCCAAAAGGTCAGATTGAGGGAAATCGATAAAGAACTCTCCCAGCTAAGTCTGAAATTCGGTGAAAATGTACTTGCTGAAACCAACAAATATGAGTTGGTCGTAGAAAATGAAGAAGACCTTGCAGGACTGCCCGATGCCGTAAAAGAAGCAGCAGCACAGACTGCCGAAGAAAAAGGCAAGCCGGGAAAATGGGTTTTCACTTTGGCATTCCCGAGCTATATCCCCTTTATGACCTATGCCGAAAAGAGGGAGTTAAGAAAAGAGCTATTTATAGCATACAATACCAAATCCTGTAAAGGAGATGAATTGGACAACAAGCAGCACATCAAGGATATGCTGAGGCTAAAGAATGAAAGGGTCAATTTACTGGGCTACGCGCGTTATTCGGATTTCGTTCTGGAAGAAAGAATGGCCAAAAGTGCCCCAAAGGTGATGGAATTTCTTCAAAATTTGTTAGAAAAAGCCAAGCCAAAAGCTATGGAAGAAATGGCTGAACTTACAGCATTTGCCAGGGATCTTGATGGATTGGAAGAATTGGAAAAATGGGATTTCTCTTATTATTCAGAAAAGCTGAAGAAACAAAAATATGAAGTGGACGATGAATTACTTCGCCCATTTTTCAAACTTGAAAATGTAATCCAAGGTGTATTCACTACTGCGGAAAAACTCTTTGGAATCAGATTCATCGAAAATCCTGATATTCCAAAATACAACGTTGAGGTCACCACCTATGAAGTTCAGGACATGAAAGGAAATCATGTAGCTGTATTTTATGCCGACTTCTTTCCCCGCCCAGGTAAAAGAAACGGGGCATGGATGACCAGTTATAGGGGACAGAAAATAATTAAAGGAGTAGACCACAGACCGCATGTCTCCATTGTCTGTAATTTTACCAAACCTACAAAGACAAAACCCTCCTTATTGACATTCAATGAGGTAACTACGCTATTCCATGAATTTGGCCATGCACTTCATGGAATGCTGGCAAATGGAAATTATGAATCACTTTCAGGAACGAGTGTTTACTGGGATTTCGTAGAATTACCTTCCCAGATTTTTGAGAATTGGTGTTATGAAAAAGAATGCCTGGATCTTTTTGCCAGACATTTTGAGTCCGGGGAACCCATTTCTGAAGACCTGATCCGAAAAATCAAAAATGCTGCAAATTTCCACCAAGGTTATCAGACAGTAAGGCAGATCAGTTTCAGTTTGTTGGATATGGCTTATCATGGTTCGGACCCTTCCGGAATTACAGATATTCCTGCCTTTGAGAAAAAGATTATGAGCCCTACCAACCTGCTTCCTGAAGTGGAAGGAACGTTGATGAGCACTTCTTTTTCGCATATTTTCCAAGGGGGATATGCAGCAGGTTATTACAGTTACAAATGGGCAGAGGTCTTGGATGCTGATGCCTTTGAACTCTTTCTGGAAAAAGGCATATTTGATGAGGAAACCGCCGCATCTTTCAAAAAAAACATTTTGTCCGCCGGCGGAAGTGAGCATCCAACTGTTCTTTACAAAAGATTTCGGGGCAGGGAACCCAAGCCTGAAGCCTTATTAAAAAGAGCTGGATTACTTAAGTGAGTTTCTGTAATTCAATGTTTGACTGAATACCGGAAAAAAATAAAAATCCCACAAAGCAGGCCAAGACAAACAAAAAAAGGTGAGATTTATCTTCTTTTTGAAGCTTGGTGCGCTTTATGGGAAAATTCAATTCTATATTTCAGGTCTTTTTACACCGCGGATTATTTTACTTTGTTTTGATCTGCTCTGAAATGTAAAGGTGGAGCCATATCCCCTATCAAAGGCTCGTATTCCAATCCCTCCAATCTTTCGTCAAACTCTTTTTTGGCTTCTTTGATCAATAAAGGATTCAAAATCAAATCTTTACCAGTAAGAGCCATGGTTTTGGCTGCAACCATCATACCTTTATAACCGATAGTCATGCCATCAGCCGCTACAGCCTGCCAAGTATGTGCAGCTGTTCCCGGAACCCAAGTAGCTGTAAATAGTCCAACGGTAGGAACCACATAGGAGACGTCACCGACATCTGTTGATGCAGGAAAGTGTGACAATTGGTAAGGCTGAACTTCCTGTGCTAAAGATAACGGAGGTACTTTTGTGGTATTAAAAGTTGTCTGAATTTCTTTGGCAAATTGAGCTTCTTCTTCATTGTATTCCACACCACCCACTGCGCTCAGGTTTTTGTGCATGGTTTTGGCAAGTGTTTCATTTGGAAGTAAACCGTAAATCCCCGCTACAACTTCTACTTCTACCCGTGTGTCAGTTCCCAAAGCTGCCCCTTCCGCAGCCCTGATCACCCTTTGCCACATATCTTTTACTTCAACGACATCAGGGTGTCTGACCATATATTCTACCACTGCATAGTCAGGGACCACATTGGCAGCTAAACCACCCTGAGTGATCACATAGTGAATTCTGCTACCTTGATCAACATGTTCCCGCATCATATTCACCATCATGTTCATGGCTTCTACAGCATCCAAGGCGGATCGGCCTCGTTCAGGAGAACCTGCAGCATGCGAAGTCTGTCCAAAAAATTTGAAATATCCTTGCATGACTGCTGTACAGGTCAAAGCATCGGCAGAATTTCGGTCATTAGGGTGCCAATTGATAACGGCATCCACATCATCAAAAAGTCCATCTCTAACCATATACACTTTTCCTGCCCCACCCTCTTCGGCCGGAGTGCCGAATATTTTGATGGTCGCCTGAATATTATTTGCATCAATCCATTCCTTTAAGGCAACTCCAGAAGCCACCACAGCAGTACCGAAAAGGTTATGGCCACAGCCATGTCCATTCCCCCCTTCCACCAATATAGATCTGTAAGGAACAGCATCTTGGGAAAGGCCCGGCAGTGCATCGTATTCTGCGAGAAATCCAATTACAGGCCCTCCTTTGTCATAAGTTGCCAAAAAAGAAGTCGGCATTCCGGACAAACCTGTTTCTACTTTGAATCCAGCAGCCTTCAATTCATCTATCAGGGCTTTGGAACTTGTAAATTCCAAGTATCCCAATTCGGGATTTTCCCAAATTTCCCTGGCGACTTTGGAAAATTTTTCCGTATTCTCGTCAAGATTTTTGGTAATAAATGCTTCATGAGAAGTTTCTTGCCCCATTACCTGAAAGCAATAGAAGATGCCTATAAGTCCAAACACTGATTTTTTCATATGATCTTTTTTGGGTAAAGTTTATTATTTTTTCCAGATTAAATTAAGGATTTTTAAATCAAAAAGTACATTTTTTTACGAAAACAAAAAAAGGATACGTTTTAACGCATCCCTTTATTACATTCATAATCCATTTGAAAAGCAGGTGCTGTTTATGAAACAGGCAGGTCTTTTGATTTAATGTCAGATCACAATAAGAACTCCGACAAGAATCAACCATACTACGGAAGTTACCGCTAGCAATATCCGAAATTGTTTATCTTCGTTCATAGCTTTTTTTTTAACGAATATACTAAGTTTTTTGTATTCTGTCAAATTTATGAAATTTTTTTCAAAAAATAATATTCTGTTAAATAAAATTATCCAAGAAGATCGTGATAATGTTTTTGGTTCTTCGACATATTTGAAGCCGTCCACTCGATTTTTGTATCCAAAGGCACCTTTCTTACAGGGCAATCCTGAATCTGACAATAATGGCAACATTTTTCAGGAATGCAAGGATCAGAATGAACAAAAACTTCCATATCACCGGGCCAATCATCTTCCAATACCCTTTCTAGTTCTTCCACTTCATTATGGACCTGTTTAAGGTCCAGATAATACGGTAAGGTCAAATGAAGATCAATATGTCTATCACCCCCATACTGTTGCACCCGCATATTATGAATATCAATCCAGGTTGTTTTCCTATTTTGGTTTATAACCCTTACCGTTGACTCTACAGCTAGCGGATCTGCTTCGTCCATCAGTCCGCCCACAGACCTCCTTACCAGTCCATATCCGGAATAAACAATATAGAATGAAAAAACGATGGCTATAACAGAATCCAAAAATTCATAACCTGTCAAATAGATGACCAATACACCGAAAACCAAGAGAAAGCTAGTCAAAGTATCTGTAATCAGATGCCTGCCGCTTGCTTCAAGCGTTAGGCTGTTCAGTTTTTTTCCTTTGTTAAAAAGAATAAAGCCCAAAACCCCATTTACAGTACCTGCAAAACTTACCAAGAGAACACCTTCGAGCAGTTTTTCCAGTTCCTTTGGAAAAAAAAGGTTGTAAATGGATTGGTAACATATAAATATTCCTGCAAGTATAATTAAAGTACCTTCAACCCCGGCACTGAAAAACTCAATCTTACCATGACCATAAGGGTGGTTATCATCCCTTGGTCTGGAACTCAGAAAAATACTATAGGTGGCAAAACCAGCTGCAACCACATTGACTATACTTTCCAATGCATCGGTGAGAATTGCCGTTGAATTGGTGATGTAAAATGAATAAAATTTTATAATCAATAAAAGAAAACTGACTACAAAAGAAATCCTGATCCAATTCGACTTTTCCCTTTCCACTTATTTATTTTTATACTGCCAAAAATAGAATTAATTTTATAGAAATCATTTGGGTTTTTGTTTATTTAAGGTTTCCTGAAAACAGGTTTTTTAGTTCCCTAAACCAAGAAGCCTAAATAGTAATTTTAATTCAAATCAATTTATACTCCTAAAATATGGGATTTCAAGAAATTAAATTACCTGCCTATCTCAAAGCACTTTTTGTTCTATTACTGATTATTGTGATTATTTTTATTTTAACAATTGGCAGAAGTATTCTTGTCCCACTATTTCTTGCAGGAATAATATCCGTACTTCTAACACCATTTAGCAACTGGCTGGAAAAAAAGAAAATCTCCAGAATATTAAGTACAACCCTCGCGTTGGTTTCAGGTATCTTTTTGATTCTTGGATTATTTACTTTTGTGATTTTTCAGATCGCAAGTTTCACGAAAGATCTTGATAATGTCGGAGAAAAATTAAATACCTATCTCACTGAAATTGACAACTTTTTAAAACAAATTTTGAATATAGAGACAGGAATAGGACAGGGAATCAATCAAAATTATTTGATAGAATTACTCCAATCCAACAGTTCCAATCTGGCTGAATTTCTTTTGGGTACTCTTGGTTCTTTGTCCAGTGTAGTCCTTTTACCGGTATTTATTTTCTTTTTTCTCCTATACAGAGATCATTTGACAGCATTCATTGCGGCATTGTACAGCGGTCATGATAATGAGAAAATCAAACTCGAAATCAGAAATCTGAGAAAAGTCATACAAAACTACATCATTGGTATTTTTAAGGTTATGGCAATATTGGCAGTATTGAATACCATTGCCTTATTTGGACTTGGTATCAAGCATGCCATTTTCTTTGGAGTATTTGCTGCCTTATTAAACATCATTCCTTATTTGGGCCCGTTTTTGGGAGCCATTTTACCTACTGTTTTCGCCTTCCTGACCAAGGACGGGTTATTTTATCCCATAGGCGTTGTGGTTGCATTTCAGATCATTCAACTCATAGAAAGCAATTTTTTAACTCCCAAAATTGTTGGAAGCAATGTCAACCTCAATGCCTTTGCAACTTTTCTTGGTTTATTGGTGGGCGCTTCTATTTGGGGAGTAATTGGAATGATCTTGATTATACCCACTTTGGCTGTGCTCAAAAAAATATTTGAACTCAGTGAATCAACCATGCCATTCGCGATGTTATTAGGGGAAGAGAAAAAAACTGATGCAAAAATTACTGATTAGATTTTACTTTACATTTATTTTAATCCAACCATTATTCCTCATCTTTTCATGCGATAGTCCTGAAACAAAAAAGGGCAGGTATTTATTGAAAGGAAATGAAAAATTAAAGGAGAATGATACCAAAGCCGCCATAGAATTCTATAGTGAAGCGCTTAAAATCGATCCCCAATTCAAAGATGCACTTTATAACCGGGGCATGGTATCCCTTGAGGTAAACAGACTGGAAGACGCGATAAATGATTTCAGCAAAATTTTGGATACAAACCCAAAGGACACCCTCGCCTTGTTCCAAAGGGGGCTTACCTTTTTGGATAACGGTGAATATTATAAAGCACTCGCTGACAGTAAACTACTTATAGCATATTCTTCGGACAGCTGGAGAAGTTATTTTTTGGAGGGTTTGATTCTTGAAAAACTCAAGAAATATGAAGAATCCCTTCTTTCTTTTGAAAAAGCACTGGAATTGTTCCCTGATAACCCCGAAGTGTTGGTAAATCAGGCCACAATTTTTTACTATTTAAAAGATTTCGAAAAAGCCTCATTGGCACTGGATAAAGCTGAAAATCTCAATCCAAAAGAAGCCAATATTTTCAATCTACGGTCTATGATTGCTTTTGATTCGGGAAATTATGAGTCTGCCCTTGATGCCATAAATACAGCAATATCGATTAATCCAAAACAGGCATTCTATTACAATAACAGGGGGCTATACCTTGTCTATCTGGGTCATCCGGACAAAGGATTGGAAGACATCAACTATAGCTTAAAACAAAATTCCAAAAACCTATATGCCCTCAGAAACAAAGGGATTTATCATTATTATAAAAATGAAAAGGAATTGGCACTGAGATATTTGGAAGATGTTTTCGAAAAAGATCCCTCCATGGATTTGACAGAAGAATACTTGGAGAAATCTAAAAATCTTTAGGCAAGAACTTCCTTGATTTTTTTCAAAAGTTCAGCGGCGTCAATAGGCTTGGAAACATATCCTGTAAAGCCACACTCTTCTATTTTCTCCAACAAATCCTGCTTTGCAGCAGCGGAAAGTGCAATAACAGGCACATTTGAAATCGTTTTTATGATTTTTGTTGCCTCAAATCCATCCATGACGGGCATCTGAATATCCATCAATACACAGTCATATTTGCCCTGACTTACCGCATGAACAGCTTCTTGGCCATTATGCACCCTTTCATAGTTAATACCCCATTTTTTGATGATTTTACCTAAAACCAATGCATTGACATCATTGTCCTCGGCCATCAATAATTTAATTTTATTGAATCGGTCATCTGTCAAATCAGCAGGTTTAGATTCCGCAGGGATTGTTTTACTGATTTTTTCAAACTCGATTTCGAAGAAGAAAGTTGAGCCGATACCGACTTCAGACTCGATTTTGATTTGACTGTCCATTTGCTCCAGGAGCTTTTTGGTGATGGAAAGTCCCAGGCCTGTGCCTCCGTATTTTTTACTGAATGAGTGTTGGATTTGGTCAAATTGATCAAATATCCTGTCTTGATGCTCTTTTGCAATCCCAACACCGGTATCTTTCACTTCGAAATATACTTTTGCCTTCCCTGCGTTACTTTCTTTTAATCTAAGTGTAACATCAACTTTACCGTTATTGGTGAATTTCAGTGCATTGGTAATCAAATTATTCAGGACCTGTGCCAATCTGACCTTATCACCCTTCACGTCTATGTTCAATTCTTCCAACATATGGAGAGTCAGCTTGTTTCTGCTATCCTTGGCATGAAATTCCAATCCGTTCATGACTTGGCCGACCACGTTTTTAAGGTTCATCGGATTGTTTTCCAAAGTCAGTTTCCCGGCTTCAATCTTTTGATAATCCAATAAATCATTGATCATGATTATCAGATTATCAACAGCAAAATTAATGGTATTCAAGGCAGATGCCTGAACCTGAGAATGGTCATCCTGCAATAGGGAATATACTGAACCCGAAATAGCATTTAAAGGAGTACGCAATTCATGGCTGATCATGGAGAGGAATTCAGATTTGATCTGACTGGCTCTTTCAGCTTGTTCCCGGGCATTTTTCAGATTATTCTCAAATCTTTTTTGCTCAGAAATATCTGTAAGATATCCATACCAAACCACATCCCCATTCTCCATCAACTCCGGCTTGGCAGCTCCCAAAACCCATTTAAATCCTCCGGTAATGTTTTCAATTACCCGGAATTGGCAGGCCCAAGGCTTCAGTTTTCGCGCCGAAGCAACAGTGGAAGTAAGTACTTGTGCTATATCTTCAGGATGTACTTTATTGATGGCCTGTCCTATATGTTTCATACCACTAAACTCATCTCCTTCAACACCAAGCAAGTCTTTAATTCCTGGACTTAAATAAGAAAAGGTCATTTCCCCTTCTTTATCCAAAACAAACTGATAGAGTGCCCCCGGGACCTGTTCAGTCAGATGCAGTAAAAAATCTGAAGACTCCTTTAAAGAATTCTCCAATACAATTCTATCTGAAATATCTCTCGCAAATGAAATGATATACTTTTTCCCCTGTATTTCGGTAAGGTTACAATTCACTTCAACTTCATATTCACCGCCGATTGCATTTGCCAACCTGCTTTGGTAAATTCTGCTTTTCTTTTCTGTTAGATGAAGTACATGCTCCTGCCAGGTGGATTTTTCTTTAAACTTAGTATCAAAGTCGAATATGTTTGGGGAATAGTTGTCCTTAAATGAGAAATCAAGCTTTTCCTTTGCTTCCTGATTGGTAAAAATAATGTTGCCTTCCAAATCCAATATTAAGATGGTTTCGGGAGAAAGTTCAAACATCTCTTTGAAAAGACTTAATTCATTCAACAGATTGAAACTATCAGAAATATCCTGAAATGTCCCATAAACTTTCACAACCTCGTTTTCTTTCAAAAATGCTTTGCCCAACATTCTCACCCATTTTTCATTCCCTTTTTGGGTTTTTATTTTCAGCTTGAGGTCAAAGCCATTTCCTATGGCCATCAATTCAGTCATCGCTTTTTGGATAACAGGTCTGAATTCAGGCAGAAAAAACAACAAGTTCTGTTCAAGGGTAAAAACAGTGGGTTGGTCTATTTCAAAAATCCGGTACAATTCCTCACTCCAATAGACTTGGTTGCCAGGGAGACTTATATCCCAAACACCCGATTTGGAGATTTTTTCTCCAAGCTTAAAAAGTTCAAATTTCCATTCATGATGGGATTTGGATAGCTGTTCTTCACTTACATCTTTACCAATAATATAAAATTTGCCCTCAATAAAATTTATCTGCCAGTCAATCCAAATATAATTCCCGTTTTTGTGAAGCATTCTTGCAATAAACCGACTGATTTCATTGCCGTTTTTAACCTCCAACCACAATTCCTGGGCCTTAGGTAGATCCTCAGCATGGAAAAACTGGCAAAGCTCGACATTGGTAACCTCGTCTTGGGTATATCCCAATACATTTTCTACTGACTCGCTTACCCACGTTAAAAAATTTTCCTGTCCAATTCCTATAATATCATTCCAATTTTTGAGAAATAACTGGGTTTCTCTTTTTGAAGGCATCCCTTTGGTTTTGATCTCCTTTCCTTTGTAAAAAAGAAAATAATTGGAGCCATTCTCCTGTGGTAACTCAAGGTTGAAAACATATTCTTTCTCTTGGTAGGTTATAATCAATTCTTCGTTGAAAATATAAGAGTTGATATCCAAGCCCAAACCCACCAATGTTTTGTCATCTAAAAACTGGCCCAAACCCTTCTCAAAAGCCACATTTGTATAGAAAATATTATATGGATAGGTATCATCAGCTAAAAAAACCATCTCAGATGATTCATATATGATCTTTTTAAACGTATTGTTGATACCTCTTTCTTTCATAAGAAACAGCAAAATAGTGCTTTAACAAAAGTTATTGAACTTGGGTGATAAGTTTTTAAATAATCTAACGCTGTAAACATACATTAATTTGTTTTTTGCACCAAACAATATGCAATTAAAAATTTAAAAAATGTTTAATTTATTTAATCCCAAATTCAATCAGAAATTAACCCGTTTTAGAACCACTGCCTATTCCTTTGGTAAATTACCCAAAAAAACCAAAATCCCGATCGATATTGAATGAGGCATTTCCCATTATTTTATCCACAAATCGTAGATTTCCTAAACCAATACCCTTTCTGTATTTCCGGGTAATTTTGATTGGCCAAATTCAAAATGCAAGTCTGAATTTACAAAATAATAAACAATATCAGACCTTAGTACCTGTACAAAATTGGAACATTCCAAATCCTAATCGGCTATAGGAAATCCTAATTGGATCTAAAATTGAAATTTTGAATTCAAAATAAATCCATCAAATCTTAACCGAAGTCTTCTGACATACACTTCGATTTCACTTGCATAAAAAAAAAGCTGTGGAATCTTTCCACAGCTCTTACTAAAATTGTTTTTGGAAGCTCAAAGTCCCGCTTTAATTAAATTTAAAGCAGATCCGGCCTTGAACCATTCAATTTGACCGGCATTGTAAGTATGGTTTACTTTAATCTCATCTTTACTTCCATCTTCATGATTCAGGACAACTGTCAACTGTTTACCTGGCGCAAAATCTCTCAAGCCAATGATATCAATGCTGTCATTTTCCTGAATCAGATCATAATCTGAAGAATTGGCAAAAGTCAATGCCAACATCCCCTGCTTCTTCAGATTGGTTTCATGGATTCTGGCAAATGATTTAACCAAGATGGCCCTTACTCCCAGAAATCTGGGTTCCATAGCCGCATGTTCCCTTGAAGAACCCTCGCCATAATTTTCATCTCCTACTACAATGGAACCAACCCCTTGCATCTTATACTGACGCTGTACAGCCGGAACTTCGGCATATTCTCCATTCAATTGGTTTTTCACTTTGTTGGTGGCCTCATTAAAATAGTTTACTGCTCCGATCAACATGTTGTTGGAGATATTATCCAAATGACCACGGAATCTTAACCATGGACCGGCCATGGAAATATGGTCAGTAGTACATTTTCCTTTCGCCTTGATCAACAATTTCAATCCGGTCAAGTCAGTGCCTTCCCAAGGCATGAACGGTTCCAATAATTGAAGTCTTTCCGATTTGACATCTACCTTCACTTCTACCGTAGACCCGTCTTCAGCAGGAGCTTGGTATCCTGCATCTTCCACTGCAAATCCTTTTGGAGGCAATTCCAATCCATTGGGTTCGTCCAACCTCACCTGTACACCTGCTTCATTGGTCAAAGAATCAGTCATTGGGTTGAATGTCAGATCGCCTGCAATTGCCATGGCGGTAACTATTTCCGGGGAAGCTACAAAAGAATGGGTGTTGGGATTACCATCAGCTCTTTTTGCAAAATTTCTGTTGAAAGACGTGATGATGGAGTTTTTTTCCTGCTTTTCAGCGCCATGCCTTGCCCACTGTCCGATACAAGGTCCGCAGGCATTAGCCAATACGACACCTCCCATATTTTCAAATATATTTAAAAACCCATCTCTTTCTACTGTAAACCTTACCTGTTCGGAACCTGGTGTGATGGTATATTCAGACTTTGCTACAAGGTTTTTATCTACTGCTTGCTGCGCCAAAGACGCAGCCCTGGAAATATCTTCATAAGAAGAGTTGGTACAGGAGCCAATCAATCCGACTTCAAGCTTTGCCGGCCAACCGTTTTCTTTTACCGCTGCGGCAAACTTGGAAAGCGGCCAAGCCAAATCCGGAGTGAAGGGTCCATTGATATGGGGTTCAAGTTGAGAAAGGTTGATTTCAATAACCTGATCAAAATATTTTTCAGGATTTGAATACACATCATCGTCTCCTGTTAAGTGGGCTTTGATAGCATTGGCCATATCAGCTATATCACCTCTTTCTGTACCTCTCAGGTAAGCCTCAGATTTCTCATCATAACCAAAGATGGAAGTGGTTGCCCCTATTTCCGCACCCATATTGCAGATAGTTCCTTTACCCGTTGCGGACAGAGATCTTGCACCATCTCCGAAATATTCAACTACGGCACCTGTTCCGCCTTTTACTGTAAGTATACCTGCAACTTTGAGGATTACATCCTTAGCAGAAGTCCAACCGGAAAGTTTACCGGTCAATTTTACTCCAATCAGCTTGGGGAATTTCAATTCCCAGGGAAGACCTGCCATTACATCACAGGCATCAGCACCACCGACACCTATGGCTATCATTCCCAAACCACCTGCATTTGGCGTGTGGGAATCTGTCCCAATCATCATTCCGCCCGGAAACGCATAGTTTTCAAGTACGACCTGATGGATAATTCCAGCACCTGGCTTCCAGAAGCCAATACCATATTTATTTGATACAGAAGAAAGGAAATCATAAACCTCCCTGTTTTTGTCTTTAGCTTTATCCAAATCAGCAACAGCACCTACTTCTGCCTGTATCAAGTGATCGCAATGGACAGTCGATGGAACGGCTACCTGATTGCGGCCAGCCTGCATAAACTGAAGCAGTGCCATCTGGGCTGTGGCATCCTGCATTGCTACCCTATCCGGATTAAATTCAACGTAAGATACTCCCCTTTCAAAAGCTTTTGTAGCTTCACCGTCTGTAAGGTGTGCATACAATATTTTTTCAGTCAACGTAAGAGGCCTACCTACAGCCTTTCTTGCAGCTTCAATCCTTGAAGGGAATTTGGAGTAAACCGCCTTGATCATTCCTATATCAAATGCCATTGGAAAATAAATTTTATAGTTTGGAAAATAATTCTTATCAATGTCCGCAAAGATAAAAAAACGGACCTAAAATAGAAGTAAAAAACCGGCCGCATTATTTTTTATTATTGGAAACAAGAATAAGTGTTCAACATATCAAAATCCATATTCCAAATCCAAATACCAAAAAACCGCTCAGAAAGAAATAAAAGCTATATCGCAGGATATCCTTTGCACTAATTCCGGTAATGGATAACAAGGGCAAAGCCCAAAATGGTTGAAGCATATTGGTCAATTGGTCACCATATGCAAATGAAAGTACCATGCCTGCCGGATCAATTGACATGCTTTTAGCTGCTTCCATCAATATGGGGCCCTGAATGGCCCATTGGCCGCCTCCCGACGGAATAAACAGATTGACAGCCGCAGCACTGAAAAAAGAAAACAAGGGAAAAGTTTCAGCTGATGAATTTGAAACCAAAAATTCCCCTGATAGATCCAAAAATCCCGAATATTTCATCATGCCCAAAATTCCGGCATAAAACGGAAACTGAATCAAAATATCCGTGGCACTGTTCATTCCTTTTCCCAAAGCCTTGAAATAAGCATCTGGATTTCTGAATAAGATCAGTCCAAAACCCAACAAAACAAAATTGACGAAATTGAGATCAAAAAACCCGAGATTGTCAGATCCGGCATAGAAAAAATCAGAAAATGCCAATATCAAGATCAACGCTCCGATAATTATTCCTAAATATCCTTTCCCTGGAAGCACGGCATGATGCTTTTGGGATTTGATATCGGCTAAGGAAGATGCATTGGCTTTGGTATTTGATAAAATATAAATCACTGATATCAGGACAATAACCAAAGCCAGGTTAATCAAGAGATTGGCAGAAGAAAAAATTGTTTCATTGACTGGGATTACTCCTATCAAGTCTTCCAAAAAATGTCCTTTTTCTGCCACTTTGAGTGTAGCAGAACCGGAAAGCCCGCCATGCCAAACCATCATACCCAAATATCCTGAGGCACCTACTAAATGATAATTCAAAGATTTCCCTTTTTGAGCGGCGTTTTCCCCTATCTGCCTTGCCAATACAGCTCCAATAATCAACCCAAAACCCCAATTCAAATACCCTGCACAAATCGTTACAATTGCTGTAATCATTACCGATTTAAGGTTACTGTCGGCAAGGTCGACAAGTTTCTTGATGCCTTTGCTAACTTGTCTGGAAACAGCAAGTGCATACCCAAAAACCAATATCAGAATCATCTGCATGGTAAATTCCATCAAATCCCAAAAACCCTTTTGCCAAAATTTCAATACCTCAAATCCATAGACAGGAATATTTTCATGATCAGGCTTGGTGAGGAAGACCACAGCAATATACACCATGGCACTGAGCAACAATGCAATTTTAAAGGTGGATGGAAACCAATCTTTGGATTTCGGTTTTTGATCTAATTTCACTAATAAAGTTTTAGGATTTTAATTTAATCTTATCATTTTAGAATATGATGTAAAAATGAGCTTTTTGAACAAAAAAATTGCCTAACTTTCAATTCTTAATTAAACCCGTCCCACTTGGAATTGAATATTTTTTCTTTAATCCTGTTATTATCAGGGATATTTTCTATTGGAGTTTCCGCAGTTATTATCTTAAGACTCGGAGATATGATCCGATGGTTTGCCATCACTATGCTTCTGATTTCCATTTGGGCTTTGGCGTATGGCTTCGAATTATCCAGTCAAAGTCTGGATACAATGCTGTTCTGGATTAAAATAGAATATATCGGCATATCCTTTGCACCGGCCGCTTGGTTGTGGTTTTGCCTGAAATACACGGGGTTGGAAAAATGGATAAATTCAAAAACGGCTGTTTTGATTTTCACTTTACCATTGGTCACCTACCTGCTTGTTTTGACCAACAGCTACCATAATCTACATTATAAAGAGGTTTTAGTGGATTATTCAGGTCCCTTCCCACTATTAAGTATTACCATCGGTCCCTGGTATTATATCAATACAGCCTTTTTTTATCTTTCCTTGATTTTTGGAAATATACTTTTATTGGTCCGGTTTAATAATGCTGATTCTTTATACAAAAAGCAGTCTAATCTTTTGATCATTGCCGGATTTGTACCTTGGGCATTTAATATTGTTTATCTCTTTGGATTCAGACCATTTGGCCATATTGATATGACCCCATATGCTTTTTTGTTTTCCTATATATTCATCGGAATAGGCTTGTTGAAATTCGACCTATTTGATTTAAAACCTATAGCGAGAGATAAAGTATTTGAATTGATTACAAAGGGCATTTTAGTCCTTGACCCCAAAGAAAGGATAATTGACTTTAACAATCCGGTATTAAAAATCCTCAACAATCCAGGTCACTCGCTGATCGGGAAATCCATCACAGAAGTATTTGGTGAGAACCATATTATCGATTCCCAAATTAAAAAAAGAGAAAAAATCTCTTTTGAACTTGCAATGGATCTGAATGAACCCAAAATGTATTACTCTATCAATATCATTCCCATTTTTAACAAAAAAAATGTATTCAGAGGAGCAATAATTTTGATGGTGGATATTACCTCCCAAAAAGAAAACCAAAACAAACTCCAACAACAAGCAGAGGAACTCAGAAAAACCAATTCACTCAAAGACAAATTATTTACCATTATTTCCCATGACCTTAAAGGACCCATTCTTGGTGTCAGAGAACTGATTAAACTTACCAATGATGGTGTAATCAGCAGGGATGAATTTTTCGATATCCTTCCCGAAGTGAACAGAAATATGGATTCTGTTTCAGTATTGCTCGAAAATCTATTGGCTTGGACCAGCAGTCAACTAAAAGGAGAAATGATTGAAAAGAGCGTTTTCAATTTAGAGTCTTTGATTCAGCAGCAATTTTCCTTGTTTGAAAAAACTGCATCTCAAAAAGGAATTCGATTGAAAATGGAGAAATTTGGTGAAAGTGACGTATATGCCGACAAGAATATGATAGACCTTACCATCAGGAATTTAATCAGCAATGCGATGAAGTTTTCAGGTGCAAACGACGTGATATCAGTGGTATTGAAAGAGAAAGAAAGCGAGGTCTACATAAAAGTCAAGGATACGGGAGCGGGTATAGATCCGGAAAATCTCCAGAAATTAAGAAACAAAGAATCGATCACGACATTAGGAAAAAACAAGGAATCCGGCACAGGTCTCGGACTATTACTTGTTCAGGAATACATAGCAAAAAACGGGGGAAAACTTTATATCCAAAGCATTTTGAACGAGGGAAGTGATTTCAGTTTTTATTTGCCCAAATTCAGCGCAAATCAATCTAAACCAGACAAAAACGACAAAGTATCCACCCCATCTGCATAATCCCCCAACGAAGGGCATTGGGCATTTCCAAAATCAATGGTTCCGGGGTACCACCCATGGTTACTGACAATACATTGAATTTTTTCTTTATTCTCTGATAGGAGCCGATCTAATCCGGCACGTTCATCATAAATCTCATAAAACAAAACAGCAATCGGAGAAACCATTAAGTCACTTTCCTTTAAAAGGAGGAAGCCATTATCCAAATGATCATCCTTATTGACCAGATAAATGGATTTATTGTACTCATAGTTATTAAAATATTTATAGTGATTGGCTATATGCTTAAAATCTGCTATCGCATCAAGAAAACCAATCAGCTGACCTTTATCTTTAATGTAAATTTTTGACACATTCCTACAGCCAAGTCCGAAATATTGAAATACATCTTCAGCCAACCTTCGAAAATCCTCATTTTTTTCGCTTCCATCCAGAATACCCACAGAGGTCCTGTTCTTTCTGATAATATGCGGATATTTTCCAAAGTAATAATCAAAATACCTTGCCGAATTATCACTTCCTGTAGCTATATAGGCAGTTTTGGATTTCAGCATTTCTTCGATGGAAATAAACTTATCAAATCTTGGCTCAATAGCAATAATTTGGTCAATGATCCATCTCATCAATACCTGATCTGAACTGCTCAACTTGACACATGCCTGATGTCCCGCCATCAATACACACAGCAAGTCATCAAATCCAACAGCAGGAATATTTCCTGCCATTAAAATGCCGATGCTTTTGGGGTTTTTGATATTTTGCAGATCATAAGGTTCAATCCATTTTTCCAGTTTTTCTTTGGTGAGATTAGCCCTCAAAGCCTGGATGGCACTTTTCGTGTTTTCAGGAGTAAACCATGGATTGTTATTTTCAACTTGGATGGCCAATTCAGAAAAATCATTCTGAAAAAAACTTTCGAATCTTTCTCCCAATCTGACAAATGCCTCTATTCTGTCCTCAAGCGTCATTTATTTAAATTTTGACCAAAGATATTCAAAAGTAAAGGAATAAAATTTTGAAAGAATGATTAAAAATTAATTAGCATGACAACTTTTTTTTACGTGATTTGTTAAATGATTATTAATTTTGTGAGATAAATCGATTGATTA
This sequence comes from Aquiflexum balticum DSM 16537, assembly GCF_900176595.1. Classification (GTDB taxonomy): domain Bacteria; phylum Bacteroidota; class Bacteroidia; order Cytophagales; family Cyclobacteriaceae; genus Aquiflexum; species Aquiflexum balticum. The sequence goes on from NZ_LT838813.1 coordinate 5,233,099, forward strand.
TGGCAATAATGATAACTGACGAATGCATCAACTGCGGTGCATGCGAACCTGAATGTCCCAACACTGCTATTTATGAAGGCGGCATTGAGTGGACCTGGGCGGGTGGAACCAAATTAAAAGAAGTAACACTCCCTGATGGTACCGTCGTAGATGGAAATGAAAAGCAAGAACCGAGATCTGACGAGTTTTACTACATAGTCACAGAAAAATGTACAGAATGCACCGGATTTCACGAAGAACCGCAATGTGCGGCCGTTTGTCCTGTGGATTGCTGTGTGGATGATCCTGAACATAGGGAAACAGAAGATGAATTGATGTCAAAGAAATTATTCATGCATGGAGAGTAAGAAGAGGGGAAACCCTCTTTTTTTTGATTTCTTGAAGGTTAAAAACGCATTTAAGCACTGAAATTGATTGTTTTTAAAAAAAACCGGATAATCCCTTGAATATATTTTTTGAATTGATTTAACTTGTCACGTTAAATTATTAAAAATCCAAACATTTTAAAACCTTGCACAGTGGAAGACTATAGAGGAAATGACAGAGAAGAGATCTTCTCAAAAAGAGTAAAGGCTGGAAAGAGAACTTACTTTTTTGACGTGAAAGCCACAAAATCCAATGATTATTATTTAACTATCACAGAAAGTAAAAGGCGCTTAAAAGATGACTCCTTTGTATTTGAAAAGCATAAAATTTTCCTATACAAAGAAGATTTCGGAAAATTTATTGAGGCTTTGCAGGAAGCCGTGGACCATGTGAAGACAGATCTTTTGCCCGATTTTGATTTCTCTCAATTTGATAACGATGATTCGCAAAGTGAGTTTGACGATGAATTGAAATGGGAGTAAACCTTCCTTTTTGATTAATCCGGAAAAGGAAACATCAATAGGTAGATCCCGGTCAATCATTGATTCTAATTTCTTCTATAATATTTCGATGTTTCTTTTTCCTTTATAATATTTGATCTTTATGAAAAGGCCGGTCTTATACCTCATTATTGCAATTCTTGTTTTTTTCCTATTAGGCTGGTATTTTTCGAACATTACGCAATATTTTATTTTTTCTTTGGTGATTGCGGCCATTTTGAGACCGCTTACCAACAGAATCAATTCTGTACACCTGATGGGCCAACACGTTCCGCGATGGTTGTCGATTCTGTTGTCCTTTGCTTTGGTAATCAATGTAATATTCCTGATCAGCCTGCTTTTTGTGCCGCTTATCAGCGCTCAGATTCAAATGATTTCTTCTTATGATCTGGATTACATTTATGAAAGGATCCAAAATCCAATTGGGCGGATTGAAGATTTACTTATTCAATTTGAAATAATTAAAAGTGAGCCGGGTTTTTTGATTATGCAGGTGCGGGAGAATCTTGTGGCCGGCTTCGGGAAGGTCAATTTTCAGGGTTTGATCAATACCATCATCAATACTACAAGTTCCTTCCTGGTCGCCGTCATGGCGGTAAGCTTCATCACCTTTTTTCTTTTGCTGGAAAACGGTATGTTGAGAAAAAACATCATGAATCTGATTCCCAACGCCTATTTTGAACTGGCGGTTTCGACTTTCAACAAAGTGGAGAAATTGCTTTCCAATTACCTTGTGGGCCTTTTGATTCAGATTACCTGTATTTTTTCATTGGCTGCGATTGGTCTTACCCTGATGGATATTGACTATGCGCTCACTATTGCCATGTTTGCAGCAGTGGCCAATCTTATACCCTACGCAGGTCCTATTTTGGGAACTGCCTTTGGGGTGATTGTCGGATTATCTACCGGCAATTTTGATCAATCAAATGAAATCACCCTGATGATTTTTAAGATTCTGTCCGTATTTGCCATGGTACAGGTTACTGACAATGTTATTTTACAGCCATTGATTTTTTCTAAATCTGTAAAAGCACATCCGCTTGAAATTTTTGTTGTTATCTTTGCCGGAGCAAAAATCGCCGGTATACTGGGGATGATATTTGCAATCCCTGTTTACACCATATTTAGGGTTTCTTTCATGGAATTCTATATCGGGTATAAAGAATATAAAATCTTTAAAATCTAAAAAGACAATTATTAATGGCTTTACAATGTGGTATCGTTGGACTCCCCAACGTTGGAAAATCTACTTTATTCAATGCAATTTCAAGTGCCCGGGCCGAGGCGGCAAACTTTCCTTTCTGTACAATTGAACCCAATGTCGGAGTGGTGACAGTCCCGGACAAGAGACTCAATATTTTGGAAGTGCTGGTCAAACCCAATAGAGTGGTGCCCACAGTAATAGAATTTGTGGATATTGCCGGTCTGGTTAAAGGGGCAAGCAAAGGTGAAGGCCTGGGAAATAAGTTTTTGGCAAACATCCGGGAAGTGGATGCCATCATACATGTGATCAGGTGTTTTGAGGATGAAAATATCGTTCACGTGGCAGGCGGAGTTGACCCGATTTTTGATAAAGAAGTCATTGATACAGAACTTCAGCTGAAGGATCTGGAATCCGTCGAGAAAAAGATTGCACGGATAGAAAAAATAGCCAAGTCAGGAGACGCCAAAGCAAAAAAAGAGTTGGAGGTCCTTAACCAGTTCAAGAAAGGACTTCAGGAGGGCAAAAATGCCCGCGCTTTGGAAATCGAAAAAGAGGATCTTGAAGCAGTCAGAGACCTGCATTTATTGACTATCAAACCTGTCCTGTATGTAGCCAATGTAGATGAGAACAGTATCATTGACGGCAACAAATTTGTCGAACAACTCAAAGAAAATGTGAAGGAAGAGAATGCCGATGTAATAGTACTCTGTGCGGCAATCGAATCTCAAATCGCGGAATTGGATGAACCTGAAGAAAAAGAATTGTTTCTTTCCGAATATGGATTAGATGAAAGCGGATTGAATAAATTAATTTCAGCTGCTTATAAATTATTGGATCTGATCACTTATTTCACTGCCGGCGTTCAGGAAGTGCGGGCTTGGACCATTAAAAAAGGATGGAAGGCTCCACAGGCTGCCGGAGTGATTCATACTGACTTTGAAAGGGGATTTATCAAAGCTGAAGTAATAAAACTTTCTGATTATGAAACCTATAAATCGGAAGCTACGTGTAGAGATAACGGCAAAATCGCCATTGAAGGGAAGGAATATGTAGTTCAAGATGGTGACATCATGCATTTTAGATTCAATGTTTGACAAAAGAATTGAAAAATAATTTGTACTTTTGAAAGAAACCAAAGTATTTGCATAACCTTATTAAAAAATAGTTAAATAATTGTTTCATTTTCATTTTTAAAAAACCGTGAGAATTAGATTAATATTTTCGTTAAAAAACAAAGGAGCTTATTTGCCTTTTCATCATCAGTACATTCTGGCTCAATTCCTGAAAGGTTTGATTGTGAAAGGTGGTAAGGAAGAGTTTTTCAACTACAATTACTTCAATTTCTCTGGTCTGAAAGGTCAGACCAAAATTAGTAGAAGTGGACTTCACTACTACTCCAGCCTAGTTACTCTAGTACTTTCATCACCCAATGAAGAGTTTATGGATTATTTGCTGGAACAGGTATTTGAAACTCCGAAAATTGAGTTGGGAAATCTAATCCTATCACCCGAGTACACCGAACAGGAAACAGAACCTACCTTGGAGACATCAAACAAATTTGTTTGTATTTCCCCATTGGTACTGTTGACCCCTGCCTTCAATGATGAGTCAGGTAAAAGATTTATCAATCCGGATACAGATGAATTTTCTGATCTGTTGTATGAATCTACACTGACCAGAATGGAAAGATCAGGCTGGTATTCACAGGAACAAATGGAATCTTTCTACAAGTTCCAAGTGGTACCGGATATGAATTATGTAAATAAGTTGAGAGAGCAGCAAAAGAAATTTGCCAGAATCTACTCCGTTTATGACATGGATGTCAAGTATGAAGTAAGAGGATACACCCTTCCTTTTACACTTTATGCTGCTCCAGAAGTTCAGGACTTCGTGTTCAAATGTGGTCTGGGTGCTTTCACGCACAAAGGATTCGGTATGCTTGATTTAGCAAACCATGCAGTCAATCAGAGAACAGAACCTTACAAATTCAAAAGAGAAGGTTTTATTCCCTACAAAGCACATGATAAATCGAAACCTTCTGATTTAGAGGAAGGAAAAGAGGAAATTTAATTAAATCCCGGTTTTAAAGCCGGGATTTTTGTTTGTCAGGGGTAATTCTTTGATTCGGATATTGCGGAACTGGAGGACATCCCCATGTCCCAAAAAACCAATATGCCCACTGCTGCGCTGAAGTCCTGGATGGTTCTTTTGATCCATTGTTCCGTTTTTGCTTGCTTCCAGGTAATCCCCTTCCAGAATGACAGTCCCATTGAGAATCACCTTGATCTTCGGATGCTCGACAATGACCTCCTGCTGATTCCATTCCCCTGGGGCTTTCAAATAGCCACGCTTGGCAGGCAAGACGCCATAGACTGAACCGTGGAATTGGTAGTCCTCAAGATTGGCATATTTCTCCGCTTCATTGTCCAAAATCTGGAGCTCTTTGCCTACATAAGCGGCATCCCCTTCCAAAGGCGCATGAATGCCAAGACCATTGTTGGCACCTGGCGTCAAGAGAAACTCAAACCGTAATATAAAATTGCTATACTCTTTTTCTGTGAAAAGATTCCCACCGCCACCACCTTTTGGGTCGATCGTAATCGTCCCGTTTTCAACTCGATATGCTGATTTATTCCCTACCCACCCATCCAGGTTTTTCCCGTTGAAAAGCGGGGTAAACTCAGTGTCGGGGATTTCCTGAGCGAAGGTGGTACCAAAGCCAAAGTATAGTAATGCAGCGAGGCAAATTAATGTTCTGTTTATCATGGATCAAATAGCTTTATAATTAAGGAAATAGATAAAAAATTAAATGTATGATAAATCATTCATAAAAGAATAAAAACCAATTAGTGAATGATTACTAATTCAAAAATATAGTTTTAATTGTTATTTTGGGATAAAAATGGGCATTGATCCTGTTCATATTTTTCGTTTGTTAACGTAACCTGAACAGGGCGGATCCACGAACAGATCATCACAATATCCCCGCAACTGATCCGCCTTCCAGTTTGGTGGCCGCTCCATTGGTCGCAGATGCCAATGGACTGCAAAGGTAGGCAATGGTATTGGCAATCTCTTCGGTACTGGTAAAGCGATGAATTAAGGAGCTGGTGCGCACGTTTTTGAAGAAATTTTCAGCCACTTCCTTTTCACTGATCTGCTCATTTTCCGCTACGTTCTGCAAAAACCTTTCTGCCCCCACTGGGTGTAGGTACTATCTTTAAAATCAAGATTATTTTAATTTTTTTTACCTTTACGATACCGGAGAGGAAGCATACAGTGATCGTTCACTTGGATGTTTACCTTGTGTAGTGCCGACTTGATCGGCACTATTTTTTTCAGCTTTTTCAAAGCTGACCGGAGAGGGAAGCTCCAGCTCCTGTTCTTTGGATATTTCGGGTTGATAATCCTCAATAAACGGCATATTGTTTTTCCATAATGCATAGATGGTAGTTAGGATTTTCTTTTGGACAGCCACATAGCTTTTCATTTTCAAGCCATGCTTTTCGAAAGTGCGGTTGAATAAGTTGTAGAAAGGTTTGACCTGATAGGTTATTGTCTGGAATGCCGGCATGAACATCGCGCGCCTTATCCTTGAGTTTCCTTTTTTTGAGATCCTGGTTTTTCCGTTGGTTTTTCCGGATTGGTTTTCGACGACATCATATCCGCAATAGCTTACCAGCTGTTTGTTGTTTTCAAAAAGTTCAAAGCCGTTGGTTTCGGCCAAAACTATTGCCGCTGTAAGGATACCCACTCCTTTGATCGAACAGATATTCCCGACCTTGCCCCATACTTCTGCCTTGGATTGGAGGTGGTTTTTGATTGTGGATTCAAGCTGTTCTAGCTGTTTATCGATCAGTTTGATCATGTTTTCCAACTGCTTTTCAACTGCCTTGGAAGAATACATGCCGTTTTTAATGGCATGGAGCTGATTTCTTGAAGCTGTCTTTTGTTCCTGCAGGCTCTGGTGATGCCTGGTCAGGGAACGGAGTTCATAGAAAAACCTGCCAAACGGCGACCAGGGAGACAGGCATTGCTCGGCTCCCATCTGAGCCAATCCCCGGGCATCGATCGTGTCGTTTTTAGATTTATTTCCAAGTGAGCGAAGATAGTTTTTCGCCTTGGTAGGCAAAACCACAGATACAGAATAGCCCTTTTCAAACAGGTACAAAGCACAGGTTTCATGGTAATTCCCCGTAGCTTCCATACAGATTACCAAAGGGACGTTTTCATCCTTTCGGTTTTTTTTGATCCAAGAATCCATCGATTTAAAACCGGTTTTTGAATTTGGGAAAGTCTGGGTGGATTTCACCGTTACTTTTTGACCTTTATCTATGGAAGATAAGCAGCCATTGATAGATTTACTAGAAACATCCAGTCCGACAGAATATTTTAACATAGGATAGAAGGTTTATAAAAACAGTATCCCCTCTTGTTCTTAACTCATCGTTATGGAGCATTGAAGGAGTTCTTCATGCCTGGGTACTATTCAGATTCGAAGAGGAAAAAATAAAGGTGTGATCCCTACACCGCAGTATCAGCATTGCTGTACTTAATTTGCAAATCAGGCTACACCTTTATTCTGTTTTTTGGTTCAGTTTAAAGATATGAATTTGCAATTACATCCTTCTATCCATACCATCAAGGTAGCTATCGGAAGTAAGGCAAAGGAACAATTCCGGGAATGCCGTTTTTGATTTCATAGATATCCAATCCACCGTATGGATTTTCCTTGATGGTCTTGGAAGGGGTGATGGAAGGTAGGCCGTTTTGGGTGTCAAACACTTCAAAGCCTCCATATTAATATTGCGGAAGCAGGTACTTTTCAGCTGCACAAAAAAGCCGTTATGGGCAGCTTCAAAAGATCAGTATAGCGAAGAGTTTCTTTGATCATTCTTCATAGTAGTAGGAATAGTCGATACCTTTCATAAACATTTCCCTGTCATGAATTTTCGTTGTCAGTGCGGTTTCTATCAGTTGCTTTAATATGCTGCTGTCAACTGTACTGATAATCATTGCGTTCATATAATCCTCTTTTCTTATTTTACTCCAGTCCACACATTTTTTCAGATATTTTTTAAGCATCAAATCCAGCCATACTCTTGTACTTCTGCCGTTTCCTTCCATAAAGGGATGTGCCTTGTTCATTTCGGCATACTTTAAAATGATCTCTTCCAGTGTGGTTTGTGGCAGGACATCTATCTCTTTCAATTTGCTCTTTAAGTTTTGGGCATAAACAAATTGATAGCCTCCCTTTGAAATGCTCTTTTCTCTAATCTGACCGGCAAAATCATACAAACCACCAAATAGATAGGCGTGTATTTGTAATAGCCCTTTGGTGGTACCGATTTCAAATTCGTTAATTAAATTATTTTCAAAAAGAGTATAGGCTTTCTTTTTGCTTTGCCCGTCAATGCTCGTATCGCTGTAAAGGAACCAATCCAAAAATGACATTGCCTTGTTATTGGGAAATTGTTTGGCCAATTCAATGACCCCGCTGCTATTCAGGGTATCTGTTCTGTATTTTTTACCGTCAGCAGCTGTTAATTTGAGTTGGGTAGTAGTACTAACCAACTGACTGTTTTCTTTCTTCAGCTTGGCTTTTAGGTATTTCCAATAGTTGCGGGTTTTGGTATAATTCGGTTCTTCATTCAGAACCCCAACAATATCCAACACACTAAATCTCCATTGGGAATGTTCATCATCCCAAATAGCCCGAACCTCTTGGTCATTAAAAAAGCGGATGGATATTTTCATTTGTTCTGCTTTAAATATAGACAATTCAAGAGTCTAACTGTCAATATAATTTGAATACTATGTGACTAATCCTATTAAAATTGACAACATACCTAACTATTTGTCTTTGTTATTCCTTGATGGTCCTGGAATTTGTGATGGAAGCCAGGCCATTTTGGGTATCATACACTTCATATCCTCCATGGTAGCTGGGTTTGATAACCTGGGGGGGTATCATATCCGGGATGCTATATTGTGTCCCATATACTTCCTTGGTACCATTGGGCTGCACCTTGATGGTTTGGGAAGGTAGGATTTCCGGAATCCCGTTCTTGTTTTGGTACACATTCAGGGATTGGGGGAAGTGCCGGGTTTGATGGTCGTACTTCGATTAATAGACGGGATACCGTTTTGGGTCGGGTATTTCTGGTAGGCCTGGGCTGAAAGGGTCAAGCAGAAGAGGAAGGAAACGAGGGTCAGGAATTGGGTTTTCATCAGATTAAACCTAAACGTTCTTTTTCTTTTTTAACTTCTTCAGCCCTTTTTGCTTTCATTTTTTCATAATTTTCTTTTCCATAAATTTTATGGAAATACTCATCATCTACAAACGGGATATGAGAATCTTTATCAGAATCAAGATAGAGATTCCTTAAATCCCTATCCAATTCTTCATCTGAAATATTCATTTTATCTTTTGACATATTTAAATATATTGAAATTTCCTTAAGCAGTGGTAAAGCTCATCGGAATTTTATCCTTTGAAGATGCAATTGGCACTAAAAGGGGTGGTCAACATCATCGGAACAGGTGGTCAAGCTGGATCGGAATATAAAGGTTTATCAGTCGTGCTTGGATTAATAGACGGGATACCGTTTTGGGCGGGGTATTTCTTAGTATGTCCACTCACCATGGCTTACTGGCAAACGGTTTAATTCTTCTTTGTAAAACTTCCATTGTGGCATATACTTCTCCATTAAGCTTAAGAAACGGTCATTGTGATGTCTTTCTAATAAGTGTATCATTTCGTGAACAACAATATATTCTAGGCAATGAGCAGGTTTCTTAGCTAATTCTAAGTTTATCCAAATTCTTTTTTTCTCAATGTTGCAAGTTCCCCATTTGGTTTTCATTTGTTTTACTTGCCAGCCGTCAACAGTAACGCCCATTTTCTTTTCCCATTTGTCGATGATGGGTTGAATGAGTTTTTTCAATTCTGACCGATACCACTCATTTATGATAATTTGTCGCTGTTCGGTGGTGCTGTTTGGTCTGACGTAAAGGTCAATAAATGTTTTGGTCTTAAAAACCACTTTGGGTGGCGCTTCTTTTTCAATTATTCTCAATAAGTATCGTTTTCCAAGAAAGTAGTGGCTTTCACGTTCTTTATATTGTCTTGGTGGCTGACGGTCTTGGGCTTCAAAATTTCTTTGGTGCTTTCTTATCCAACTGATTTTTGAAATGGCGAAAAGTCTAACGGCTTCATCATCAATTCTCAATGGTGCCGCAATGCGAACCCTGCCCGTAGGCGGATAAACTGCCAAGTGCATATTTTTTATGTCTTTGCGAACTACATCAATAGAAAGCTGAGAAGTGATTTGTAGAATTTTAACTTCCTCCATTGCCTATTTGTATTCCTTTTGCTGCTTTATGACTTCAAAAATTGGGTCTAATTTTTCAAGCTTATTGTAATTTTTCAGAACAGGCTTTACCACTTTATTCTTCAAATGTTTTTCCTTTGATAATGTGCCTTCCCAATCATCGTATTTGCCATAGATTACTGCACTGTCCATTGCAATGGTCAAAGGTTCGTCCCTATCTAAATTGTCATACAAAGCACGCTTGCCTTGGGTGTTAATAGTTGAGGGATATTCAGGGCTTGTTCCGGGTTCTTTAATTTTGACAGCAAGCTTCAGTATTTCTTCCAGATATTTTTCATATTCCCCGGCTTCCTCATTTCTTAGCTTAATGAGTTCGTCAAGCAACACACTCATTTTTTCATAGTAAATAGGATTGGTTGGGCTTTCTTCAATAATTACTTTTCGAAGGTTGTTTTCAATGGTTTCCGCCATTGCTTCTTTGTTCTTTTTGATGCCGTCAGGCAATTTGTCCAAAGCACCCTTACCCTCCTTTACCAGTAACTCAACCAAACTAAAATCATCAAAAGCAGATACTTTTTTGCTTTCTTCAGCTGCAATGTAACTGTCAATCAAATGTCGCATCGCAGGCTCGTATTGTTTTAAATCTACCCAATCGCCACTTGCTAATTGGATTTCCTTTCGGACACTTTCAAAATGCTTCAAGTCATTTTTTATGGCTTCAATTTCCGTTGGTTTGTAACCTGCGTCTTCCATTTGATCCGCAATGTTGGCATAAGCACGGATAAGCGAAATCACAGCTTTGTATAATGCAACCCTTTTTGGTTCGGTGTCTTTCAAATCATCTTTCAATTGTGGATTACCACAGAAATAGGCAATGTATTGCTGTGTGCCTTTAGGAGGAACTACCGGTTCGCATAGCGCTTTGATGGTTTCCAAAGCATCGTCTAAGCGTTCTTTGCCTTTAGTCAAACGGTCGCCTAACAATCCCTCCACATCGTTTTTGTCGTAATCCTCAAAAGCCTTAGAGGTAAAATCTTTATAAGCACTTTCCAAACTTCCGAACAAATCCTTGTAATCAATGATGTAACCGTAATCTTTATCTTCCCCATCCAATCTGTTCACCCGGCAAATGGCCTGAAATAAACCGTGGTCACGCATACTCTTATCAATGTAAAGAAAGGTGGCACTTGGTGCATCAAAGCCAGTTAGCAGTTTGTCCACCACTATCAGCAACTTCATTTGTGCAGGCTCGTCAATAAAGCGCTTCTTGACTTCATCTTCAAAGTCTTCTGTGGTTTTGCCGTTGAGCATTTTTTGATAAATACCATACTGCATCAATTTTTCAGTATATCCCTCCCCTTCTCCCTTGATGTCGCTGTGCGATGGGGCAAAGGATGTCACAATAGCACAACGGGTAAACCCTGCATCCTGAAACAACTGATAAAAACGGCAGGCATTTAAAATACTATCCGAGACCAAAATGGCGTTTCCCCTACCGTTTTGCAGACGTTCGCGGGTTTCCATATCCAACAAGATGTCGGCAACAATCTTCTGCAAACGACCAACAGAACTGAACACCTTTTTCATCGTGCCCCATTTCTGTTTGAGTTCTATTTTGGCAAAATCGGTCAGTCCTTTTGTTTTACTTTCAAACCAAAGGTCTATTTTGTCCAAAGAAGTTATTTTTTGCTCGATGTCTCTGGCTTCATATCGTAAATCCAATACAACTCCATCCTTGACCGCTTCATCGAATTTGTAGGTATGGATGTATTTCCCAAAAATTGTAATGCTTTGTTTCTTATCGGCTTGCATGATGGGAGTCCCTGTAAAGCCTATAAACAGAGCTTTTTCACCTAAAATTTCTCGCATTGCCTTATTCAAATCTCCGCTTTGTGACCTGTGACATTCATCTACGAACACATAAAAATCCCCCTTAGGCTTAAAATCTTTGGGCAGGCTATTCTTTAATTCTTCCAAATAGCTGTCATAGTCTTTTGTTTTATCAGCACCTTCGTCTTTGTTGCCAAACTTGTGAATGAGTGAACACAACAGCCAAGGTTTGGTGTCGTTCAGTTTTTCGATGAGTACTGCTCCTCCACTTTTGCCATCTTTTGGGATACATCTAAAAATATCTTCTCCAACGCCTTTAAAGACCTTTTCAATTTGTTTGTCCAACTCATCGCGGTCAGTGATGATAAGCACCCTTGCATTTGGATTGTATTCTCTAATCCATTTGGTAAGCCACACCATGGTCAGACTTTTACCGCTTCCCTGTGTATGCCAAATGATTCCCCCTTCCTTTTGGCGGATATGCTCTTGTGCGGCTTTTATTCCAAAATATTGATTGGGTCTGCAAAACTTCTTTTGACCACGGTCATACACCACAAAGTCATGGAGAATTTCGAGCAACCGTTCTTTTCCCAACATTTCAATCACATGCTTGTCGAGCAGATTATCTGCTAAGTCAGATTGCTCTCTGATGGGTTTGGTAAGTTCTAACAGGTGGGTATCATGCCGGTTAAATTCTTCACTTACTTCTTTCCATTTCAAATAATACTTTTCAGAAGTATCAATGGCTGCATACCTTAAACCTTCCACATCTTGCCCTGCCATTACCAATTGGATAGTGGTGTAAAAAGGTTTGATAAACAGGTGTTTTTGGTTGTCGTTGTTTTGGCGGATGCCTTCGGAAACTGAAACTGTGCTTCGTTTCAGTTCCAATACTCCAATGGCTATTCCATTGAGGTAAATTACAATATCGGGTCTCTTGGTTCGACCCAGCTCACCACTAGTACTGTGTTGTCCCCTTATGGTTACTTCTTCTGCAATGGCAAAGTCATTTTCCTTCGGGTTATTCCAATCTATCAGGTAGACAGTCTGTTTATTTTGTCCCGCTTCTTCCTTTACATTGATGCCATAGCGTAAAGCTGCATAGACATTTTTGTTGGCTTGGTACAGGTCATCGCTGGTGTTGATGGTAACGGTTTTTTTAAACTCAAAAAGAACTTTGTTGATAAGCGATAGGCTGTGCCCTTGCTTGGTTAAGAAGGCTGTCAACAACGCTTCATCCACATTGCTGTTTTCTTCTTCATGCTCAAAATTCCCCAAATACCGATATTTTAAAACTTCCTGAAAGAGTTTTACAAGTCGGTTTTGGGTGGCACGTTCTATCTGTCCTACTTTACTCATTCTAAAATTGATTTCAATAATTTGGAAATGGCAATCAATGCTTTCCCATACTCCTCCGCCACTCTAGATTTATTCATTGAATAAACCATCATTTTATCCATCTTTATAAATTCGGAATTATCATCAAACTTAGTTGAACCAAATTCAATTACAAAGGCGCAATTTTCACTATTGAAATTGGGTTCATAAAATAAAATTACGGTTTCATTATTCAACTCAATTTCAATCTTAGGCTTATTGGATTCACTTCTCCGTCCATTCACTGAAATATATTTGATGTGGGATTTTTCTATTTTCAAATCAAGATAAAGCGAATAAGAATATAAGTCCCCGTGCTTCCCAATTAGAGTTAACTTTTCCAAAAGTTTAATATCCCATACATTCTGCCAATCAATCAGGCGATTTTGTAAATAGGAAATATTCTGAATGTATTTTTTATCAATAAAAAACGATTCCCATGTTTGTTTTGAATAATTTACCAATGAGCTATCAGAAATATCCAAAGATGTTGTTTCGTCCAAAACCGCTTTTAGATATTTTAATTTTGTTTCATCATTAAAAACTTTCCTCCAATTGTCTTGCCGTACACGAAGGCTACCAGCGTTGGATTCACAAAATGAATATTTACTATTAGAATTAACTAAATAAATCCCTTTTGAAAGTAACAATCGGTGAAAAAGAAAATTATTTGCTTCAAGCTGATTAAATATTTTAGACAGCTTATCGCAATAAAACTCAAATTGAAGATAGTCATTTTGATTATCTAAAAGATTGAAGATGAAATCAATTTGACCATAGAAGTAAGTGTGATTCTCTATTTCTATAATCTTCATCTTCCATTTATCGGACTTGTCGAAATATTCTATTTTTTTGATTTCTTCTTTTAACTGGCTATCAAAGAACTTAATACTAAAGTTTTCTGTGCTAATAGCTTTCTCAATTTCACATTTATGAACTGATAGCTCGTTAATTGCCTTTACAGCATCTATGAAGTTGTCAGGATTTTGTATGTAGGTATTGTAGATAATATTTCTGCAAATCCGCATCCATTGTTTTAATTGCTCAGTAGTTTCAATTTCAGACAAATCAATAGAATTATCAGAAATAAATATTAAGAAAGCATAGTAAAAAACTCTGTCAGGTAACGATGGGTTAAAATTGTCTGATAAAAAAATGAAGGGTAATTTTGCCTCTTTATTGGCATTTCCCAAAAATGGAAAAAGTGTAATGTTTTTCAAATTATCATGTAATTGACCTAAATCAATATCATATAACTTGGTCAGGCAAGAAAAAGTAAAGTCCAAACTTTCCGAACTAAAAAATTTGGAATCTTCAAATTCTGCAACTGAAATAAAGCCTTTATCCTCGTTGCTTTCTCTGATTTTTTCAATTAGCTCTTTATTGATAACTATTCCAGATTGTTGTTCTTTATTTTTAGGTTCTTTTGGAGTTCTTGTAATGTATTCATAAAGGTTTATGCTTTTTATAAAATTGTAAATTAAAGCATCTACTTCAAAAGTGTTCTCAGGTTTGTTTTTCCAGAACAAATCCAACCATTTTGTGTCAATTTTATCAGACCACTTGCTTTCTGATATTTTGATTCCATTTGATTTAGTGTATTCGTGTAGCCAGGATTTAAAATGCTCAAAGTCTGTCAGTTGTTTTCCTCGTGCATTCATTTTCACATACAGCTCATCAGTTTGTTCGTAGTCGTCTAAATCCAAAAAGTCAAAGGTTATATTTCTATTCTTTGTTAAGTTCGTCCAGTAAATAATTAATGAATTATCATCTACCGATTTTAGTAAATCGTGTATTTCTTCTAAAGTAGTAAGCATTCCTTGAACTGATGGGTCTTTCTTCCAAATGCTGTAAAATAAAGGGCTCTCTTCTATGGATTTTGTAATTGACTTATCTTTCTCAAAATTCAAAAAAGTGCCCGTGGTTATTAAAAAGGTGCAAAACTCTTTGGTGGAGTTTCTGGTCTTGTAACTAAATCCTTTAAGTTGACTTAACGTAACTTCTTTATCATCAACCTCAATTCTTTTCAAGATGTACCAATGCAAAAGGTAAAGTGTGGTAAGTCTTTGCTGCCCATCTAAAGGTATAAAATTGCTATTGATCGAGTCATTAATTGTGTCGGGTACTTTGATTTTCGGGTCGAAATCAATATTGCATTGGTCTGCATATCCTTTAACTGCCAGTAAAATATTTTCAATGGCCTCTTTGTTTTTGGCAAAAACAAGTTTCTGATTTTTACCCCCAACCCTTCCATATACAAAATCAAGATGAATAGATTTTGAAAAGTCCTTCAAAGCATCTATTAAATCTTTAATAAATTTTTTTCTGATAGGATTAATTCTGCTGCTTTTTCGCCCTTGAGCATAATCTCTCTGAATAACAGGAATTTCAATTTTATGATGGCTAATTATATCCATAAAGGTTAGCACATTATCATTTGTTAAATGTTGACTTTCCATATTATGCATTGCTCAAAAAATTTTCTAATTGTTCTTCAATAGCCGATATATAATCTTCACGGTCTTTTTTGCCCCAATAGGTAAACTGAATATGCCGGGTATCTGCTGTGTAGTATTTTAAAAACACATTCTTTGTAGCAATGGGAATGAATACCTTATGTTTTTCCCCTTCGATTTCAATTTCTCCTTTATTGTCAATCTCTAATATCATCTCACGTTTTCTTATAAAAGTATTATTGCCTAGAGACGAATTGGTATTCTTGTCGAGTAAACAAAGATTATCTATGTTATCTTTGTTTAGGATGTTGATTAAAGTATTGTGAAAAGCTAACAGCTTATCTTTAATTTCTCTAAGCTCCTTGTTCTTCAATTCTTCTAAAAGATTTTTAGATTCTTGCAGTTTAGCATTATCGACAATATCTTCTAGTAAAGGTTGAACATCTTCAAGCCAATCTATAAACTCTTGTTTATCAGTAAATTTGTCAGCTTTTTGTGCGTGGATATGTTCCAATGACCATACTTGAGTTTTGAGCTTGTCAAAAGGAAAGCGGTAATTGAAATCGCTAATAAAATAAGTAGCTATATTAAAAAGATGTAAGATGATTTTTGTCTCTTTTGGACTTTTGTAATCCAACTTAGCTATTTCAAATTCTAGTTTATAAATGGCAAGAATAGACTTTAATTGATGCTCAAAGTCAATTTTATTTTTTATTGTCTTCTTGTCTTTGTAAATCGAAATTAAATCTGGAATAGTTTTAATTTCCAAGTAAATAATTATACCAATCAAATGATAAAGTAATCTGTCATCATACCACTCCTTTAAAAGTTCAAATAGGTCTTTTAATTTTTTCCAATTATCTATTGATTGGTCAATGCTCTTGTTGGATTTTAAATAGAAATGGTAAGCAAAAAGATAATCTTCTGTTTTTACTGATTTATTTGAAAGGATATCGAAAAACAAATCAATCCGATTGTATCGTTTTTTATCGGATATATCGTTACTCACAAAATACCAGAAACGGTCGTCTTGCAATTGTGCTTCAATATTGTTCCACTCCTCTGCAAACTGATTAATGTGAATGCTTCTGATTTCAAGATTAACTATTTCTTTAAATTTTATTACAAACAAAGCTTTTATCAATTCTGCCTGTTCTAACTGTATTTTACCCTGATTGAAGTTGATGAATATTTGCTCCGCATTTTTTGTTTGAACTGGTACCTTTTCAACTTCAGATTGATTTTGAATGTTGTACCATATCACTTTAACGTGCTGCAAAAGTTTATCAATAAAAGTCACAATGTCTTTCCTCTGCGACCATTGATAAACCAGCATACTAGTTTTGAAAAAATGGTAATTATCTACATTGTCATTTTCTGGATTATGTGTTATGTACAACTTCCAAATTTCATTTACCTGTCGATTGGTTTCTTTTATATTGTCGGGCAGCAAATCGAACGCAACAGGCTGAATATTAGCAATGTTGTTTAAAAATGATTCGCTTTCAGGTCTTGTTTTGTAAATGAGTTGAAAAGGTAGTTGATCTTTTGCCAACAACGAAAGAATAATGAAGATATTGGTCAAGCGTTGCTGACCATCAATTAGCTCATATACAATGTCTTTATTTGCAATATTTTTATCTATTATGCGTGAATCAGTTTCCTCTATCTTTTTTACAACCACTGGCTGCAAACAATAAAATCGAGACCCAATCACTTCAAATTCATCAATATCAAATAGCAAATCCAGCACTTGCTGCACATCCCATTTGTAGCCTCTTTGGTAAGCCTCTACAAAAAAGGTCATTCCATGTAGTTCGCTAATTCTTTTTAGCGTGCAATTGGAGTTTTTATTAATTACTTCTCTCATACCAACCTTATCCTCCCCGTTAATAAATTCTGCATCATCCCTAATTTTACCTTTTTGTATTTCTCCAATTTGATTTCTAATGCATTGATTTCGGCATCCATATCGGAAAGAATTGTGGCGATGCGGGTTTGTTCTTCTCTTGAAGGAAATGGAATTATCATATTTGAAATCATATCTCGCCTAATAGAATCAACAGAAGATTTTGCTGTCATTTGCATCATCCTTTCATAAAAATTATTTTTAAAATACAGGAAAAAATATAAACCAATTATACAACTATTGAAATCACTTAGTTTATAAACCCTTTGATGAAAATCGAACTTCCCATTGTAATAATGCATTACTTTACCGGTTCCTACTCCATCCCCTGCTATTAAAATGGCTTCGCCCTGATAAGAAAATGAATTGATTCTTTCAATGTTTTGTGAACGAACAAAAAAGGGATACATGCCATCTTCAATTCTATCCTGAGTATTTTTCGCTCCTGTTGAAATATTTGCTAATGAGCTAATTGGTAAATTAGTCCAACCTTCCTTCGGCAGCAGCAGTTTTTGCATTGCACCTTGCTTGATGTTGCGTTTTTTGGCAATGAGTTTTTCTAAATTGCTTATCAAGGCATCGGCATCAGATAGGGCGGTGGCTATGGCGGTTTGTTCTTTTAGACTAGGGTATGGAATATTAAATTTTGCTAAATCAAGACAGCTAATTACAGGTTGGGCTCCTTCTTTTTGAGCATCTAAAATTTGTCTTACACCAAGAGGGCTAGTTAAACAACATAGAATATATTCTTTAGCAGCCTTTGTTTTATCAACTGCAATTCTCGCTGTACTTCTAGAAACGATTGCTTTATCTAACCAATCGGGAGCAATAACAACTTGTCCAATTCCAGCCCCAACAACCGTCATTATTAAATCATCTTTATTTAATCTGGCATTTTTGTATTGATTTTCTAATTCGGCATTCACTCGATGCATTTCATTAGAATTACTCCAACCTTTGGAATAATCTTGACTTCTTAACATCAAGCAGCCATTTGGCTCAAATTTTCCAGGCTGAACAATTCCATAACGAATGCTTCTGTTGGCTTCAATAACCTCAAATAATTTAGTCACCTTCCAATCACTTGGAATTAAGCCCACTTCAGTTTGTTTGTATTCCTCTGTTACTTTCATTTTACATTTTTCAATTTCGCCAAAACATCGGCAGTGAGTGAATCCATTTTTGAGAAGGCAAACCATTTTTTGCCCAGGTCTTTGAGTGATGCTCCCAAATGGTAGAGTTCTTGTTGGTCAATAATCAGAAAACGGTCGTGGCTATCGGCAAAGGTTTTTAGAGCGATGGACGGGTATTGGCTGTTGTGCTTGGCTAAGTCTAATCGGAGTTGTTTAGAAATGGTTTTTGTGTAGATGGTTGCGTTTGTATTTTTCGGGCGTTTTGCCAAAAGGGTCAGGACCGTTTCATCCACATAGTTATCAATCAGTATAATATCGGTTTTGGCTTTTTTAATGATATCCGCCACAAATACATAAGCATCAAAAATTTGTCCTTCAAAGAAAATGCCTTGGTTAGGAAGTTCTTGTGTTTTGAGTTGCAGAGATATTTGTTTAACCTCCTTGCTCAGGCTGTCGTAATTGTTTTCTATTCTGTCCATCCTTTGGTTCAAGGCATAGCCTTTTAATAAAAAATCTCTAAGCACATTGGTAGCCCAAATACGGAATTGCGTGCCTTGTTTGGATTTTACCCGATAGCCAACAGAGATGATGACATCAAGATTATAGTATTCAATCTGTCTTTCAATTTTTCTTTCTCCTTCCAGTTGAACTGTCGCAAATTTTGCGACAGTTGAAATTTTATCAAGTTCGCCTTCAGCAAAAACGTTATTTATATGCTTCCCTATGGTTTTCACATCTCTGCCAAACAGTGTAGCAATCTGATTTCTATGGAGCCAAACCGTTTGGTCATCAAGTCTTACCTCAATGTGCTCTGCAATATCACCTGATTGATAAAGGACTATTTCATTTTTCATTAAATTCAAAAATGCATTATTGTGGTTTATTCATAAAAACCTTTAAATTCAACTGTCAAGTAATCCTTGACAACTGAGAGCGGTTCCAATTCAATTTATACAGTTCCCATCTTAAAACCCATCATTTCCAAGTGTTTATTTACTTTTTCCTCCAATAGCTTCACCTCATTGGTTTGCTTTGGTAGCGGTGCTTGGTAGCGTTCAGCTAGGTCTTTGATGCGTTGGGTTAGGCGTTGGCTGATGCGTTCCATTTCGGTTTTCACGCTGCGTTCTATGCTTGCCATCCATTTATCATCCACCACGAGTTGCTTGATCTCAGTTTCGGTAAGTGTTTTGTAGCGTTCTATAACCTTAATATCCAAGTCGATAATGGCCTCTTTTATTTTTTTATTGATTTCAGCTTGGTTCTCTATAAGTTCCAAATACTGTTCGAGTATTGCCTGTTCACCATAGGCAGCTTCCGGTTCTGCTGCGATCAGATAAGTAGGTTTTTTGGATTTTGGCTTATTTGCCAAAAGTTCTTTCAGGCGCTTTTGTACATTGGCTTTGTTCACCTTATCGAGGTCAGCAAAATAGCCATCTTCGGAAGCATGCTCTTCTTCAAGTTCAGTCAGTTGGGTTGCAATAGCTTCTTTATCAGATTCCAGTTTTTCAATTGCCTTTTTCTCAGCTTGGAAGTAGCGGTCTATCACCAGGGTTTTTGGCACCAGATCGCAATCCCACACGGTAGCGGATTTGGTTTGTTTGATGATGCTGAGTTCGGCTTTCCAGCCATCTACTGCTATCAGATAGCAATCGTCCTGCATGACCTCATTCCAGTAATTCATCAAATGCTGATACACATCGTATTTGTCCATCAGGGCTTTGCCCGTGTAAGTACTCAATACATCTTCCGAAATCCTGAAAATGGTTTGTTTGGGCTTGATACCTATGGAAAGTGATTTTAACAATTGGGTGTTTCGTGTTTTCCAATCAGCAAACAAATCATCCATTTCTTTGCTAAAAGCCACAAACTCGGTATGGGAAAAAATTTCATTTTTGAGTTCAGCATGGTCAATGTTCAATTGCAGATAGCCTTTCCGACCAGGTTTAAACAAATGATTTTTCAGGGAAGGATACACTTTCCAATAGCTTTCTAATGCTTCAATATCAGCATTGGGAATATCGCCTAGTAAGTGAGCTTCAATATCTTGGATGTCTTCTGCTTCTTGGCTGTCAATGTAGCGGGGAATATTCAGGTTGAAGTCATTTTTCGGGTCACTGATTTCTTGCACACTCACCAGTCTGCTAAACTTGGGCAATTCAATCTGTTTGTTGAAAACGTCCACAATCTTGTGAATGTCCTGTTCACGCAGGCGGTTTTTGTTGCCGTCTTTGATAAAGCCCTTGCTTGCATCCACCATGAAAATAGGTCGTGGAGTCTGCCCTGACTGTACCATTGTATCTTCTTTATCCAAGACGATAATGCAGGCCGGGATTCCTGTACCGTAAAACAAGTTGGCAGGCAAACCAATAATGCCTTTAATATAACCACGCTCAATCAAACTCTTGCGGATTTCGGCTTCTGCATTGCCTCTGAACAATACTCCGTGAGGCAAAATACATGCGCCTTTGCCTGTGCTTTTCAGGGATTTGAGAATGTGTAAAAGAAAAGCATAATCACCGTTTTTATCAGGTGGAGTCTTATAAGATGCTTTGCCTGTTTTCGCACTCTCATTTTCGTCTTTTTCAAAACGCCCGTAAAGGTCGTCCTGCGGATTAAAGCCTGTTGCCCAATTCTTGGATGAGAACGGCGGGTTCGCTACCACAAAATCAAAAGTTTTCAGATAGCCATTGCTGTCTTTAAAAAACGGATCGGAAAGCGTGCTTTGTCCTCTGTGTATTTCTATGGCCTCCTGACCGTGCAATATCATATTCATTCGGGCAAGTGCAGCAGTGGCCACATCTTTCTCTTGTCCGTAAATAGTGCCTTTGCCATCTGCTTCGTCCAATGCTTTCAAGAGCAAAGATCCGGAGCCGCATGTCGGGTCATAAAAGGTGGTTTTGTTGGTGGCATCGTGAATGCTCAGCACTTTTGCCATTACCCGGCTTACCTCACTTGGGGTATAGAATTGTCCTTTGCTTTTGCCGCTTTCGGTGGCAAAGTTTTTCATCAGGTACTCAAAGGCATCACCGAGAATGTCGTCACCACCTGCACGGTTTTTAGAAAAGTCAAGCGCAGGATTTTCAAAAATGGCAATCAGGTTGGTAAGTTTGTCCACCATTTCTTTGCCCTTGCCCAATTTATCATCGTCTGCAAAATCGGCCACATCTATCACGCCTTTCAGGTCGTTGGCCTTTGCCAGTTCACCGATGATGATGTTGATTTGGTTACCAATATCCTTGTTGCCTTTGAGTGCCTGCATATCCTTGAAACTCCCACCCTCGGGTATTTCAATTATCGCATCCGGGTCATTGGCATATTTGTCACTCACATACTTCACAAACAACAATACAAGAATATAGTCTTTGTATTGGCTTGGGTCCATCCCACCCCTCAACTCGTCACAACTTGCCCACAGGGAACTGTATAATTCAGATTTTTTAATTGCCATTTAAGTTTTGTCTTTTATTTTGTTAGTTCTTTTACTTTCTCCTTCACTGAAAAATGCATTTCATCTTCCAGATTTTGCTTTAAAAAATTGTAAGCCCATTCAGGCAATAGCGGACTATTAATGCGTTTAAGATAAATTTTATCTTGAATTTGCCGAATCAAATGTGGTTCAACTTGGTCATTGATACGAACCGTTTCTAATCTGCCTTCAATTAAGTCTTTCAGCTCTTTCAAATTTTCGATTGCCTCTTTATTTGTGCTGATTTGTTTGTATGCCAACACAAATACTGGAAGTGATGGAAATAAAACAGTTGAGATAAAATTTGGAACTGTCAATCCATTTTGTCCAGCAATAATCAATAGAATTAAAAATGTAGCAGCAGCCAATAATAGAATAGTGTTTGTGTAGCGTTGTCTCAATGTAAAATCGTAACTGCAATTAGTCCGTTGGCAAAGTAGAGTTGCAATATTTGTATTGACAGGTAATACTTCATTTGAATACCAACCGTAAAGTTTATCCAGCTTGTTCTTTTTTATGTACTTATTGTAAAATCGCAAAATGATGCCATCATCTGGCTTTGAACTAATAAGGGTTTTATTCCAGTCAATCAATAAAACCGAAGTGTCAAACTTTTCCTGAATAGAAGCAGCGAGCTTTTTTAATTTCATTGCTCTGTCTTCACAGAAAAATTCAAGAAACGTGGCAATGATGCTATAAAGCACAAAAATCCAAACTATCCTTTGTTCTTCCTTTCCTAAAAGTGGCGTTACAATTGAAATTAGAATTGGAATAGGCACAGCAATTAATACCTGAAAAGCAAATGTTGTCTTACCATTTATATAAAGCTGCTTCTGTGCAGCCAAGTATTTGATACTTGGCTCAGAGTCCTGCTCCTGAATTATATGTTTACCAATTTCACTCATACTTTGGGAATTTGTCTCCAAAAATTTCTATCCATTTGCAAATAGCATCTTTATGGTTGTTTTGAGCTTCCAATTTTCTTGCGTCAAAAGCTTTTACGTAATCTTGGTAGGCTCTGTCCATTATCTTCCTACTGTCTTCTAAGCTAAGATTGTTTATGTTTCCTTGAATGCCTTTCGGATCATATACAGGGTTAGAAACCCTTCTATGAATTGCTAACAGAACCTTTTCTATTTCCATATCCACATACTGAGATGCAGCAGTTGTTTGTTCGGCATAATAATCAAGTATCATATTTTCGAGCAGGTAAGAACCCATTGTCGGCATTGTTGCTCTGCTGTTCCAATATTTAATTGCACGAATTACGTTCAGAATATTTCCTTCGTGTGCCTGATTAATTTTTGTAATTCTTTCGCTATCAACTCTCGGGTCGGTTTTCTTCCAATTTCCGCTACCGTCAGGAATTATGTAGTAAGTTCGATTGTAAGCATCTTCTTTTGTAAAAAAGCAAGGTACAATGTCAAAGACCCAATCATAAGATTCAAGATTAAGTGTTGCAGCTTCTAAATTTCTTTTTATCTCCGCTTTTTTATATTGCGGTATTCCTACAAGTTTTGCAATAAAGGCGTTAATAACCTTTCTGGAATTAAGAATGCTTGTGCCTTCGTTCACATAGTCTTTAAAGCGGGTAGCGGCATCCGGAGCAGTTATTTCGATTTTGTCAACCAGTTCGTTGTATGTGCAACCGTCTGCTTTCATACAAATCATAATATCAATGTCGTCAAGTGGCCGCTTTTTTGTCCGCCTTGAAAAAGAGCCATAAAAAATATTTCTTTCTGAATAGATGTTAGGAAATTTTGAGTCACTATCAGGAAATCTTTCAATTTGTCCAACTAACCAGTCACGGCTCCCACGAGCTTTTTTAGTTCTATCAGGGTCAAGGTTAACCGTGTCGGCAAGGAATTTATTAAATGCTTCGTTTACTGTTTTAGCCATACATCAATTCTTACATTTTATTATATAAAGTTCGGATTTGCTCGCTTTGTGTGCGATGGCAAAAAAACGGCTCTTTTGGTTTTGCGAAGCGTTGGCTTTGTGTGTCGAGGCAAAACTAAATGTACTCCCGAAAGCTTTTTGGATGCGGCTGGCTAAAAGAAATTTTAAAAAATGCGAAGGTTCGGCTTTTTCTTTTCTTTCTGTCACCTGTTCAAATAGCAAAATACGGTCAGTTTGAAAGTCTGTCCGCTTGTTCGATATAGTCTGTATGTCGATTCCATTTTTAGTCATTGTCTTGCTGTGTTTTCTGTCTTTTTAGCATTGGTGGTAACATAAACGCAATTAATAGCTCATACCTCTTTATTTTGGTAAGATAGCCGCATTCGCACTTTTTTCAAATAACTGTTTCGTTTATAATCTAACCTACTTCAACTCCTGAAATTATTGAGCTTTGGTTTTCTATCTCCAGTCTTGAAAGCATAAATTCACCCTGAATAAATTAGGTTTTTTAAACCTAACAATTTCTTAACCAACAAAAAATACCGTAAACAGGGTATTTTTTACTTTTGGGGATTTGAGGGAAAAATTAGCGCCTGTCGAATGAGAGATAATTTTCTCTATGTCACAAGAATACCTTTGACCACATTCCCCGCCTTCTTCCTGACCAGATCCCTTAATCTTTCCGGTTCCTCGACCCGGACTTCATCCCCATGAGAGAGGATTTCGGCAATGAGTTCGTATTCGATTTTGACTTGGAGGCGGATGGTAAGCATGCTGCCATCGTCCACCAGTATTTCCTGACTGGCATGAAGGGGCAGGGATTTGATATAGCGTCCTTTGAATTCGGTAAAAGTAAGGATCACCTCTTCCACAGGATTGCCGGGGCTATTGATGATGCCAAAGACATTCTTGAAATACTGCTCAAAGTCCATGTGCTGGCTGACCTGATAGCCCTCTTGAAGGATCTCCAGATTCCGGATCCGGTCCAATCCAAATACTTTGAATTTGTTGTTTTCATCCAATGAAAGCAGGTACCAGCGCTGTTTGAATTCTTTCAGTGCAAGCGGTTTTAAGGTCCTGTCTTCCAGTTCCCACATCCAGTATTTTTCGTATTGGATGTTTACCAGTTTTTGTTTTTGTATGGCTGCCAAAATGGAAGTAAGGTGTTCCGTTCCTTTGGCTTTTCGCTCCTCAAAAAGCAGGTAGGAAGGCACTTTCCCTTTTTGTCCAAAGACCTGAAGCATATCAAATGCTTCCAGCAATTGGGTGTTTTCCTCACTGCTGTCTTCCGGAACAATGCTGTACAGGGCAGTTTTGAAGTCAAAGGAAATGGCGATTCCAAACAGGGAAGCAATTTCGGACAGGTCCCGGTTAAAGGTTCTTTTGGAGATGCAGAGTTGATGCCCAAGTTCCTCTTCCTTACGTGCCAAATGCTGGTCCAAGGTTTCCCAGTCAAAGGATTTTCTTTTGGCCAGTTTGATGATTTCTGTCTGCCGGATCAGGGATGCTAATTTGCTCATGGCATAAAGATAAGGCCAGCCTTCGCCAATCTATGACTGAGGGTCTGTTTTTTTAATTTGATTTTCTGAGTATTCGGAATCATACTGGTTACCAAATATTGTTTTCTCAACCTTTAAAATATCGAAATGCCATTTATATAGTTACTTTTTTTCTTGACAAAAAAAGTAACCAAAAAAGTCAAGACTGCGGAATCCTATCAACGCGCAAGGCCAAGGCCGGCCCGGTCCGCAGTCATTCCTACCCACAGCAACCCGAAAAATATGAATTAAAATTAGAGTTCTTTGTAAACAAGCCTACGTGTAAAAGGACAGAGAGTCAGAAAAAAGATTTGACTCGGCCGTTCTTTGGCGGAGGGTCAGTATAGTTTTGACCCAAAACAAGAAAATATGAACAAGGACTTACAACAAAGGCACAAAGAATTGATTGAAAAACAAGCAGTTCTTCAACAAGCCAAGGAAACACTGAAAACAGAATTTGTGGGAATAGATCAGGTCATTGAGGAAGTCGTCGATGCAATAAGCTCTTGGTATCTTTTTCCCGAAATCCAGGAAAAGCCGGTGATCATTAATTTGTGGGGTTTGACGGGAGTGGGTAAGTCTTCCTTGGTCAATCGTTTGGTTCAATTGATTTCAATGGAGCAAAAGTACTACTATTTTGACCTTGGTGAGAGTGAAAACAGAGATTGGAATGTTCAAAGAACCCTTCAGGAGATTTATGAAAATGTCAATGGCTACCCCATCATCTTGGCCCTAGATGAATTCCAACATGCCAGAACATTGGATGATTTAAGAGTGGAAAAAGAAAAAAGTTCTTCACGGATTATCTGGCAGTTATTGGATTCAGGAAAATTCAAGATTTCCAAATTCAGTTTTCATCAGGAAGAAATTTACGACCTGATCAAACAGCTCCGATATCTTTTGTCACATGGCGTACAGGTTTCCAAAGGGAAGGTAACCGCTCAGGTGGAATATTTCACGGAGAAAATGGATCCAAAAAATCAGTATACAGACCATAGTAATGATGGAAAGCAGACCGATTCAAACACGCAGGATGTGCTATTTGTCCCCACTCGGTTTTATGAAAGTATTTTTGATATGGTTAAGGAAAAATATTCAACAACTTTTGAATTGCAGGAAAAATTACTTTCGTTGGAAGGATACGAAACTTTAGCGTTCTTATTGGAGGTATTTGAACTCGGGAATAGTCCAAAGACAGTGGATTGTTCCAAAGGTTTGATTTTTGTTTTGGGCAATTTGGATGAAGCCTATACCATGAGCCACAATTTCAATCCCGATATGGATGCAGATGAGTTTCACGAACAATCCCTGAAAATCAACGTCCCCATCATCAAAAGGGCTTTGCAGCGTCGTTTTCGAAATGAGCAGATTGCGAGATTGGGAAATCTACACATTATCTACCCTGCCTTCAGTAAACAATCCTTTCAAAAAATCATAGCCCTGGAACTTGGGAAAATTGAGGAAAAGGTTTACCGCAATCAAGGCGTTAAACTTCAAATTGATTCCTCTTTGCATGATTTTATTTACAAAGAGGCGGTTTATCCCACTCAGGGTACAAGGCCTATCTTTACCACCATTCATCAGGTTATCCAATCCAAATTGGGAAAAATCATCACAGAAATGATTTTAAAAAACCTGGAGGTTTCCTGTATTGCCATGAAGCTAAAGGAAAACCATATCCACATCGACTATTATCAGGAACAAATCCTCGTTCATTCGCTTTCAATCCAGCAAAAATTCATCCTGGAAGATTTGAGAAAAAGCAAGAAAAATGATTTACAGGCCATTATAGCAGTGCATGAATCCGGTCATGCCATCATTGCTACAATTTTACTCCGCACTGTTCCTGAAGTTATATTCTCCAATACAGCCGAAGTGGAAACGGGTGGCTTTGTCTATACCAAATTCAAATGGAAATACGTTTCCAAAAAAGAAATCATAAACAGGTTGGCACTAGATTTAGGCGGGTATGCTGCGGAGCGTCTTGTTTTTGGAGAAGAAAATGTAACCACCGGTGCTGAGGATGACATCAAGAAAGCCACAGCCTTTATCACCGGGATGCTGAAAGAGGCAGGAATGGGTGATATTCCGGGAGCCTTTGATGTAAAGGCAGTAGAAACAAAATACTTTCTGCATGATGCGGACAATGAACTGGGCAAAAAAGCGGAATCTTTGATCTTAAAGGCCCTGGAGTTGGCCGAAAAAACCTTGGGGGAGCAAAAGTTATGGTTACTGAAAATGGCTGATTATTTGAGCGACCACAGTCAGATGCGCAAGAATGCTATTCTTCAAATGGCAGAAAAATATGCCGTGAATTTTGATCTTGATAGTCTGATTGAAGATGGTGATTTCCTTTTCTACAGGAATCATTTGAAAGCACAGGTTTCCGAACTAGAAACCCTTACCAATCCAAGGCCCCTTAAAGATGCCTGGGGATTCTCTCTGAATATGCGATCGGAAAATAAGGGCTCTTGAATGTTGATTTCCGGGTACTGACTGTTGTGCTTTTTTAGGTCCAGCAAGAGTTGTTTCCTTGAATGGCAATATTCTAGATTTTAATAGACAACAGGTTAATCAAAATTAGCAATATGCAAAAAATGCATATTGCTTTTTTTATCTAATTCCCCTTCTTTAAAAACTTAAGGAAATGTTATTCTACCCCCATGTTCCCTTGAGGTTACAAAATGGTACTTCAAATCAGCCCATACTTAGGGATTTTGTCTGACTAGCATTAATCTTATTGAAACCTGTTTACCGATAATGTACCAGAAACAATTAATAGAGACAGATTTAAATTCTTTAAACCTAACAATTTCTTTAAAAGCAAAAAAAGCTAAGGTACAATTCAGCACCTTAGCTACCTTTCCGTAAAACCGGAATTGTGAGTTCATACTTTACTTCTGTAATATATCAAAATGAAGTAGGTCTGCCTGTATCATAGTATAGATGGTCAGGAGGTGAAAAACTGCAATAAAAATATTGCTGATGACAAAAGGATGTTTAATGGTTTTTACAGTAAAGGGGCTGAGCAATTTATACACTATTTGCATAAAGAAAAGTGCAAATGCGAGTTTGGCATCTAAAAAGAAATGGGAAACCCGTTCATTTCCCTCAATCCATTCAAAGGCTTTTACTGCACCTTTATTGATGAACCATAAATGATTACAATATTTACCTTGCTCAAGAATCGTATATTCCTTGTCGATATGCCGGACTGTGGATATTTCTTCCAGCATGGTCTTATATTCAGCAGGAAAATGTCCGATTACTGATTCTATAACATTGTATATCATTCTTATTTCCAGGTTTTATTTTTGCCCTTTGTTGTCTTTTTGTATGCCGCAGAGCGATTGATAAAAGCAATTTATGGAGAATTACCTTCTTTTTTTAGTGTAATGGCCGCAAATGCTTTTATTTATAAAATAGCTGTTTCCATAAGACCTAAGCTACTTCATCGTGGTGATTGCTGACCTTTGGTTTTTTGCCGACCGTTTTGAATAAATGGGTACACCTTGATAAATCAGGTTATTTGAACCTAACAATTTCCAAATCAACATAAACACTTTAAAAGGGGTATTTTTAACTTTTTGGGGATGATGGGCTGTAAGGTGGGGGCTGAATTTAAATTACAGAAAAGCTGGCATTCCTAACCGCCAAGGTCGCCAAGAAATCGCAATGAAAAGGTCCTTAGCGTACCCTTGCGAGCTTTGCGGTTTAATTATTCATGGATTAATGGTATCCCCTTAAAAGACTTGAAAATATTCCAGAAAGAGATTTTCTTATCCGCCAAGAGCGCCTAGAAAACGCAAGGAAATTCCTTTGTGAACCTTTGGGTGCTTTGCGGTTTAATGATTAAAGTATTTCTAATTTCTTTTACATACGGAACTTTAAACCAGCAAGTCCTGCAGGCGGGTCTAGCACTTTCCTACCCCTCACTAGCATTGCGTAGCGGGACCTAGGAAGCACCAATTTACTGCTCCGATAACTGTCGAAGTGAAGGTACTTTTATGCTTTGTTTTCATTTTAGGTATTTGATGTCTTTCCAGACAACTGAATTCAGCATGAATATGCATTCTTTTTCTTTAATACTTCCATTTTGCTCCTCTTACCTCAGCGTCTTCTTTCCGGTATTTCGCAATTTTTTGAATCAGCTTTATGGGTAGAGGTTTGTCATAGGAAAACTGAATAGAGTCTTTTTTAAGGTGATATTCAGCTAGTTCCTCACTAAATGGCAACAAAGCGGGACCAGTAGGCACGAAACTTAGGTGGGATTTATGGGCAGCATAGGCAAAAAGTATGGTTTCTGATTCAAATACCGGTTTGCCCCATTTCAATCCCTCGGTCGCATGAGGCACAATATCTCTTAGAATCGAGCGCATCTCTCTACATTTTTCTTGGGCAATCCCATCCAATTGTTCTAAGTATTCCTCCACATTTGTTGGTTTCTTTTTATCCATGGCATTGTTTGTTATTGAAACTGCTTTTGGTTTATTTTTTAATTTGAGGTTTGTAATTTCACTTTGCCCGCTATTCCCCAAAAAGACTTGAAAATATTCCAGAAAGAGAATTTATTAACCCCCATGGTCGGAAAGATATCGCAATGAAAAGGTCATTTGTGAACCTTTGCGTGCTTTGCAGTTGCTTGGTTCCCTCTCCATTTACCAAAAGCGCACATTCTGATAAATATTTACTATTCATTTAAAATATCGCAGCCTTGGACCCGGAAAAATACTTTTTGATTGAGGCAATTCCCAGAATTTTATCCCGTGATTCCGGCTCCAGGTTTACATCCTTATTCCCGGTAATCAGTGATTCCAAGGGTATACCCAAATATCTGTTCAATAAAATTATCATTTTAAGGGTCAATGCACGCTTCCCATTCAGAATCTCAGACACTCTTGTTTTACCTCCCAATAGCGGAGCAATATCTACCTGTATTAGATTCATCTGTTCCATTCTAAACTTAATTGCTTCTATTGGATTTGGCGCTTCGACAGGTAAGTGTTCTTGCTCATATTTTTCGACAAGCATAGACAAAAGTTCCAATTCCTCTCCTTCCGGACTTCCTGGTTCAATGGCTTTTTCTGTGCTTTGGATCAAGGCGTAAATCCGCTCACAAGCCTTGTCATATTCTTGTTTTGACTTTAATATTTTAATTTTCATAATTTACAAAGATACCTTATTTGGTAACTTTTAAAAAATGAATTTCAGAAAACGGATATTTCAAACCGCCATGATCGTTAAGAAATCGCAAAGAAAAATACTTAGCGTACCCTTGCGTTCTTTGCGGTTTAATTTTTTTTCTTCCTAACCTGAATCGGTATTTCTTCCGAAACGGAAATAGACTTCTTCCGAACTCACATCGATTTTTCAATACGAAACGAAAGGCGGTGTATTACGAACTCATTTACATTTCTTACGAACTCAAAGCCGATTTCTTCCGAACCAAAAACCCGTTTCTTCCGAACCGCAATTCTGTTCTAAATGATTGACGAGGTTAAGAAAGGTCATTACTTTTCCCATACGACGAGCACTATCCAATTCCCTTTTTTTGTAGCTCCTTCTCGATCCAAATAGCCCTTTTCACGCATTTTAGCTATATTTTTCTCTATACCCCTACTTGAAACCCCTATTTTCTGACCTATTTCAGTGGCTGTGATTTGCGGATTATCACGCATTGCAGTCAGAATTTTGAAAGCAGTTTCCCCCATTTCATTTATAATTTCTTCCGAACTCAAACTGATCTTCTTCCGAACTTTAGTTGACGATTTATGAACTTTAGTTGATAGCAGGAATTGGGAGTGAATCGGAAGGGTCACGTGGAAAAAGGTTCGATCCTCATCCGTATCAAAGACGGCCTTGGGAGAACCATTTTCTTCCAAAGCTTTAGTGATAGTAGGGATTCCGGTGGCTTTACCTTCGGTAAGGTCCAATTCCTTTAGAAAATCCCCAAGACGTCTGTTCCTATATCTTCTGGGAAATACTGTGCCCTTCTTAAATTCCGAGAGACGGATGCTCCGATCTGGACCTCCATAGTTGATCACCATAATCTGGTCAGAATAAATCCGAATCTCCACTGGTTCACGGGTTTGATAATCCCGATGATAAAGTGCATTGGCAATGATCTCTTCCATTGCCTGGTAAGGGTAATTCCAAACTTTCACTGATTCTGCCTTTCCCTTGACTTTGGTCGTCTTTTGACGAAGGACATTGATTCTTAAATACTCCAAGGTACGATTGATCATGAGGTCTACAGGGCCTGAAATATTTGGAACCTCGATAAACTCATCAGCAGCCTCACCGTTCGGGAAATGGACAATTTCAACCCGGGAATATGGGAAATATTTCTCCGGATTGTCTGTAAACATCATCAGTGCTACATTCCTTGGATGCCTTCTTTCCGGAGGGCCATAAAGGAGCTGCATTTGGGAAAGCAGCTGTTCCTTCGTCAACGCATCCATAGCGTCCAGAAGCTTGCTTTCCACCTTTCTCAGATAATCCCGAACCAAGGTCAATGAGATTTCATCAAAGCTTACCTGGGTATTGGGCCGATCATCAAAAGGTAATTTGCCACTGAGGGCAATCAGCTCTTCCTTTTGGCTTTTATTTACCTTGATCGAACCAGAACCGTAGCGGATGTAGTAATGGTATTTCTTTTCCTTGGCTTTGATTTCGTCAGGAACTTCATAAGGTCTATTGTCACCTGCAAATACCCATATCACCAGTATTTTTTTACCCTCGATTTCTTCGATACTGATCTTGGGATGGTAGGCTGGATTGATCAGGTTGTTCATTTGAAGCATATCCTTTTGGATACCATCAATCTCCTGCTCATTCAGTCCTGCAGGTGGCAGAACAGGTCTGCCGTTTTCTTCGACAATACCTACAATGATATAGCCACCGCCAATATCATCGAAGTCATTGGCAAAGGCACAGATTGAGCGGTAGATAGGACCGGGGTTCCAACCTTTCTTATACTCAATTCGTTCGGATTCCACCGCACGTCCATTGATCAGGTCCAATATGTTGATTGGTAAAGCCATACCAACTTAAAACAAAATTTTTTTCATTGAATGTTTTTATACTAATTCTTCTTTTTAGGCACTTAATAGTCCACATCATTCTAACTTCCGTGTCAAATTGATACACAATTGGTCACTTTATTATATAAACCTAATAATTACTTAATCAACAAAAAATACCGTAAACAGGGTATTTTTTTTAATTTGGGAGGATGATGGGCTGTAAGGTGGGGGCTGAATTTAAATGACAGAAAAGCTGAGATTTATAACCGCCAAGGTCGCTAAAAAATCGCAAGGAAAAATACTCAGCGAACCCTTGCGTTTGCGGTTTAAATTTTTTTGTTATCCCAACTCAAAGTCGTTCAACTCATAGTTTGCGTTGCGTCCCTTTTCATTTACTTGCTTTAAGATGTCTTTTTCCATCAAGTCTTTGATGTCACGCAACGCGGTATCGGTTGAGACCTTGGTCATTTTCGCCCATTTTGAGGTTTGCAGTTTACCTTCGAAACCGTCAAAAAGTTTGTTGAGCATGAAGCGTTGACGTTCGTTTATGGGTGTATTTTCATGTAATTTCCAAAATCCGGATTTACGCAATATGCTTTGTGTGGTGTCTTCGGTGGCGAGCATCGCATTTTTCAGGCAATTCAAAAACCAGTCCAACCACTCGGTTATATCTTTTGAACTGTGTTGTACACTTTGTAATACTTTATAATAACGCTTGCGTTCTATTAATATTTGGCTGGACATACTGTAAAAACGATCTCCACTTCCTTCTGCCCGTGCAAGCAACATATCGGTGATGGCTCTTCCAATCCTGCCATTACCGTCATCAAAAGGGTGTATGATGATAAACCAAAAGTGAGCTATGGCTGCTTTTAAAACTGGGTCAAGCGTGCTATCGTTATTGAACCAATCCAAAAACCTGTCCATTTCTGCTTTTACCAAATCAGGTTTTACGGCTTCGTAGTGAACTTTCTCTTTGCCCATAGCACCAGAAACCACTTGCATTTCGCCTGTCCGGTATTTTCCCACTTCTATTGGGTAAGGTCCGCTGTACCCTGTTGGGAATAGCGCTGCATGCCAACCAAACAAGCGTTTTTCGGTTAAAGGTAAGTCGTACCTTTGGGTGGCGTCAAGCATCATTTCTACCACACCTTCTATATGTCGGCTACTTGGCACAAGTCCTGCAGTATTGATGCCCAAGCGTCTGGCTATTGATGAACGCACTTGGTCGTAATTGAGCAATTCACCTTCTATTTCAGATGATTTGACTACGTCTAAGGTTAGGGCAGTAAGCGTAGCTTCTTCCTTAGTAGAAAATCCAAGCGCATTCATCTGTCCGATGATTTTACCCTGCATTAAGCGAACTTCCCCGAACAAGGTGTTTATAGCTCTATCATCCCATGAAAAGTCCGTCCAGTTTTGATATTCGTAGATGTATTTTGCCATTGCTCTAATTGATCTGCGGTAAATATACAAATTATTCGCCGCATTTATGCGGTGATTATTTTCTTTTTTCACCGCTGTCATTTTAGAAAATCAGCTGTTTTTAACTGCCACGATCGCAAAGAAATCGCAAGGAAAAATACTTAGCGAAGCCTTTGCGTTTGCTATTTAATTTTTCATTTGATTCCGATTGTCTATCTTTATTTCATTGACTTACTCATCCCCTAGTTACAATAAGAAAAAACCATGAAACCCAAAAAAACCAATCCTATTGTCGTCGCTATCCTTTTAGCCTTAATCACAACTGCATGGATTCCCTATCCCATTGAAAATCCTGGTCCCGAAATCCAATCACCGGAGTCAGGAAGGTATCTGTATGTGGCAGTACCGGGAATCCGGAATTATTTGGGTTATGGCGGTCATGGCATCTTGGTGTTTGATATGGCCAATAACCATCAGTTTGTCAAAAGAATCCCGACCCAAGGTTACCTTCCCAACGGCAAACCTTCAAATGTCAAGGGGGTGGCCGTAAGCGTAGCGCTGAACAGCATTTTTGTCAGCACCCTCCATACCCTCCAACGCATCGACCTGACTTCGGAAAAGGTGATTTGGGAAAAGACTTATGAGGGCGGTGCTGACCGCATGGCGATTTCTCCTGACGGGAAAACCATGTATCTCCCATCCCTGGAAAAGAGCTTTTGGAATGTAGTGGATTGTGAATCGGGTGAAATCATCAAGAAAATTGAGGTACATCAGCGGGCACATAATACCCTCTATGGGCCTTCGGGAAAGCATGCCTACCTCGCCGATATAGCATCCCCCTATTTACATGTGACAGATACCAAAGACCATTCCATCATCAAAAAAGTGGGGCCCTTTAGCAATGGCATCCGGCCATTCACCATCAATAGTCAGGAGACTTTGGTTTTTGTCACTGTGGATGGTCTGTTGGGTTTTGAAGTGGGCGACCTGAATACAGGAGAAGTTCTTCAGAGTATTGTAGTGGAAGGTTGGGAAAAAGGCCCGGTACGGAGACATGGCAATCCCAGTCATGGCATCGGTCTTACCCCAAATGAAAAGGAATTATGGGTATGCGACGGCCACAATATGCGTATGCATGTGTTCAGTGCCACCCCACCTTATCAGCAGCTGACGACCATCCCACTTCAGGATATGCCCGGGTGGATTACTTTCAGCATGGACGGGAAATATGCTTATCCCTCCAGTGGGGAAGTAATCGATGTGGAAACCAGAAATATACTCCTCACCCTCAAGGATGAATTCAATAATTATGTGGCCAGTGAAAAAATGGTGGAGATTCATTTCATCAATCACCGGGTAAGCAAAGCCGGAGATCAGTTTGGGATAGGACGGGCTAATAAATGATCTAACCATAAGATGGGTAAACCCCTGCTGAGTGTAGTATAAGCCTTTCTTAACAACTGGGTTTGGTTTTAAACTACTCCCCACTATCACAGCCATCCTGAGTGACCAATATTTCTCATAATGTTCATAAAAGGTAATGACAACTTAGAATAGTCCCTATCAATAGGAATCAGCCTATTCATTAATAAAGGCAAAATTGTGTAATTACCCGACTGTCGTTAGTACATATTCCAGAGTGCCAGATTCGCCAAGGTATCGCAAAGAACAGATCCTTAGCACAGCTCTTGCTGGTTAATCTTATTTAGAATCCTGATAAGGGTAATTTATTTATCTGTGTGAATCAGCAAAATCAGCGTCATCAGCGTTCCATTAAAAAGGGATCATTTCTTAAAATACCCTCCTGTCCTTCCCATGTCAGCAATTTCCAAATAGAGGTAGAAGTTATACTCTTAAAATACTTTGCAAATTTATTGCTCAATCGAACCCTTCCAAATAAGCCAACAAATCTCTAAGATCCTGATCAGTAAGCCTTTCCTCAAGCCCATTGGGCATCAGAGATTCCTTGATCATTCCATAATCTGCTATATCTTCTTTTTGGACAGAAATAAGACCTTTTGCTTGGGTATAAAGCTTGATATCCTTGATGCCCACATCAATCTGCCTTCCCTGTTCCAATTTTCCGTTTTTTAATTTGATATACCAGCCCTGCCATTCAGGACTCATTTCAGCAGAGGGATACAATATGGATGCAATCAGATTATTCCGGTCTTTGGATTTTCCGACATTGCTCAGATCAGGGCCCAAGTCTCCGCCCCTTCCGTCCATGACATGGCAGGTCGAACAAAGGGAAGTATTGGAAAAAAACACCCTTCGGCCCCTTTCACTGTCCCCTGTTCCATCGAGTAAGCCATACCATAACTTCTCATCGCCAACCTCCGGCCTATTTGTCAATTCCTGATCTAGTCCCAGTTGTAGCTGCTGTTGAAATCCTTCTGAAGAATTCGAATTTTTGAGATGCTTTTCAAATGCCTTTCGGACATCAGGTTGGCTGATTTTAGCCCTTAGAAATCTTGCTGCTTCGATCCTTATGTTTTCATCCCCACTTTCCAATAATGGGACTATTTGATTCCAATCATCCAAAGGCTGTCTAGAAAGACCTGCCAGGGCATCTGACCGGACAGTCGCTGAATTTGATGCTTCGAGCGTCAATTCCAACAATTTGGCAGCAACTTCTTTGTCGGGAACATTCTGTAAAATCCTGATCGTTTCCAACCTCAAGGCGTCAGGAACACCTTCCTCCAAGAATGAAATGAGTAATTTTTTGTGTTCCTGAGGATTATCCAGAAACCTTAAAGCAAAAACCCGCATTTCTATTGGATTTTTATTATTCTGAACAATGTCAGATACAAAATTTTCCGGTAGTTCTCTTTTCAGTGCCTGGGACCTGGATTGAAGCCGGTTTTGAAATGCATTGACAAAATCCGGTTGAAGCAGTTTTACAGTTTCCAAATATGTTTCGAACAGGTCATTGGAAGGGGGACCTACCCTAAGGGCAATTCCAATCTCATCTTTCAACGTGACCATTTGAGAAGTTCCTATCCAGATCAAAGCCATTTTCCTGATTTGGGAATCAGGATCATTCAAAAACCCCTTGGCAAGCGCTTCCAGTTCTTTATCCCCTGATCTTTTGGCAGCAAGTATTGCGCCTAGCCTGATTTCAGCATCTTGGTCTTTCGCCAAGGCTTTTATTTCCTCTTTTTTCTTGGATAAAGCCATTATCCCCGCATGCCTTTCGTAAGGATCCTCGGATTGCAATAAGGATTTCAAATCCATGATTGTTGCAGTATCCAATGATTTCATCATCCTTTCCCAATTGTTAGGATCCGATGGATCCATCTTACTTTTTCTGGGGAATACTTTCTCATTGTCTTTTGAAGAGAGTTTCCAGATTTTGCCCCTGCCATGGTTGGGATAATATCGGATCACCCAATCCGTAAAATAGACCTCTCCTTTGCTGTTGACAGCAAAAGCTACAGGTCTAAAATCTTCTCCGCCTTCTACAATAACTTCCGAACTACCTGTTACCGAAAGGCCATTTTCCTGAAAGTTGATTCTGACAATAGTACTTTCTTCCCAGATGGTACAGAGCATTTGGTTATCATAATCTTGGGGAAAATTGGTCAAACTGGCATTGACCAATCCGGAGGGTGCCTCGCCCAAAGGCACTGCAAACGGCAGTGTACCCGGTAGTTCTCCGTTCCAAGCCAGATAGGGATGAATCCCACTTCCTCCAAAAAGTGATTGATATCCGAAATCGGATTTATCCACAGCATGGATAAGCCTGTTAGGACCCCTGCTGTCCGGGTCATTATCGGCTACCAACAACCGACCTTCATTATCAAACTTCAGGTCGAATGGGTTCCAATAGCCTGTACTAAAAATTTCCACTTCAGACCCATCCCATTTGGCCCTTATGACATTACCCCCATCACCATATCCTGAAACCTGACTGCCATCACTTCCTTCAAAATTCCAATATTCGCTTCCGGTATTACCCCTACCTAAGTACATATAGCCATCCTCGGAAAAAGTGATACTCAGCATGGCCGCGTGGGCATAGACGCTTTCAGGCTTTTTGAGTTCCATCAGCTTCTTTTTCTCTTCACAAACACCATCCCTATCGCGGTCATAAAATACCCAAACCTCCCTAGAGGTGACAAGATGTAAATGGCCTTCAGGGGAAAATGCCAAATTCATCCCTTCCTTGATCCCATCAGCAAAAACTGCGATTTTATCCAAATGACCATCTCCATTGGTATCTTCAAAAACCTTGATCAAATCCCCATCAGGTCCTTGATAATCCTTTGGAGGCAGATGGGTATGGGACTCCAGTACATATAGCCTGTCTTTGGCATCAATAGCTATCCCAATTGGAGTTACAATATCAGGCTCCTCCACTACCACAGAGAGGACCAATCTGTCATCCAAAAGACGTACACCCTCAGGTAATTCATTTTTGGATGATTCATTTTGCTGACAAGAGAAAGATAATGATGCTATCAGAAAAATCAGGAAATACGCAATTATAGATTGTGGCTTATTATAAATGGAATACATAAAATTGGTGTCAGAATAAATGTGATTTTTTTCTTGATTTGTCCAAAATCATAATAATTCCAAACCTTCCGGGGTTTTCCCGGAAGATTTGGAATTAAATTCACCTTTCATACTTTTTGAAAAGATCGTAGGCCCGGGTCAGGTCTTTCAGCAGCGTGTCTTCGTTTCTAGGTGGGGCCATCTCAATAAGCAGATAACCTTCATAGCCATAATCCAGCATTTTTTGGATCACAGCATCGTTTTGGGTTACCCCATCACCATAGTTGACTACTTTATGGATACCAAACCTTTCGGTGTCTTTCAGGTCAATATGCATGATTTTTGAATGGAATTTTTCCACGACGTCCAAAAGCTTGACATTGGAGCCATCAAAATGTCCATTGTCCATACACATCCCGACATGGGTAGAATCCACCTCATCAAAGATCCTTTCATAGTCTTCGATGAATTCAAGATTGTTGTTGGCATGATTTTCTACCATCACCAGCACATCCATCTCTTCCGCAGCAGGAGCAATTTCCTTGAGGCAGGCAATAACAGCATCCAATCCTCCGTCCTTACCTCTTCCGGCACCGGTAAACTTGACTCTTCTACAACCAAGCTCTTTGGCGGCATGCATGTTCCAAAGTTTATGTGTCACGTCTTTGATGATATTTCCTTCGGCACCAAAGCCTGAACCCTGAACACAAATCGGCTTAAGGTCCAGCTGTTGGCATCTTTCTTTGATACTGCGGATTCCGGCAGGGGTCAATGTTCTGGCATACCAGCAGTTGAATTCCACATTTTTGAAGGGGAGTTTGGGAAGTATTTCAAAGGCCTTTTCAAAATTATGGTCCCCAAAACCATCCATGGTAATGGTGGCAATGGCGAGTTCGACTTTTTGCGGGTTTTTGAAATCGAGGGTTTTGGAGGTTGCCAATAAATCCGGTATCACACTCAATCCTGCAATTCCCAAACCTGCTTTTTTCAGGAATTCTCTTCTGTTATTAGTATCATTCATCTGCTAGGAACTTGATTGAACATTAACTTAAAAATAAATAAAATAAAACAAGCCGAAAAAGCCTTTTATATTAAAATAAAAGAACTTTTTCGGCTCCTTAAAGTATCAAGTCAAGAACAAGAAAGACTAACCTGGGTAAAAGAGTTATTCAATTTAAACCAATGATCTAATCAAAACTTCAAAGAAAGCCCCAACATCAATTGTTGGAATCTTAAATCTCCATCACCGGTGAAGACATTGTCAATATCCACTTGCTGTCCGTTCAATACCCTTTCATAGCGGAGGTCTAGACCAAGGTTGCCCAAGTTCAATCCCACACCAAACTGGTAACCGGCATTGTATTTTTCATAATCAAAATCCCTCAGTTCGTCTTCGAGGTAATAGTGAAAGGAAGGACCTGCAAATACCGAAAGCAATGGTCCCAATAAGTTAATACCTACCAATAAGGGCGCATCCAATCTTTGGGTCGTCAATTGGACGGTATTGATTTCGGAATTCAGGTGAGTGTAATTTAATTCAGGCCTTAAATAAACAGGACCTGCGTTGATTTTGCCAAATACTCCCAAATGGTACCCGAGGTTATTTCGGGGGTCACCCCAAATCGCTTCGGCATCTTTGAAGTATTGGCCATTGGAATTATAATTCAGGCCTCCCTTGATTCCAAATCCGCCGCCTGTCTGTGCATTTCCCGACTGATAAAATGCCGTCAAAGCAAATAGAAATAAAATTGATTTCAGTGCTGTTTTCATAATTATGGGGTTTATAGTTGGTTTAAATTATTGCTTTACAAAACACATCGGTCTAAATTGTTGTTTATTAACGTAAGTTCTGTTTAAATAAGTATGCACCAATTCATTGATTGCCTTGTTTTAAAACAAGTCCTTTAACATGAATTAACAGTGAACCGCAAACTAAAATCATGCCTTAATAATTTACATGAATACAAACAGGTAAAAATTATGATGAAAAACGCCCGAAATTTATTATTACTGGTACTGGTACAGGTTTT
Organism: Aquiflexum balticum DSM 16537; assembly: GCF_900176595.1. Lineage (GTDB taxonomy): Bacteria > Bacteroidota > Bacteroidia > Cytophagales > Cyclobacteriaceae > Aquiflexum > Aquiflexum balticum. Next base: position 5,273,091 of record NZ_LT838813.1, read on the forward strand.
TAGTCTAAGTATTGTGGGATGTTCCCAAGCCGAAAATGGAAAGGAAAAAGCCAAAACATCTTCCGAAGAGCAGCAATATTCCGGTCCAAGCCAATTGGCAACTTTTGCAGGAGGATGCTTTTGGTGTATAGAAGCGCCTTTTGAAGGCATTCCGGGAGTGATTTCGGTAGTATCCGGATATGCGGGTGGCAAGGAGAAAAACCCTTCCTACAATGATGTGGCCAGTGGAAAAACAAGTCACCGTGAATCCGTTCAGATAAAATTCAATCCTGATATCATCAGCTACAGTGAGCTTTTGGATATTTTTTGGCAGCAATTTGACCCCACTGATGAGGGCGGTTCTTTTTACGACCGTGGATTTCAATATACCTCAGCAGTCTTTTTCCATGATAAAGTTCAGGAAGAAACCGCAAAGGAATCCTTGAAAAAACTGGACAATTCAGGAATTTTTGACAAACCTATTGTCACGCCTATCCTCAAATTCAGTAATTTCTATGCGGCAGAAGATTACCATCAGGATTATTACAAGAAAAACCCAACTGAATATTACGCCTACAGAAGGGGTTCCGGCCGAGACGCATTTATAGCCAAACATTGGCCGGTAAGCCTTGAAAAAAAATACACCAAACCATCTGATGCGGAACTGAAGGACAGACTCAGTAAACTTCAATATGAGGTCACCATGCATGAAGCCACTGAGCGGGCTTTTTCTAATGAATATAATGGCAACAAAGAAGAGGGAATTTATGTCTGCATTGTCTCAGGAGCTCCTTTGTTCAGTTCTTCGGACAAATATGAATCCTATTCTGGCTGGCCAAGTTTCACCAAGCCATTGGATGCGCGGTTGATAGACAAACCTGTGGACCGTTCTTTGGGAATGATGCGTGTCGAGGTAAGGAGCAAATTGGGAGATTCCCATTTGGGGCATGTATTCAACGATGGCCCGGATCCGACCAACCTCAGATACTGTATGAATTCAGCAGCCATGAAGTTTATTTCTAAAAACGACATGGAAAAAGAAGGGTATGGAAAGTGGCTTTGGGCTGTGGATTGAAAAAAACTACTCCATGCAAAATCCAAAAGTTACTTTGGCGCATCATCAATTGCCGGTTACATCCGACTTCGTCCCGAATTTCAGGATTCCAACAGTATTGGATTACTGGCATAGAGGCGGATAACCATTATTTCTTTCCTCCCAAATCATTTGTAAGGTATCTTTAAAGAATTCGAGTTAATCTGTTGACTAACCGTTGTATATTTCAAACAATTGTTTCAAATTGTATGCGTAATTGTGTAAAACATTCATTTTGAAGTTTTCACTTTCCAATTTTTAACACATCAAATATGAACAAATACGTCAAAATCAGCATTTTCGCAGTTATTCTAATTCTCGCGGGAGTTTTCTATTGGAGATATTATTTTGTATTCAGCGAAGGCATCAAAGGTGGAAATCTCAACTATTTTGAGAAAAAAGGATATGTATTCAAAACCTGGGAAGGCCGGGTGGTACAGGAAGGTTTTCAGAGCCCCACCGCGGGTGCACTTCAGAGCAATGAATTCAGATTCAGCGTCAAAGGTGAAGATGTCATCAATCAGCTTGAGAGGGCAGGCGGTAAATTTGTTGAATTACGCTATAAAGAATACTTAAATCCACTTCCATGGAGAGGCGCCAGTGAGTTTGTGGTCCATGAAGTGATAGACGTCCGGGATCCGGGGGGCAGAAATACCAGTGACCTGCCGGTAAATGAAAATTAAAAAAATTAGGGATTGAATTTCAATCCCTAATTTTTTGTCCAATAATCCACCACCAATACTTTGTCCAAATGCGGGCCCAATACCGCGCCAAATGCCTTATGGTCTGGATGTGGCAAATAAACGGCACGGTCTTCTTCGGAGGCAAAGGTCAGGAAAAAGCAGTGTGTAAATCCCTGGTCCAATCCTTCCGGGCTATTGTTTATCCCCCATTCTATTGCTTGTATTTCTTTGATTTTTGAAGGTAAAGCCATAAATGCTTCCTCAACTTTTTTGATGTCTTCTGCACTGGCCTCGTCCTTAAATTTGAACAGGACCACATGTCTTAATACTTTATCCATATTGACGACTTTCTTTTCAATTATCTTTTCGACAACCTTTTCTTCTTTTTGAGGCGCCTGGCAGGCACTCAAAAGAATGACTGCAATAATAATTAACGGGATTTTATTCATGATTAGTCCTTTTGGTTTTATGTCCCAATTTCAAAAATTATTTTCAAGTGCTTTTACCGTTTGTCCAATATTTTTTCGTTTAGCCCGAATTTTTCCGAAATTATTTGCCTGCTTAAAAATAAGCGATCTACAATTTACATGTTTTGAAAAAATGATGATTTCCTGCCACTTTCCTCATTCAAGTTTACCATCGAAATTCCAAAAATCCATTTCATTTATTTTTGTTTTGATATCGTTTGTTGCCTGCGACAACAAAACAAATAAATTAATTCTCAATGGTATTCAAGAAAAGGTAGAAGTCATCCGGGACAAAAATGGGATAAACCATATATATGCGAAAAATGAACAAGATCTTTTTTTCAGTCAAGGTTATCTTGCTGCAAAGGACCGGCTGTTTCAATTTGAAATTTGGAGAAGACAGGCCACGGGAACTTTGGCGGAAATACTTGGTGAAAGGGAATTGGAAAGGGACAAAGGCGTTCGCCTATTTAAATTCAGAGGTGAAAAATCGGCCGAACTCAAGCATTACCATCCCCGTGGTGAAATTATTGTAGATGCATTTGTAGCTGGTGTCAATACTTATATCAAAGAAGTGCGTGACAATCCTGAATTATTGCCGATTGAATTTGAACTTTTGGATATCCTTCCCGGCTATTGGACTTGGGAGGTAGTGATATCGAGACACCAAGGTCTTTTGGAAAACGTAAGAGATGAACTTACATATAGTCGCGTAATTAGCCTCATTGGACCTGAAAAAGCGCACGAAATCTACTATTTCCATCCCAATAGACCGATTTTGGATATTCATCCATCCATTCCCAAAGAATTGCTTTTCAAGGATATTCTTGCCCCCTACAATGCTTTCCGAAAAGGAGTTACTTTTTACCCGGAAGATATCAAAACAGAGGCAAGAAATAATACCATCTCTTTTTTGGCTCAATCGCATGAATATGAAAAAGAGCTTGAAGAAACTCTGGAAACTGAGAAGTTTTCAATTGGCAGTAACAATTGGGTTGTAAGCGGGAGTTTGACCGAAAGTGGATTTCCGATAATGGCCAATGATCCCCATAGGTTAATCGCAGTACCTTCTCTACGCTATTGGGTGCATCTCCATGCCCCGGGTTGGGATGTTGTCGGAGGCGGGGAACCCACCATCCCCGGAGTATCCATAGGTCACAATCAATATGGGGCATGGGGACTGACAATTTTTGAGACGGACAACGAGGATTTGCGTATTTACGATATTCACCCCGAGGATTCCCAAAAATATTTCCATAAAGGCCAATGGTTGGATATGAGCATAATCACTGATACCATTAGGGTAAAGGGGAAACCTGATGTCCTAGTTGACTATTTTTATACCATTCATGGTCCGGTTACTTTTGTGGATGAAAAACTCCATAAAGCTGTGGCAGTCGAATGTGCTTGGTTGGAGACAGGAGGGGCACCCTATTTGGCAAGTCTACGCATGGATGTCTCCAAAACTTGGGAAGAGTTCAGAGATGCCTGCACCTATAACCATATTCCAGCTGAAAACATGGTTTGGGCAGATAAGGAAGGAAATATAGGTTGGCAGGCTACGGGCATAGTTCCTGTCCGAAATGGTTTTTCAGGTTTGGTAGCCACCTTGGGAGACGGCAGTATGGAATGGGATGGCTATTTACCCATTGAAAAAAGGCCCAATGTCACCAATCCCAAAGAGGGATTTTTTGCCAGTGCCAATCAAAATATAGCCCCGGCAGACTACCCATTCAAAAATGCATTGGGCTATGAATGGGCAGATGCATTTAGAGGCGATCGGGTAAAAGAAGTTTTGAGTCAGGGCAGAAAATTCACTGTGGAAGAAATGGGGAAATTACAAAACGATTATTTATCCTTACCTGCAAGGACATTGGTGCCTTACCTGAAGGATTTGACTTTTGAAAATCCTTCAAGCGCCTCTGCAAAAAAGCTGCTGGAAGATTGGGATTATGTCTTGGATAAGAATTCCATAGCAGCCGGAATTTATGTAATGTGGGAAAGAAAAATCAGGGATAATATCAAAAAAATTGTTGTCCCAAAAGAGGTGCAGTCGCTGTTTGGAAGTGTTCAATTGACCAAAGTATTGTCATGGATGGAAGAGCCCTCCCAAATCTTCGAAGGTAAATCTGAGTTGGAAAGAGATAAATTTTTAAAAGAAAGCTTTGAAATGGCTCTTTTGGAACTTGAAGAAAAATTAGGGTCAAACAGGGAGAATTGGACCTATGGTCAGTCCGATTATAAACATGCCTTGATCTCTCATCCATTAAGTTTGGCCTTATCAGAAGAATGGAACCAAAAATTAAATTTCGGCCCGGTTCCAAGAGGGGGGTACAGTTTTACTCCGGGAGCAAATGCCTATGGAGATAACAATACCTCCGGAGCATCTTTTCGGATTGTGGTTGATGTCGGGAACTGGGAAAGCGCCATTGGCATCAATACCCCCGGACAATCCGGTAATCCGGATAGCCCTTTTTATGGGAATTTATTTTCGACCTGGGCCGATGATGGTTTTTTTTCAGTCCCTTACCAATATGAAAATGTAAAAAAAGAAATGGCAGAAAAAACAATTTTTCACCCATCAGAAAATTAACAATAGCAGCCTTTAGCATTGGGAGAAGGTTTTTGTGGGACCGTAAAAAAAATCCATCGCACAGTTTCGACTGCCGATGGACTTTTTCACCATTCAACCCAATTAATCCATTAAACCACCTCATAAGGCCAACGAATGATTCCGCCTGCCATGTTAAAGGTGTTTTCAAAGCCCATTTCACTCATGATTTCACAAGCTTGGCCACTTCTGTTGCCACTCCTGCAATAGATATAATATTTTTTATCTTTTGGTAAGTTCTGCACCTGAGCCATGAAATTCGGACTCATGATATCGATGTTTCTAGCTCCTTTAATTTTTCCGGATTGAAATTCACCTGCAGTTCTTACATCAAGAATTACAGCATCTTTGTCTGTCATACCCTTATTGAATTCCTCACAATAAAGATCTGTATAGTTTTTTGGTTTGCTTCTAAAGAAATCGAACATAGTATTATTCTTTTTTAATACTACAAAGTTACTATGCTCAAGATTCAATAATCGTAACCAATATCACATATACATTTTCACATTTTAGGGGTGTTTTCTACCGGTTTTGGCAATTTCCCGCTGAGCTTAAGAATCGTCAACCTGATCAGTAAAGCCCATGGAATGCCATGAAAAACAAAATCCAGCCAATCCATCAGCGCCATACCTTTCGCCCCACCTGCAATCCATTTGATTTTACCCCAAATATGCGGCTCCGGCACAAATGGCGCCAATCCAAGAGTCAGGATGAGAAGGATGACAAATCTCCAATTATTGATTGTTTCTTTCATTTTACACTTTTTACGGTTGATTTCACCAAGTTTGGCTGGCCTCTTTTGTTGGTTTTTTCCGGCGAATGTTTGTGAAATGGATATGTTATCTGAGATAAAAAGGTTTTGGGAAAATCCTCCATCCCATCAAATCCCAATGGCTCATCTTTTCCTTCATGGGGAATATAATCTGTATTGAAAATATAATCCCAAAGGCTCAGCGTGATACCATAATTCACACCATACTTTCTGTCTTTTGGAAGTGTCTTAGCATGGTGCCAAAGGTGCATGACCGGATTGTTCAGGATATATTTCAATGGGCCATAAGTGATTCTCAGATTTGCATGATTGAGATGTCCTATGGCTGTGGTGAAAATATGCATGATAAAAAAATCTTCCAATCCAAACCCGATCATGGCCAAAGGAATATATTGGACTGACTTATAAATTATGGTCTCCATCCAGTGAAATCTCAGATGCGCCGCAAAACCCATCTCTTCGACCGAATGGTGAACCTTATGAAATTCCCAAAGCAAGGGTACTCTGTGAAGCATCCTATGGACATTCCATTGGATAAAATCAGCCAATAAAAACATCAGCAGAAATTGTGTCCACCTAGGCCAGGTGTCAATATGAATGGCCACCGTATTTTCAATCCCAAACCAACCCAGAAAATCATTAAATGCCTCTACAGCTACATTGGAAATAGCATTGTAGGCTATCAGTGAAAATAAAAAGTAATTGAAAAACATATAGAATCCATCCAACCAGAAGTCCTTTCTGAAGATAGCCTGCTTTTCCCGCCAAGGAAGAAATATTTCCAATAACCATACCCCTACCGAAAGCCCAAGCAACCACCAAAAATAATTATGCCAGGAAGGATAAAACATTTCGCTGACCAAGTAGTCCCAGTAACCGTAATAAGAATCCCCTATTATTTTGATATATTTTTCTATATCCATCGCTTCAATTTATTGAATTTAAAGAAAAAGGCAATCCACTTGGACGCCTTTTTCGATACTCCCATAAACCACAACTAATAATCATTTGTTATAATCCTTGATCGCTGCACTCATATCAAGAACTTTAACATTTTTTAATCCATTTTGTATAATACTGCTTCCAGCAGCTGAACGATATCCTGTCCCGCAATGCACCACTACAGGTTTATCTGTCGGTATTTCATCTAATCGATCCATTAACTCGGGCAAGGGTATATTGATGGCATTTTCAAATACTTTACCCTTGGCAACTTCACCGGAATTTCTGATGTCTATGATTGTAAAAGCATCTCTATTGAAATCAAAGGCCGCTTGGTCGAAGATATCCATAGACTCCCCGTCCTTTTCGTCATAGACAAATGCCCCTTTGATAAACGGTTCATACCCGATTTTGGTAGTTTTTGAAATCAGTTCTTCCAAACTTTCTTTGCTTTCAGCAACCAAATAATAATCAGAGCCCGGAGGAATCAGACTTCCCAACCAAGTTTCAAATTTGGCACCGTTCATGATATTGACAGCCCCTTCAATATGTGACTTTTTAAATTCCCCTTGATTTCTGCCGTCAATTACAACCACTTCCCTATCGGTCGTTTTATTTTTTCCCAATCTTGCTACCTCATCTTTTGAAGCTTGATATTGAGGTGCACCACTTTTGTTCAATTCCACATTGTAGGGAAAATACTTTGGAATAAAGGGTTGGTCCTGAAGTAATAATTCAACAAACGCATCCTCAGTCATATCCTGCAGGGCGTAGTTTGTCAGTTTTTCCATACCTATGGTACTGCTTGGGGCATCACTGATTGCTTTTCCACAAAGAGACCCGGCCCCATGGGCAGGATATACAGCGACATCATCATCCAAAAGCATCAGTTTCTCTCTTGTACTGGCATACATCATTTTTGCCAATTCAATTCTGGTGGCCATTATATTCCCGACCGATTCTCTCAAATCAGGCCTTCCCACATCCCCAATAAACAGGGTATCACCCGTAAATACGGCGACATCTTTCCCGTTTTCCTCGACTATAATAGATATGCCATCGGGAGAATGTCCGGGTGTATTGATTGCCTTTAATCTTACATTTTTGGAAAGTTTGATGATATCTCCTTCATCGAAAGCTTTATGGGGATAATCCGCTCCGGCCAACTTACTGATGTAAACTGTTGCCCCGGTAGTGTTATGTATTTCAAGATGGGAACTAACAAAATCAGCATGCGGATGAGTTTCAATCACTCCTACTATTTTGGCTCCATTGGCATCTGCATGGTCATAATATTGCTGGGGATTTCTGCCAGGGTCTACCAAGATCATTTCTTTGCCTACCTGTATGGCGTAACTGAAATGGGCCAAACCGTCATCTTCAAACTGCATAATGGAAACTTCCTTCAATTCAGCAGGCTTTATCAACTGCTCAAACTGAAATCCATGCGCCAGCGTGAAAATCCCTATTGCCAATATGCTGAGAAATAATTTTTTCATTTGCGGTTTTTTATACCTAAAACCAAAATTAGTCAAACAAACCACCCAAAAATGTGACGGATGTTACATTAGAAAATGATTTTAATCTTCTAAGTGTCATTTATTACAAAATATCCAATGAAATTCTTTCAAATTTGAGTATTAATAAAAACTGAAAAATGAGCAATTTTTGGGATCAGAAATTTTCTTTAACCCCAAACCTTTACGGGGAAAAACCAAATCAATTCCTTGAAAGGGACTTGAAGAAACTTCCTCCGGGAAAAATCCTCCTGCCCGGTGAAGGAGAAGGAAGAAATGCACTTTATGCTGCTGCTTCTCAATGGGAAGTCACAGCCATTGACCAAAGCCCCATCGCTAAAAAGCACACCTTAAAAAAGGCCCATGATCTTGGATTGGATATGGATTATCATGTGACTGATATCAGAGATTTCCACTTTGCGCCGGAAACGTATGATGTGGTGGCTTTGATCTATTTTCACCTCCCGGAAAATATGCAGACCGAAATACACAAAAAAACGGTTGATGCTTTAAAAAAGGGTGGGAGTATTTTCATTGAAGGCTTTGGAAAAGACCAATTAAACTACCATTCAGGCGGACCAAAAGACTTACAGATGCTTTATAATTTGGATGACCTGAAAGCTTCCTTTCCTGGAATAAGCTGGGAGGAGGAATTCGATGGGATTTTGGATCTTGATGAAGGTGTAGGTCATAAAGGTGCAGCTCATGTGATAAGGCTAAAAGGAACAAAAAACAGTGGATAAGCTGATTTAAATCAGGTTATATTTTTCTATATTGACTTAAATTGTGTTTTGAATGAAATCAACCAGATAAATCCTAAATAATCCCAAATATGAAAATTCTCGTTCCCACAGATTTCTCAGATAATGCCAACAACGCACTGGAATTCGCCAAAAAAATAGCCCACGAAGAGAAGTCCATTATCACATTGTTTTTCGCATTTTATGCTGTTTATGATTTTGCCTCGCAGGCCACTGAAATAATTGGTCAGATCGAACAGGATGCCAAAAGAGAGTTGAAAAAAGCCGTAGAACAAGGTAGAAAAGAAGGACTGAATTTTGATTACAGAATTGTACAGGGGAGTGTAGCCACTGCTGTAACCACGATTGCATACCGTGACGACTACGACCTGATAGTAATGGGAACACAGGGAGCGAGTGGAATCAAAAAAGCACTGATAGGGTCCAACACCGGTCATGTTGTCAAGGAATCAAAGGTCCCGGTGTTGGCTATTCCTTTTGGTTCAGAATGGTCCAGGGAAAATAAAATATCCGTTGCCCTCGAACTTCATAAAGAAGATGAAAAATATTTCAAGAAGCTTTTTAAACTAACCCAACATATGAAATTGCCCTATGAGTTTTTTCACATAAAATCAGAGACCAACTTCGAAAAAGAAATTGAGTTCAAAGGCCTGGAAGTTTACCTGAAAGAAAAAAACCCTGATTTGGAAATAAAATTCACCCTAATAGATTCTTCAGATGTCTCAAAGGGTTTCTCCCATTATTTGGATAATAATCCCAACACGATGCTTGTCATGTTCCACAAAAACAAGTCTTTCTTTGAATACCTATTCAATAAAAGTACCAGCGTAGAAATGGCATTTCACACCCATGTTCCTTTGTTGGTGATCAATTGATTGATTTTAGATTGTAGATTGTAGATTGGATGATAATAAATTAATGGTCATAACAAGTAATAAAAATTACTCTTCTTTCTATCAAATGAAATCCTGGTTAAAAGATTGAGTTAATAACTCTGAGTAGTTTAAGTGATACTTATATTTTAAAATCCTTTGGGTCTTTGCGGTTCGGTCTAAAGCTCACCACCTCAATATAGTCTTCCTTTATTCGGTAATAAATACTCGTCTGTTTACTGAAGACACACTTCCTCAAGCCATTACGCCTTTTGGATACACGATACATGTGGGGCATATTTGAAATTTGGTCCAGAGTATTTTCAATTTTATCATAGATTTCCTTTGCTTTTTTCTGCCCAAAGTTTCGCACAATATATTCTAACAATTCTATCTGTTCATGCCTGGCACGAAGAGAATAACGGACCTCCAAAGCCACCTAAAAATTAAATCGATTTTTGATTTCCTCACGAACTGAATCTCTTGAAATGTACTGTCCCTTATCCAGCTGTTCCAATCCCTCATCGATAGCTGCCTGATCTTCGGTATTTAATTCATCCCAAAAATCCGATTCATCTTCAATGTTCAAAAGTGTTTTGACAGCATTCAAAACACGTTCATCATTGCTGTTGATGATTTCAGATATTATCTTGTATTTTAACGCAATATCCATTTGATAGTAATTTATCTGTCCAATAAAGTTAACATATTTTATTTTTAGTTTCGTTTCCTCCCCTTGATTGAAATAATCCTTCTATATTATAATCGCCTCGAAAATCAGAAAACCTAAAATTCAAGTTCTGAAATGAAACCTAAATTCTCTCTGTTAACCATTTCAAAATATCCTCCATAATCTCCTCCTTTTCATATTCATTGATCAGTTCATGATAGAGGTCGGGATATCTACGATAGGTTGCATCTTTGGAAGCAATATTCTTTATAAATTCCTCAGTTCCTTTTGGGTTGGTCAGTTGGTCGCCTGTACCGTGCATCATCAATACCGGATATTGAAATTCACTTGACTTTGATTCAATTTCTCTCATCATTCTCAATAATTCATACCCTGTCCTGGCAGGTATCGCTTCGCTGTAAACCAAGGGATCCTCATTGTATTTTTTTACTTCCAATGGATCATGGGAAATCATTGAACTGTCCAATTGAAGGACTTTCAATTTTGGCGCTATTTTACTGACAATGGAAGATAATGCGATCAATCCTTTCGAGACATTGTCAGCCGGCTTTAAGGCCGCAGCACTCAAAATAATTCCATCTGCCTGAGGCTTATATTTAAGTGCATAAGCAGCCACCAGTCCCCCACCCATACTGTGTCCGAAAATAAAAGCAGGGGTATTGGGGACAAAATTTTTCACCTTTCCAAAAAGGGCATCAATATCCTTTAGGTAATCCTCATAAGAGGAAAAATAAGCAGTTGGTTTTGGCAGAGATGATTTGCCATGCCCCCTTCCGTCAAAGGTAAATACCGCAATATTCCTTTCAACCAATTTTTTGGCAAAATGGGCATATCGACTGCTGTGTTCACCCAATCCGTGTACGATCAATATTGCCGCGTCGGATTTCTCGGGCATCCAAGCCTGCAAATAAAGCTTGATTCCATCATGGCTTGTGTAGGAAGTTTCCAGGTGTTTCATTGGTTTGAATTTTGGTGTCAATATGGTTTACTGCTGTTTTGTTTTATTTGTGGGACAACTTTTCAATGTAAGATGACCGATGTCCGATGACCGATGTTGTCCGATGTCCGATGACCGATGTCAGATGTCAGATGTCAGATGACCGATGACCGATGTTGGAGATGCCCTGTGAACATTGTTGTGCCGCGTTGTAATGATTATTTATTAGACATTTTACAAATTAAGTCAAGACCTGAAAGTACTTGATTTCTAGATTTTCATGTTGAAGGGGATGTTCAAACCAACTTGAATTAAATTATGGTATCCACTTGATATCCTTGAAGTTAGGTTTTCTCTTCTCAAGGAAAGCATTCCTACCTTCTTTGGCCTCTTCTGTCATGTATGCCAATCGCGTAGCTTCCCCTGCAAAGACCTGCTGACCTACCATGCCATCATCAGTCAGGTTCATGGCGAACTTCAGCATTTTGATGGAAGTCGGGGATTTTGCCAGGATTTCCTGCGCCCATTGATAGGCAGTATCTTCAAGTTCGGCATGGGGGATCACCGCATTGACCATACCCATGTCGGCAGCTTCCTGTGCTGAATAATTTCTTCCCAAGAAGAAAATCTCTCTGGCCTTTTTCTGACCAACCATCTTGGCCAAATAAGCCGATCCATATCCCCCATCAAAGCTCGTCACATCCGCATCCGTCTGTTTGAATATCGCGTGTTCTTTACTTGCCAATGTCAAATCACAGACCACATGCAAGCTATGCCCCCCGCCTACTGCCCAACCCGGCACCACTGCGATGACTACTTTGGGCATAAACCGAATCAGCCTTTGGACTTCAAGGATATTCAACCGATGCATGCCATCTTCTCCCACATATCCCTGATGCCCCCGCGCCTTTTGGTCACCTCCTGAACAAAAAGAATACACCCCATCTTTTGGAGATGGACCCTCAGCGGATAGCAAAATCACACCTATGGAAGTATCCTCCTGCGCATCATAAAAAGCATCATACAATTCGCTCGTGGTTCGGGGTCGGAAGGCATTGCGCACCTCAGGCCGATTGAAAGCTATCCTTGCAACGCCATCACATTTTTTATAGGTTATATCCTGATATTCTTTGGCGGTTTTCCAGTTTATTGTCATGATAATATTTTGTTTAAATTTTACCCGCAAGATAACAGGCTTATGGGAAATTTGTTGAATTTTGGAGTAAGGTCTTAAAAAGCCATGGGAAAAATCATTTTAGAAAATAAGGAATACACTTTTGACCAAATCAAAAACGGACAATGGAATGAAGATGATCCCTATATAATTCAGGCATTCTCATTCTGTCAACAATGGCTAAATGGTATTAAAGACTTCGAATTAAAAACTTCAGGTTCCACAGGAAAACCAAAAATAAATCATGTCAGTCGCAATCAAATGGAGATTTCTGCTGCTGCAACCAAAGCCTATTTCAAAATTGACTGCAGGTCAACTTTACTTTGCTGCCTTAATACTGATATGATTGGTGGCAAAATGATGCTAGTCCGGGCTATGGAATGGAATGCTGATTTGGTTTTGGTCAGACCAAAAGAGAATCCTTTGGAAGGGCTGTGGTTTGAATCCCGCATTGATTTTGCTGCTATGGTACCCTTACAGGTTCAGGCCTGCTTGTCAGATGTAGAAACTACAATGAAATTAAAAAACATAGGGACTTTGATTATTGGCGGAGCGCCAAGTTCGGGATCTTTGAAAGAAAAAATCGTTGAAGAAGATATCCACGCTTATCAGACTTTTGGAATGACAGAAACGGTATCCCATATTGCCCTTGCCCCTATTACAAAAGGTGAATTGGTATTTGATACCCTTCCGGGTGTCAGCATAGGCACTGATGAGGATGGGCGTCTATGGATTTCAGCAGCTATGGCTTCAGAAGAAAAACTCCAAACAAATGACCTTGTTGAATTGTTGAACAGTAGTCAATTCAAATGGCTGGGCAGGGCTGACTTTACCATCAATTCAGGAGGAATAAAAATTCAACCTGAGGTATTGGAACCACAATTGTCACCATTTATTTTAAATCATTTCGGAGATGTTCCTTTTTTCGTTTTTGGAAAACATGATGAAAAGTTGGGCCAAAAATTGCTGCTCCTCCTTGAGAGTGAAATTATTGAAGCATCTAAAATTAAAACCTTTCAAGATGACCTAAGAGCAAGTCTAATAAATTACCTTGTACCCAAAGAGGTTTTGGTACTTGACAAATTTGTAAGAACTGAGTCCGGAAAAATAAACCGATTAGAAACCATTAAATTATTATGATGAAATTACTTTTGATACTTTCTTTGATTGTGGGAACGATGTTATTTGAACAAGATTCAAATTCACTTACGCTGACAGTGACCAACGTGAAAAATGAACAGGGGGTGGTCAGGGTTTTGCTTTTCAAAGGGGAATCCGGCTTTCCGGACGATCCTGACAAGGCATTCAAAAGTGCGTCTGTTAAAATTTCAGGAAACAAGGCCATCACCGTTTTTGATAATATTCCGGAAGGCACTTATGCGCTTTCTGTATTTCACGACAGTCAAAATACAGGGAAATTGAGAACCAATGCTTTTGGGATTCCAAGAGATGGTTATGGCTTTTCAAATGACGCCATGGGAACTTTTGGACCCCCTTCTTTCGACAAAGCAGCATTTAAAGTTACCGCAGGTAAAAATAATGTGAGCATCAATCTAAGATGATTCTATCTTCGCGGTTGAAAAACACTGTTTATGATTCTTTTGGATTACCCCTATACGTCGGACTTTCTGATAGACACTGTCGTCAAAAATCAATTCCCTGTTGTTGCTACCAAAGAAGCCAAAGAAATCCTTCAGGGAACAAATGCCAATTTGATCACTGAGGAAGATGCCATTGCATGGGTCAAGTCAAATCCGCTAAGTCCGGTTTATACCAATTCGGAGAACAGCATTGCGTGGATACAGCAAAACCTGAAAGGCACCGCCCTACCCGCAAAAATTGAGGCCTTTAAAAACAAATTCAAATTCAGGGAACTGATTCAAGAAGCTTATCCTGACTATTTTTTCAAATCAGCCACCTTATCAGCATTAGCGAATTTGGATATCAGCGATTTCAAATTCCCTTTTATCATCAAGCCTGCGGTTGGATTTTTCAGTATTGCTGTGCACAAAGTGGATAAGCCGGAGGATTGGCCTTCTATTGTCAGCAAAATTGAGAAACAGATGGAAAAAACCAAATCCCTATATCCCAAGGAAGTGGTCAGCAACGCGGATTTTATTATTGAGGAATATATCCATGGGGAGGAATATGCATTTGACTGTTACTTTGATGAAAAGGGAGAACCTGTGATCTTAAACGTTCTACACCATGTCTTCACCTCAGAATATGATGTCAGCGACAGGGTTTACTCCAGTTCGGAGGAAGTCATCAAAAGGCTTTATCAACCCATTATGGATTTTCTTCAAATGATCGGTTCAAAGATTGATCTCAGAAATTTTCCATTACATATTGAATTCCGGGAAAGCGAGCCTGGAAAAATCAATCCCATAGAAGTAAATCCCATGCGGTTTGGAGGATGGTGTACCACGGCTGACCTGACCTGGTTTTCTTATGGCATCAATTCTTACGAATACTTTTTCAACTCAAAAAAGCCTGATTGGAATAAAGTATTTGAAGAAAGGAAAGACAAAAAATACAGTCTTATTCTTTTGGACAACCAATCAGATATCGCCCAGGAGGATATTGCCTATTTTGACTTTGATGCCATAGCCAAAGATTTTGAGCATCCAATTCATGTCAGAAATGTGAATATGGACAAATTCGGCGTTTTCGGTTTTCTCTTCACTGAAACAAGCAAAGGAAATGAAAGGGAACTGGAAGAAATCCTCCACTCCGATCTGAAAAAGTATATGGTGCTGAAAGGGTGACTTTAAAACCTTCGAGGTCTGAAAAAAGACCTCAAAGGTTACGAGTCCCGACCTTTGATGCGCCGCGGCGTATCGAAGGTCTTGAGGATACAAGTAAGCTTCAATAGGAACTTTGGACCTTTTTTCCTGGTATTAAAACCTTCGAGGTCTGAAAAAAGACCTCAAAGGTTGTCATACCTACTGCACCACAGGTCCTCCACCGGTAGCCCTATACATTCGGGCATGAGCGGAAAGCAATTGCTGTTGAAGTTGTACAAGCTCCAGTTCAGCATCGAAGGCCTGCCGTTGGGATTCGAGGAATTCCAGATAACTCGTAATTCCCTGAGTGTACCTTTCACCACTCAGGAATTGGGCGTTCAGGGCCGAAGCTTTTCTTTCTTCCGCTATGCTGATTTCTTCCATCAAGGTACTGATTTCAATTTTCAGGTCCTCTACCTCCCTAAATGCATTCAAAACAGTATTTTCATAAGCAAATAAGGCTTGGTATTGCTGGCTTTGGGCTATGTCTACCTGCCTTCTTAACTGTCCCCAGAAAAACAAAGGTCCTGCAAGTTGTCCACCCAAATTCCAAAGAGGGTTCTTTAAACTAAAATTGGTGATGTCGTCTGAAATGATTCCAAGTGTAGCATTGAGGCTGATGGTGGGCAATCGATTGGCTTTGGCAACACCAACCTGAGAGTTTTGCGACATAAGGGTGTATTCCGCAGCAATGATATCGGGCCGATTGATCAATAAATCTGCTGGACTGAATCCAGTCAAATCCATGGATAGTTTCTGTTCGTCGAGTGGCTTGCCGGTTTCAATCTGCATAGGATTCACTCCTATTAAAAAGCTCAATGCGTTTTCCAGTTGAACTGTTTTACGCTTGAATTTGGGTACGGATCCTGCTGCAATCGCTTTAAGTATCTGGGACTGGTCCACATCTGTTTGGGGGACTATTCCTTTGTCAAACCTTAATTGGATAATTTGGTGCATGCTGTCCCTGAGTGCCAGATTTCTCTGTGCGATCTCATACTCTTCTCTGGCCTGTAACAAGCTGAAATATGTACTGGCCACATCTGAGACAAGTGATATCTGAATACTTTGTAAGCCATATTCACTGGACAATAGATTAAATCTGGCTGCATCGGACAAGTTTCTGATCCGTCCCCAAAAATCCAATTCCCAATTTACCCCGGAACCTAAAATAAAAAGTTCGTTTACCTGACCAATTTGGTTGAAAAGAAAATTGCCCCTTTCTGCGGAACCCTGTGCTCCTACCATAGGTAGGAAATTTGCATTCTGGATTTTTAGTGCGTACCGGGCCTGCATGATCCGCTCAGAAGCTATAAGCGCATTTCTGTTGTATATTAAAGCGTTTTGAATCAAATCCATCAAAACAGGGTCATCAAAAGATTCCCACCAGAGAATATTGGCATTTCCTATTTTGGGAAGAGAGTCTGTATTGACTGTATCAGCTTGTATTTTTTCAGGTTCAGGCAAATCCGCTTTGAATTGTTCTGGCACCAAAACATCTGCTCCTTGGTAGGGCTTACCCGCCTTACAGGCTCCCAATAACAAAACAGCAATGGCTATGTATAAAAGTTTTCTCATGATGAAGATGGATTTGATTTTAATTTTTCCAAATCTCTTTTTTTCTCATAACCAAAGAGCTTACCTATCAAAACAAAGAGCATCGGATACATGAAAACACCCAAAAATGTAGCGATTCCAATCCCGCCCAACAAGGCCATTCCCATCACCTTTCTTGCTTCAGCCCCTGATCCGGAGGCAAGTACCAAGGGAAGTATGCCAAGCACAAATGAAAATACCGTCATCAAAATCGGTCTGAACCTGAGTTTTGCGGCATCCATGGCCGCATCGTATAGGGATAAACCTTCATCAAACTTCAGCTTGGCAAATTCTACGATCAAAATCGCATTTTTGGCAGCCATGGCAATCAAGAGAATCAGGGATATCTGTGCGAAAATATTGTTTTCAAAACTGATACTGAAATACCTGGCCACGACCAAAAACAGGAAAGCTCCCAATATCGCGAAGGGAGTTCCCAACATGATACTCAATGGAAGTGACCAACTTTCGTATTGGGCTGCCAGTATCAGAAATACCAAAAAGAAGGAAAACGCAAAAATAACCCCGGCAGAACCCGAAGATTTTTTTTCCTGATAACTCATTCCATTCCAACTGTAGGACATATTCGAAGGCAGAACTTCTGCCGCTACTTCCTCCAAAGCATTCAAAGCCTCAATGGAACTATAACCCGGAGCAGGTACACCCGTTACCTCAGCCGACCTGTAAAGATTAAACCTGGTCGTATATTCTGGGCCACTGACATCCTTGACCTCCGCGAAGGTACTTATCGGGACTGATTCCCCATCCTTGTTTTTCACAAAAAACAGGTCTAGGCCTTTCTCATTTTGCCTGTATTCCGACTCAGCTTGGATATACGCCCTGTAAATCCTTCCGAATTTTGTAAAATCATTGACATAAGCACCCCCTGTAAAGGCACCAAAAGTGGAATAGACATCCTGAAGTCTGACTCCTGTTTTTAATATCTTATCATTGTCAAATTCAATAAAACGCTGCGGAACCGATGCCTGATATTGTGTGGAAGCTCTTCCAATTTCCGGTCTTTGATTGGCAGCTTGGATAAAGGCCATTGTATTGTTAAAAAGATATTTTGGGTCTTCACCCAATTGATCCTGAATCATAATACTGAATCCGGAACCTGAACCCAAACCGGGTATGGCAGGAGGACCAAATGAAAACGCAAAGGCATCTTTGACCTGGGTGGCGAGGATTCCGTTTATTTTCTGCGAAACTTTGATGGCGGTCATGCCTCCCCGCTCCTCCCAATCTTTTAAACTGACAAACATGAAAACGGAATTGGTACTCATGGCATCCGCCAATAAGTTGTATCCTACTGCTGTTGCAAAGGTCTCCACTTCGGGAATTCCGGCAATAATTTTTTCCACTTTTTGTGCCACCTCACGGGAGCGCTGTAAGCTGGCAGCATTGGGGAGCTGCATACTGACGAAAATATATCCCTGATCTTCCTCAGGAATAAATCCGCCCGGCAAGGTATAACCCAATATACCTGCAGCTACTACTGTCAATAAAATAAAAACCACACCACGTTTCAATTTACCCCCCACTACCCGGGTGACACCCATATAGGATTGGGTGGATTTTTCGAAAGCTTTATCAAATGAATTGAAAAATCTGCCCAACAGCCCTTTTCTTTCACCTTCTTTTTTGGGTTTCAATAAAAGGGAGCAAAGCGCCGGACTTAAGGATAAGGCATTGATACTTGAAATGAATACAGATACGGCAATGGTAATGGCAAACTGCTGGTATAAGCGACCTGTTATTCCCGGAATGGCCACTACAGGAACGAATACCGCAATCAATACAAGGCTAGTGGCAATGATGGGTGCAGTAACCTCTTTCATGGCTTCAGTAGTTGCCTGTTTGGCTCCCATGCCTCCATCCATCTTCACCTGTACAGCCTCTACCACCACGATGGCATCATCCACCACTATACCGATGGCAAGGACCAAACCCAATAGAGACAAAACATTGATACTGAATCCCAACAAAGGGAACAACATAAACGCACCAACCAAAGATACCGGAATGGCCAAAGTAGGAATCAGGGTTGCCCTCCAATCCTGAATGAAGATATAAACTACAAAAATCACCAAAAGCAAAGCAATTACCAATGTTTCAACGATTTCTGCAATACCTGCGGAGATGGGCTTGGTTGAATCCAATGTAATGGAATGCTCTATACCTTCCGGATAACTTTGGGCGAGATTCTCCATCTCTTTCATCACATCCTCAGCCACCTTAACGGCATTTGAGCCTGGGGACTGGTAAATGGAAATCAAAGCGGATTGAGCCTGGTCTGTGGTAGTGAAAGCACCATAACTTTCTGTGCCCAATTCCACTCTAGCAATGTCCTTGATCCTGACCTGAGAACCGTCAGGGTGTGTTCTTACGATGATCTCGTTGAATTCCTCTTCTGACTGAAGTCTTTCAGGCAGCCTGATGACGTAAGTAAAGTCTGTACCGGGCGGTGCAGGCTCTGCACCAAGTTTGCCTCCCGGCACAATAGTACTTTGGGCTCTGATAGCCTCTGTAATTTCAGCAATTGTAATCCCCATTTTTGCAAGGATGTCGGGTTTCACCCAAATCCGCATGGAATAATCTGAAGATCCGATTACAGTCACCCGGCCAACCCCGGGTATCCGGGCGAGATTGTCCCTGATGTTGATCATGGAATAATTTCCCAAAAACTTCTGATCATACCTTCCATCCGGGGATACCAGGGAAAGCAGCAATAGAATATTGGACATGGATTTTTCTGTGGTTACCCCCATCCGGGTCACTTCCTGCGGCAGCTTGGCCATGGCCGATGCCACCCTGTTTTGGGTAAAAACAGTATTCATATCCGGGTCGGTGCCAATATCAAAAGTCACCTGAATGCTCATTGAACCATCATTGGCATTGGTGGACTTCATGTAGATCATGTTTTCCACCCCGTTGATTTTTTGTTCAAGTGGCGTAGCTACCGACTGTTCCACACTCACGGCACTGGCACCTGTATAATTTGTAGAAACACGCACAACCGACGGTGTGATGTTGGGATACTGTTCGATGGGAAGTCCTCCTAAGGCGACCAGACCAATGGTCACCGTCACGATGGCGATGACTATGGCTACTATAGGTCTTCTTACGAAAAAGTGATGTTGCTCTTGCATGGAAGCCTATTTTTCAGCGTTGAATTGAATGATTTCTATATTAACCTTTTGGCCTCCCTTTACGGTCATCAGACCATCTATCAAAACCTTGTCTCCTTTTTCAAGACCTGATTCGATGATGAATTTATCTTCAAAACTATCAAAAATTTTCACCTGTTTCTGGACCACTATATTTTCTGAATCCACCACGTAAACATTGAAAAATCCCTGAACTTCAAAAGCACAACGCTGAGGGATGACCAAGGCATTTTCCACCACGTTGACCATACTCCTGACTTTTGCAAATTGTCCCGGGCGAATGAGACCTTTAGGATTCGGAAAAATACTCTGAATCAAAATTGATCCTGTATTAGGATCTACCTCCCTATCAATAAACCTGAATTTTCCTTGAAACGGAAACAATTCACCATCTGCCAAATATAATTCTAAAGGTAAGTCCGCTTTTTTTGCATCTGTCGAAGACAATTCAATCACCTCCCTGGCTAAGGTGAGGTAATCCCTTTCACTTAAAAAGAATTCAACAATGACGCTGTCTATCTGGGAAACTGTATTCAGAATAACCGGATTGGGAGACCTTCCAACGTACTCTCCTACTTTTGCTTTTGTTTTCCCAATGATTCCGGTGATAGGAGCATAAATTTTGGCGTAACCTAAATTAACTTTTGAAAGACTAAGACTGGCTTCAGCAGCCTTCAAGGATTCCTCAGCGGCTTCTTTTCTTGCAATAGCCGCATCGAGATCTCTTTTACTTACAGCATTGAGATCTGCCAAGGGTTGAATTCTCTCAAGATCATTTGTTGCATTGACCAACATAATCCTTGATTCAGAAAGGCGGCTTTGCTCTCTGGTGACATCCAATCTGTAGGGATAATCATCAATAGAATAAAGTAACTGGCCTTTAGTGACCCTCAGGCCTTCATTGAAGTGGATTTTCTCGATAAAACCATCCACTCTAGCCCGGATTGGAATATCAGCCTTTCCGTAAACCTGCCCCACGAAATCTTTGTAAATTGGAACAGTCGCCTCTGCAACTTCCACAGCTTTGAGATTTTGAATAAGGATGGTTTCCGTTTTCTTTTCGCAACTAAAGATAAGAAGTGAAACAAATACTAAGCGGATAGGGTGGAGAATTCCTTTCATGATGTAAGAAAATTTTTCAAAAATAATATTTTTTTTTTTGGAGCACGATTCAAAACTAATTCCTTTGAAATTATATTTCCTATATCTTGGTCTTGACCCAAATTATTGAACTATCCATAAAAATGGCTAATTTTAGGCTTTAAACAAATTGTCTTTTTGAAAAAGTATTATGCATCTTAAAACTGATGACCTTACCCGGCTAGAAATTGTTTTTGAATCGGGAATGGTTCCTCCACCTTACAGCCATATTTATAAATTAAAAATTTCCTTTGGTAAAAACTTCCTCGACACTACACTTGATTTGGTATATACCGACAGAGAAGAAATCACGGAACAGGAAGTCATTGATGAAGGATTCACTTTGGATGATGACTTTCATTTTCAGGGTGAAATTCCTACCGTGTGGGAAAAGCCTCTGAAGGAACTTTATGCAAAATCAAAATGGTCAAACAACAAGTTGGATGAAGAGGGCGGAATCAATATACTCACCAAGGACAGGCACGGAAAAATCAGTAGGACCACACCTTTGAACCAACAGGAATGGCAGCATTTTGCTCAGGACTATATTCAGGCGATCTATGAAATCGACAAAAAAGAAGCACCCCTTACACTGAATTATATTGTCCGGGATGAAAACAAATCTCTTGAAATCAATCTGACGGTAAAGTTTTCCATCAGAAAGGTAGAGGTTTATCTGAATGGCCAACCCAAAGAAGCTGATTGGGAGGAAACAAGAACACTGCTTTCCTATATTTTTTTACCGGATTATGATTACAGCAAAGCAAAGCAAAAACCGCCTCAACAGAAGGGTCAATTTATAGATTGTGGGGATGGTTATTGGCATGAAATAGGAAAAGGAGTCATCAATATTGACGACTCCTTTGATGCCGTGGGCAAAATCAAAAAGGGTTTTGCAAATTTGATATCAACTTAGGGGGTAGCATTGTCGTAAAACTCCCTTACAAACGCCAAAAGCTGATTGTCAGTCATTTTATCACTGCTTTGCACAGCAAACCATTTACCGTTGAAAGATTTGTTTTCTCTTAACCGGTTTCTCATTTTTTCTTTGGCAGTACCCGGACCGAACAAGAAGATATCGTCAAAGGCATGAAGCTTGGCTTCCATCAATTTGAAGTACTCATTGTGTTCATTTTGGGTAATGTTGTTCTTTTTGTGTTCATTATTGGAGGTATGTTCCGGATTAGGGGAAAATCGTGTCATATCATTGACTTCACCTTCTGTCCTTTTGATACTTTCATAAGGAGATTCAATGGTCTCGATGACTTCAACTTTTCCTTTTTTATACCCTACCAGGTGGGCTTTGGCGTGGTCTATCCAAACCCCTACTTGCTTATAAGAATTATCGCTCATTAATTTTGGGTTTAATGTTTTACTTTATTTTTTTTAAAATTATCAGGCTTTTTGACAAGCATCTTAATGTAATGGAATTTAACAAATCTTCCAAGGGATTCAGAGAAATCAGGATTTAAATTTGGCTAAAGCCTTTGGAAAGCGAGAGGCTTTTTAAATCGTCCAGCTAAAGCAGGACGCAATTCATTTCCTTTAATTCCTTACTTCTCGACATATTTGGAAGGAAAATTAGATAGATCAACGATCCCCCAGACATAAAAATAATGACCTTATCCGGACTTGGCATCAAATATTTAGCCGCAAAAGACGCAATGGATCCGCTAAGGTCTACGGAGATCTCCTGAATGAACCCCTAATTCAACCACTCCTCCCCTTTCTTGATTCCCCCATTTACAATTAGACAAGCTTTCTTGTGTTCCCGATTCTCGGGACAGGCTTTATGTCTTATGCCTGTCTGCCTTCCGGAATGTCCCCCATCATCCTAACTGCTATCTCATTTTTAATTCTAAAATCTAAAATCAAAAATCTAAAATCGCCCCCCTATCTCTCCACCCTGATCTGTCTTCTGAGCAGGGCGTCTTTGTAGCGGATATGGACATAGTAGAAGCCTTTGGGGATGCGGCTGAGGTTCAGGCTGGTCTGCTGATGGGCCGGCTTAGCCGGGATAAGTTCCCTGCCCTGACCGTCGTAGAGGCTGACCTCAAAGTCCTGGTCAACATCCCTGCCACGGGCTTCCGGGTCCAGACTGATATGGAGGATGTCCGAGGTGGGATTGGGGTAGAGGGTAAAATGCTCCCAAGGGTTATAGACATGGACAGGTATTTCCGTGCCCATCACCCCACAGGGATTGGTGACATCCAATCCGAGGGAGTAAAACCCGGGGAAGCTGATGGTGAGTGTGATGCCGGGCATCCCCTGCCCATAGATCCAATCGTATCCCGAAGGATAGACCGACCATTGGTAATCCGTGATGCCCATAAGGTGTAACATGCCCATATAGGGAAAACCCCCTTCCGCATAATAGGCCTCCACGGTATTGGTTGGCATATCGTAAGGGCCTATGATATCCGCGCGTGCCCTGCCGACCCAGAAGGGTCTCTGCATCTCCACTTCCCCGCAATCTGTATCTATCGCAAAGGTTATGGTCGCCTGTCCCGAGGCAGTGGAACCTGATGGGCTCAGCGGCGCAGAACTCCCACTGCCGGATGTACTGCCAGAAAAGAGGTGGGTAGGTGAGACCGACCAGCTTACCGTACTGCCTGCCGGGGCGTTCTGTAGGGTAAAGGCATAGGTGGAACAGAGGTAGTCGGGGCCGGAGATGAAGGTGTAAGCCTTACCATCCATCGTTAAAGGAGCTGTGCCACCGCCAGGATGAAGCCAATGATTCAGTCTTCGACGCACATCAGGATGGTTGTTACCTGTCCATGATACATCGAATTTTCCATAGGAAACCACTTCCAATTCCGGAGCTGTACTGCATAAATCAGGAGGGCAATTTCCTGGCCCCAATAACTGACCGATCACCCTGCGGCCCGAATTGATCAAGGGAGATCCTGAAGAACCGCGTTCGGGGATTGAATGGCCATTTTGTGTGGCATCAAACCCTGTCTGCCAAAAAAGATGATTGACTCCTCCAAGACAAGTAGAATTGGTCGGTGTTCCACTATATGTTGATATTTTCTTTAAATCACCTCTTGGATGATGAATCCCCACTCCACCAGTTCCCGCATTGCCCGACCTGTCCCATCCCAAAAAATATGGGCTTACTCCAGTTTTATCCCCGGGATGCTCTATCAACTCCAATAAAGCAAAATCAGTCACAGGGTTATTGGCCACAACCACCGCTCCGCTTGTCGCTAGAATAGGTGGCTCAGTACCGGGATTGGCACACCCCGGGCTCTCATAGTGCCAGTAAAAACTCCATTGAAAAAGGTTGGGATTTGTATTAGCATCCCCTGAATATAAGCAATGGTCTGCTGTCAAAAAATATGCCCTGTCATCCATACAAGAATTGACAATTAAAGATCCAGTACATTCCCTTATTCCGTTTACCAAAATCAAAGCAACAGCATTCTTCTCTTCTTGCCAATCAGTTCCTTCTGGACAATTGACATTTACCTGACAGTTCCCTGCCCCACCGAAATTAGTTGTGTTTTGAGATTTAAAAGCACCAATATCCCGATAGCCGTGGACTATCTTTTCAATTGAAATCACAGGATTATCTTCTACCCCTTTAGGAAGGTAATATTCAAGAATGGTATTTTCCCCAAAGACCAATGTTGTAGCAAACCCGACAGGATCGTTTTTTGTGCCTTTATTGTTCTTCGAAGTAAAAGCTCCGTGAACCTGTCTTTTGTCCTCACTATAAACGAAAAATTTACTGCCTTCCGGTATCCAAAACTTGTCATATAAAAGATTAATGGAATGTGCCCCGGGACTTATAATTTTAAGAATCCAAACTTTGTCCCCATTGGGAAGTTCCGCCCATTTACCAGAGTTGCTTAGGTTGAGCCCTGCATCAATGGGATACCCGAAACGAGGGGGAAGGCCTTTCTCCTGGTCTTCTCGATCTTCTTTTGCAATTAGCTCCATGGAGGGACTTGTGGCAATAAAGTGATCGATAGCACTGGCCTCAGAATCTAAGGATTCCAAATAAAAACTAGGTGGAATTTCATCAGTACTGATCTGACTATAACCCACAATAGAAATCAGGGCAAAGCAAATAAAAAGTAGAACTTTTTTCTTCATGGCATCAATGGTCTAAACAGCATAAATTTTCTTCGCTCATTTTCGGTATAATAAACTTTTAATCCTTTTGTTTCTACATTCCCTATATCCGCATTCTTAAGACTACTGGTCATGTAAAAGCCATCGCCTGACTCTAAGGCATAACTTAAAACATAAAACTCTAATAATTCAAACTGATTATTAGAGAAATTATGAAACTTTCCAGACAATAAATTATTAGATGAACGCCCTTCTATGGTTCCATCTTCAAAAAACTCCAACCATAGCTGCGAATCCGTTTCACTTGGTTCAGCTATCCTGATCCTTTCACTCCCTTCTTCCCCAAAACCTAGAAGCCTCCATCTGGTGCCCACTAGGGGAAAGGTGTCGCTTTCAGGAAGATTCTCAATTTCAGATAAGGACAAAAATATTTCCTTTGCCTGTTCCAAGTCCTGACATGAACCGAACAGGGTCATCCCACTGATTAAGAGCATCAAACAGCTGAATTTCCCGAAATTTAATCCTCCGTTCTTCATCATCTTATTTCAATTTTAAATTATAAGCTCTAAAACCAGAATAATTCTTCTTTTATCTTAGACGAAAGTCAAGGTCATTTCGCTACAAATTAAGGCAAATCATTTTCAAAAACAATAATTAGTTGAAATATTACTATAAAATTAAGCGGAAATAATCGAGATGTTAAGACTGATTTAATTTATTGTTAATGAGCGGTTTATATGGATATCCATATCTAAATTGATACTTCTTTCTCCGTAATTCTCAGAATTGGAGGGACTGTTTCTTTGTAGGTGTTTTTGTCTCCACTAAAAATATTTACCCCTAATTTTGAAGGATAATACATGAATACATTTGGCTAAAGCCTTTGGAAAGCGAGAGGCTTTTTAAATCGTCCAGCTAAAGCAGGACGCAATTCATTTCCTTTAATTCCTTACTTCTCGACATATTTGGAAGGAAAATTAGATAGATCAACGATCCCCCAGACATAAAAATAATGACCTTATCCGGACTTGGCATCAAATATTTAGCCGCAAAAGACGCAATGGATCCGCTAAGGTCTACGGAGATCTCCTGAATGAACCCCTAATTCAACCACTCCTCCCCTTTCTTGATTCCCCCATTTACAATTAGACAAGCTTTCTTGTGTTCCCGATTCTCGGGACAGGCTTTATGTCTTATGCCTGTCTGCCTTCCGGAATGTCCCCCATCATCCTAACTGCTATCTCATTTTTAATTCTAAAATCTAAAATCAAAAATCTAAAATCGCCCCCCTATCTCTCCACCCTGATCTGCCTTCTAAGCAGTGCATCTCTGTAGCGGATATGGACATAGTAGAAGCCCTTGGGGATGCGGCTTAGGTCCAGGCTGGTCTGCTGATGGGCCAGCTTTGCAGGGATCAGTTCCCTGCCCTGACCGTCGTAGAGACTGACCTCAAAGTCCTGGTCACCACCCCTGCCACGGGTCTCCAAGTCCATACTGATATGGAGGATGTCCGATGTGGGATTGGGGTAAAGGGTAAAATGCTCCCAGGGGTTATAGACGTAGATACCTATCTCGCTGCCCCTGGCACCACAGGGATTGACCACATCCAGTTCCAATGAATACAGCCCTGTCGCGCTGAAGGACAGGGTGATGCCGTTGGTACCCTGATTGCCTATCCAATGGTACCCGGAGGGGAACACAGACCACTGGTAATCCGTGATGCCCATATAGGGATTGCCGGTGGCAAAGTAGTTCTCCACCGTATTGACGGCCATGTCGTAGGGACCTTCTATGCTGGATACGGCCCTACCGACCCAGAATTCGGTAGAGGATTCAATGACTCCACATCCTCCATCTATGGAAAAAGTCACAGTGGCTTGTCCCGAGGAAGCCCAGCTTGCAGGACTCAGGCTGGCACTTGCCCCGCTTCCGGAGGTGCTGCCTGAGAAAAGATGGGTCGGAGATACCGACCAAGTAACCGAGCTTCCCGTCGGCGCATTCTGTAGGGTAAAGGTACTGGTGGAACAGAGGTAGTCGGGGCCGGTGATGTTTACTACCGATTCCAAAGTTTTATAGATGGCTTTGCATGCATCAATACGTCCAAATCCCATTTCATTGTTCCAACTGTAGTTTGGGTCATGACCCTGACCTAAAACATAATTATACCCTCCAACTTTCTGGGCAGTACTTCTGATGATATCAATTACCTCCAAATAAGTCAGGTCATTATTCACAGAAAGAATCAGTGCTGCAAGAGAAGATACATGGGAAGTTGAGGCAGAAGTGCCATTCATAACCCAATAATTATCCGACGGGGGAGTCAGGTTTGCATTATAGTTCAAGGTCGGTATTTCAACTCCCGGGGCAACCACGTCCAACATATTGCCAAATGAAGAGGTAAAGATTGATGTGCTAGCTC
This sequence comes from Aquiflexum balticum DSM 16537, assembly GCF_900176595.1. Taxonomy (GTDB): domain Bacteria; phylum Bacteroidota; class Bacteroidia; order Cytophagales; family Cyclobacteriaceae; genus Aquiflexum; species Aquiflexum balticum. Next base: position 5,300,781 of record NZ_LT838813.1, read on the forward strand.
TTGTATCATTTCGGTCAGTTGCACCAATTGCGAGAACACTTTCGAATAGAGCTGGATAACCTAAAGGAATAGTGTCATTATTGCCACTACCAGAAACAATAACACAACCTTTACCGTTTCGACCAAATAGAACAGCATTTTCTATGGCCTCTTCAATTTCAGGATAATTTTCTGAGTATCTCCATGCACAAGTCAATACTGAAGCGCCATTCAATCTTGCTATATCAATTGCATCAGCCCATTTTATTATAATTCCCGGTGAAGGGAGATTCGAATTGGTGATAGACATTAATGGGGAGTTGGGACTGATACCCGCTATTCCATCATCGTTATGATCCGCACCAGAAATCCCGGCTACCCTCATTCCATGTGGGAGACAGCAATACCCAGGTGACCAACCGGCGTCCACGTCATAACTGAATGATGTGAGATTTGTAAGGTCGGGATGATTAGTTTGAATTCCCATATCCAGCACTGCAATTACCACATCATTTGATCCTTTGGTTATATCCCAAACCGGACAGATATTAATATCAGCTCCTGGCAGTCCACCATTCTGTCCTGTATTTTTCAAATTCCACTGGTCAACAAATTGGGGATCATCTATTCCGTTCGCACAGGATAACATTTCAATTTCCTGCATGATATCCGGTTGGGAGTACTCAAACAACCCACTCTCAAAAAATATATTGGCCAGGTCCAGGGCATTCCCCTTTGAACCCAAATCGCAGGACAGCGTGTACCAAAGCGGTCTGTACGTATGTTTACCCACAATTTTCACACCATAATCCTCAGCCAAAGAGCTAAGTTTATTGTAGTCCTCCGGTGATCTTAGTTTTACAGTAAAGAGATGTGATATCCCTACATGCGTACCTTTTTCGGTTAGGTAATAGGGCATGGTATAAAAATTTCCCTTTAGAAATTTTGGGTCAGCAGCTTTTATTATTGAAAAGGAAAAATCAATATCATCCCGTGATTTCTCTATTGCCCCCAAAGAATTTTTGTTTTGAAAATAAAGAATGTCTTCTTCTTTGATTCCCATCTGTTTTAAATCGGACTTATTAAAATTTGTTCCAAATTTGACAAAATATATCCCTTTCTGTTCAATCAAAGATGTTTTCTTGTTTTTGAGATAATAATAATCCTTTTTTTCTTGGGCCAAAATGGATTGTATCTGTCCAAAAAAAAGTAAAAAAAGAAATAATCTTAAAGCCATATTATTTCAATTTTAGGTTCTGGGATTTCAATTGGTAAGTTGACAAAAACATATTTGGATACGTTTGCTTCTTGAAACATCGTTTCAATAATTTCAATTTGAATTTTATATTGCTGAATACAGGTTTCAATAAGCTTAATCTCCTGTATAAATGGAAAAGATGTTCGCGGAGGAGTTTTGATTACCAATACATAGCTTATAGTAAAATCAACTTCAGGATTTTCGGGTAGGCAATCTGTAAAAATGCTGTATTGGTCTTCGTTTGTGATTTTCCGGACTCCATCTTCATCCAATCCCAAATCCGCATTTTTAAGGCATGTACCATCATAAACCCAAAATGAATCCGACTCTATTTCTTTACCTATGCATTCCTCCGGACCGGGAGAATTGACACATGCCAAACAAAACATTAAAATGCTAGTCTTAAAGCAGCTTATGCTCGAGTTCAATAAAGTTGGTTTCTTAAATTTTCTGGAATGCATTGGATAAATAGTATATGCTGGAAAAACTATTAATGTATCTTAGTGCCAGGACGCAGTAAACTATGAATATGCTACAATTTAAACCCAATTATTTTCAAAAACAATAATTAGTTTAAAAATTACTAAGAAATTAAGCGTGAATGATCGGGATATTAGGGGTGATTTAATACATTGTGAATGTGCACTTTATATAGGAATCCATTTCAATATTGATACTATTCTCTCCAGAATTCCAGGAATTGAGGGACTGTCTCTCCGCCGATGTTTTTGACCCTCAAACAATATTTATCCCTAATTATTAAGGGTGGACAAAGAATACATTTGGCTAAAGAGACTGAAACTTTTACAATAAGAGGGTAGCTTAAAAGCAATAAAAGAGGAACCAGAAAGCCCTTCCGAAGCGCCCAGATTTCGGAAGGGCCGGTAATTGATGCTAATGGCGGATGATCAGGTGTTTCCTGTAAACGCCGTTTTTGTCGGAGATCTGAAGAACGTATTGGCCGTTGGGAAGTTGGCCGGTGGGTACCCTTATTTTTTTACCTTTTGCCGTCATAGAATAGACCGTCTCGAAGGAATGGCTGATGATTAGGATTTCGACTGCTTGATCGGTATCCTCTTCGGTAGCGGCCTGGTTCGTGACCACTACCTCCCCGTCTGCGGGGTTAGGGCTAAGGGCGTAGCTGCCCATGGGGCAGTTGGGGCCGCTGATAAAGCAGAAGGTGAAGGGAGTGCTGCCACAAGGGTTGGTGGCTGTGCCGTTTAAGGAGAAAGGGAAGGAGGTCATGGGCTGCACCTCAAAGGTGATGCGGCTGGTGAAATGGTCCCAGGACCAGCTCACTGGACCTCCGCTAAGCTGCCAGTTGACGTCCGGTGGCATGGCATTGGTAAGTCCGCCTATGGTAACCTCAGCCTGGTGGAAGCCCGGGCATACCCCGTGGCAGGAGCCTATGATATACGGATTTCCGTCTACGGTGGGGTTGGTAAAAGAGGGGGTTCCCACCCATACCGTTTTGGTTATTTCCACCTCCCCACAATCGGTTTCAATAAGGAAGGTAATGGTGCCAAAGCCCCTGTTGTGTAAGCTGGCCGGGCCGGTATTCGCAGTGACGCCCATGTCGCCGTCATTGGAGAACAAATTGGACGGGAAGGCGGTCCAGGAGACGGTGGCTCCTTGGGGCGGGTTTTGCAGGGTAAAGGTATTGGTGGAACAGAGGTAGTCGGGACCTACAACGGAAGCTGTGGCGGCATAAACTGCTTTACAGGCATTTGCCCTTCCATTTCCAAGCTCGTTGCTTCTTCCGTTGATGTAGTTATATCCACCTACCTGATCTGCCGTGCCTGTAATGATTTTGAATACATCCCATTGAGTAAGGTTTGGATTAACGGAAAGCACTAAAGCGGCAATCCCCGCAATTTGGGGAGTTGATGCTGATGTTCCACCAAACCTACCGGTGTAAGCAAGGAAATTCAATCCCGTATCGGGCAATTGCTCACCCGCCGGTATATTGCCAACTTGGTTTTTTGAAGGGTTTCTTCCCGGATTCCCGGGTATATCTATCGTCCAGACCTCATTATGTTCCGTGTTTCCAAAAGCCGGGGGATTGGCCCTATTGGAGGGAGCCACGATGTCAATGATTTGGTTGTTCGGACTATTAGGATCACTGGTAGGACTATAATTGGCCTGGAGATCATCCCTGTCTGAAGCGCCTACAGTAAAGACCCCGGGTATAGTTACATTGGAAGGGAATCGCACTACCCCAGGATCATTTTGATCGTGTCGGGCGGTGTTACCAGCACCGAACACCATAATTGACCCAAGTCCACCCCTTCCCTGAGTCACGGCATATTGAATTGCATCGACTACAACCGGAAAATGATTTGGGTTTGATGTATCAGGAATAACCCAACTATTTGAAATAATATGTGCCCCATTATCCACCGCAAAGAGAATCGCATCTGAAATTGTAGTAGCAAATAAGTATTGTGTGACTCTGATAGGCATGATATTTACATTAGGGGCAACCCCGGCAATCCCCTCGCCATTATTCCTTGTTGCGGCTATTATTCCAGCACAGGCATTCCCATGGTTATTATCCCCCGTAGGAGAAGGGTCGTTTGCATTTCCTCCTGAAAAATTGCTACCGTTTAGACGGATTTGCCGGGTGTTGGGAAGGTCGGGATGATTTGATGTTACCCCTGCATCGATGACTGCTACCACAATACCATTATTGCCCATAGTCACCTCCCACGCTCCCATTACGCTGATGTCAGCCCCTGGAGTCCCTGAATGGTTTTCCACGGGATTAAATACTTGGCCTGTGTTTCTGAGGTAAAATTGGTTAAGAAAATAAGGGTCGTTAGGTATTGCCTGAGAGAATTCTATCGAAGCCATGAAATTTGGGTGGGAGAATCTGACCAGACCGCTTTCCTGATACCGGTTGGCTATTTCAAGTGCATCCTCTCCCTCTGGTACCTTAAGAAGTTGGAAAATCTTATTGGTTTCCAGGACGGTCAATTGATATTGCTCATGGAGCTTTGCGATCTTGCTTTTGTTTTGGTCTGGAACACTTATCACCAACTCGTCCGTAACGGGCATTTCAGCCCCTTTTTCGACCCTATACATGGGTTGCACGGTGTACACGTTTTCTGATTCCAGCAGATTCCTGATATCTGCCAAATCTGATCTTTTCGGTATACTGATTATGGCCGTCCTGTCATCCTGCCATGACACGGAAATATCCTGAAACAAAGTTTCCAACTGATCAGTCTCCGTTTTTTCTTCAACTTTTTGCCTATACCGCACCACAAACTTCCCTTCAACAGAAATGAGAGGGATTTTTTCTTCAAAAGCATAATAGAATTTAACCTCATCCTCTATAATATGCATAAAAGACAAAATGCCAAATACGAATACAGAAAGAACTATCACTATGTATAATTTCCTCATACTATTAGTTAGTTTAAAATTGGAATAAGTTAATCTAATCTTCTCACAGTAATCACGACCACAGAGGGATAAAAAGCACTTAATTCAGGATAATCCGTTGTACATATAAATGAATACCACTTGTCATCCCGGGGTCTCGTGATATTTCTATACCGGAACTTGATCTTATGGTTTCTTTTCTGTTCTTCCGGGAAGGAATAGTACCCCATCCAATTCTCGGGAAAGTCAAACAAATCCTCGGGCACGCCAAAGACCAGCAATGATTCGGGTTCATGAGAGGTGGTTTCTATCAAATAGGTTCTGCCTGATCCATAGGGAGTGGAAATGACAGTGTTACCCAAACAATGATAGCCACCAACTATATATCCTTCGGTTTCAAAAATTGGCTCATTATTTTCATGACATGACCCAAGAACCCCCGTAAATAATATCACAATTACATTTAATGCCCAAGGCCATATTTTCAATCTTACAGTTCTCATCATTCTATTTTTTTCCATGAATATCATAGCCATGACGTATCCAAAACCCAATCTGCTACAATTTAAAGCAAAATATTTTCAAAAACAATATTTAGTTGGAAAATCACTATAAAATTAAGTGGAAATATTCGAGATGTTAAGGGTTATTTAATTTATTGTTAATGAACGGTTTATAGGGATATCCATATCTAAATTGATACTTTTCTCTCCGTAATTCCCAGAATTGGAGGGACTGTATCTTTGAAGGTGTTTTTGTCTCCACTAAAAATATTTATCCCTAATTTTGAAGGATAATACATGAATACATTTGGCTAAAGCCTTTGGAAAGCAACAGGCTTTTTTAACCGTCCAGCTAAAGCAGGACGCAATTCATTGTTTTCTTCCCTTCATCCTTTATCCCTCATCCTTTCTCCTTTCCCTACCTTTCCACCCTGATCTGTCTTCTAAGCAATGCATCTCTGTAGCGGATATGGACATAGTAGAAGCCCTTGGGGATGCGGCTGAGATCCAGGCTGGCCTCTTGATGGGCCTGCTTAGCCGGGATGAGTTCCCTGCCCTGACCGTCGAAGAGACTGACCTCAAAGTCCAGGTCAACATCCCTGCCACGGGTCTCCAAGTCCATACTGATATGAAGGATATCCGATGTGGGATTGGGGTAAAGGGTAAAATGCTCCCAAGGGTTATAGACGTAGATACCTATCTCGCTGCCCCTGGCACCACAGGGATTGACCACATCCAGTTCCAATGAATACAGCCCTGTAGCGCTGAAGGACAGGGTGATGCCATTGGTACCCTGATTGCCGATCCAATGATACCCGGAGGGGAACACAGACCACTGATAATCCGTGATGCCCATATAGGGATTGCCGGTGGCAAAGTAGTTCTCCACCGTATTGACGGCCATGTCGTAGGGACCTTCTATGCTGGATACGGCCCTGCCGACCCAGAATTCTGTAGAGGATTCCACGGTTCCACAATCACCCTCAATAGAAAAGGTCACAGTGGCCTGACCGGAGGAGGTCCAGCCCGCAGGACTCAGGCTGGCATTTGTACCGTTACCCGATGTGCTGCCTGAGAAGAGATGGGTAGGTGAGACCGACCAGCTAACCGTACTGCCTGCCGGGGCGTTCTGTAGGGTAAAGGCATTGGTGGAACAGAGGTAGTCGGGGCCGGAAATGGTGGGTAAGGCTGCCTGGACGGCTGCTAGAGCATTTAAACGGCCAAAACCGAAAGTATTATCAAAACCGCTTGGCCCCATATCCGTTGCAGTTTGCTGTAAAATGGTTCTCACTTGGGCTTCGGTCAAGTTTGGGTTAACAGAGAGCATTAATGCTGCAACTCCAGAAACTTGGGGGGCGGCAGCTGAGGTTCCCCCAAAGGTATCCGTATAATTTCCATTGTCATAGCCGAGATTCCCCATCCTGTCTGTGGTGACTACATCACCATTACCCCCCAAATTTCCAGAGGGAGCTACCAAATCCATTTGCGGCCCCCGACTACTATAATTCCATATATCCCCGTTTCTGTAAATGGCACCTACAGTAATCACTCCGTTCACGTTAGCAGGAAAAGTTACGCCGTTAAAGCAGTTGTTGCACTCAGGTCGCGAATGAGAATTTCCCGATGCAAAAACCACCACGCTTCCCAGTCCACCTCTACCCTGGGTTCTGGCACGGTTTATAGCAAAGGTGATTTCATCAAAATTAGCTCCTTGGGCAACGAAACCCCAGGAATTACTTAATATCTCCGCCTCACCATCATCCCAAGCCCAATCTATCGCATCAGCCAAATCATCAATATCTTCATTAAAAACAACCCATTGATTACCAAAAGGGTCGGTAACAATGTCCCAGTCATTGAATATATTCACTGGAATAATTTGTGTACACGGTGCCACACCCGCTATACCCAAATTGTTGTGAGTTGCTGAAATAATACCGGCACATGCTTGGCCATGACCAATTATATGTAGATTCGCAGGTGGAGGAGGCGCTACTGGTGCTCCAAATCCCGTATTATTTGTAGGCGTAAATCCAGGTAGAACTCTCCCATCAATATCTTCATGGTTTTCAACACCGTCATCAATAACAGCCACCCTTACTTCCCTGACACCCTGGGTAATGCCCCAAGCCTGGGGGGCATTGATATCAATATTGTTTCCCTGATTCAAATAGTATTGATCAGGATAAAGTGGATCGGTTGGAACCACCTGATATCTTTCTACAGAGGCTTTAAAATTTGGGTGACAGTAACTGACAAGATCACTTTAGTAAATCAAATTAGCGAGGCTAATAACATTATTCCAGTCTCGAATTAATACTTTAAAGGTATTATACCTCCTTGTTACAAAAGAATTGTATTCACCTTCTATCAAGTGAAGGATACTATCGATGGTAACTCCTGGCTTTGCTTGAAGCAGTATCTCTCCGTTAATAAAAATGGGGGGGGGTCTTCACCCTCGAAATTAAGACCATACGCTGCAGATTCAATTTCAGGAATTTCCACTTTTATGCTGTCAATATCCAAAGGTATCGTTTTGGATTTGATTATGATTTCTCCATTTACTGTTTTACTCGCAGAAAAAGATAAATCAGCTTTTTGAATTCTTGAAGTTAAAGCCTGTAAGTCTGTCCCAAGCTTTGTCTTTACAAGCATCGAGTTTTTATCAACTGACAAGTAATGCTTTTTCCCATCAGACCAGAAATAAAGTTTTTCTTTGTTTACCGATGACACTATTACGAATAAAAGCAATAAACTAAAAAAGAGTAGAATGTTTTTCATTTTTCACGGACAATATTCGGTTGAATAATCGGTAATAACTATCATAGGAACGGCCAAAGGAGCGAGATTTGCCAGGCAAATTAGATTAGCATATGTTGAGTCTTGTTCTGCATTAAAGAATCTATAGCTGAAATATATTATTTCTTCAGATAATGCCCCACCTGGATATTGTATAACATTTTGATACTGCTCACCTTCCCATCTAATTTCTTCACCCTTTAAAGTACCTGAAAGCACCTGTATAACATTTACGTTGTAGCAGGACTGATACCCTATCACTTTACCCTGTACACATTCTGGCAATGATTCATCTTCACATCCAAAAATGCTAAGGATCAGTAGTATGATTGCAGTTATTTTTATGGAATTTTTCATATCCTGTTCTATATTATTTAACCTCAAAATCAATCCTAAATTTTCCATGAAAGGCTTCGTACAGGGCAAAAGTGATCTCCTGCTCGAATTCCACAAAGTATTTTCCCGGAGTTAGTGCATCCCTTTCATGGTAGAAGATTTGCCAATTGTCAAACATATAGGTCTTTTCATTATCCCCTTTCCAGGACATTCGTATAACCATTTCTCCTTTGGCCGGAAGATGCCTTCCCCATCTAGAATCCCTCATGTATTTGGGTGTATGGGGAGTGCCGATTTCTACAATACCACCATTGGGCATTTCGGAACTCGGGGGAATAATTCTGTAAACCGTAAACATTTGGCGGTAATTAAAATGACTGTCGAAATACCACGTTACGGATTCATCTAATCGATTGATGATCCTATAGTCAAAAAGGATATCCTCCCCTTCAATAAAAGAAGTAGACGGTTCTCCGGTGTCATTGAGTAACTGAAACCGTACTTCCACAGGATGGTTTGGCGATTCTTTGTCAAAGCACGAAAAAGCCAAAATAAGGATTAAGAGTGGCATAATGGTAAAGGCAAATTGTCTCATAACTTCCGTTGTTTAGGTGGGACAAAATTTCATAGCCATGACGTATCCAAAACCCAATATGCTACAATCTAAACCCAATTATTCTCAAAAACAATAATTAGTTGAAAAATTACTATAAAATTAAGCGGAAATAATCGAGATGTTAAGGGTGATTTAATTTATTGTTAATGAGCTGTTTATCTGGATATCCATTGCTAAATTGATACTTCTTTCTCCGTAATTCCCAGAATTGGAGGGACTGTATCTTTGAAGGTGTTTTTGTCTCCACTAAAAATATTTATCCCTAATTTTGAAGGATAATACATGAATACATTTGGCTAAAGCCTTTGGAAAGCAACAGGCTTTTTTAACCGTCCAGCTAAAGCAGGACGCAATTCATTGTTTTCTTCCCTTCATCCTTTATCCCTCATCCTTTCTCCTTTCCCTACCTTTCCACCCTGATCTGTCTTCTAAGCAATGCATCTCTGTAGCGGATATGGACATAGTAGAAGCCCTTGGGGATGCGGCTGAGATCCAGGCTGGCCTCTTGATGGGCCTGCTTAGCCGGGATGAGTTCCCTGCCCTGACCGTCGAAGAGACTGACCTCAAAGTCCAGGTCAACATCCCTGCCACGGGTCTCCAAGTCCATACTGATATGAAGGATATCCGATGTGGGATTGGGGTAAAGGGTAAAATGCTCCCAAGGGTTATAGACGTAGATACCTATCTCGCTGCCCCTGGCACCACAGGGATTGACCACATCCAGTTCCAATGAATACAGCCCTGTCGCGCTGAAGGACAGGGTGATGGCATTGGTACCCTGATTGCCGATCCAATGATACCCGGAGGGGAATAAAGACCACTGATAATCCGTGATGCCCATATAGGGATTGCCGGTGGCAAAGTAGTTCTCCACCGTATTGATGGCCATCTCGTAGGGACCTTCTATATAGGATATGGCCCTACCGACCCAGAATTCGGTAGAGGATTCCACGGTTCCGCAATCACCTTCAATAGAAAAGGTCAAAGTGGCCTGTCCGGATGAGCCCCAGCTTGCAGGACTCAGGCTGGCATTTGTACCGTTACCCGATGTGCTGCCTGAGAACAGATGGGTTGGGGAGACCGACCAGCTGACCGTACTGCCCACTGGGACATTCTGTAGGGTAAAGGTATTGGTGGAACAAAGGTAGTCGGGACCGGAAATGGTTGAATTGACGCATTCGCATAGACAAGCGGCGTTTGCCACACTACTCCTTATCACATTGCCCGGTTGAGGACCGAAGCCAAGGTTGAAATTAACGCCCACACTTTGGTTGGTACAATAACTCATTATGGTACCTCCTTCGGGCGGTATGCCGGGTAGCGAACAAAAGCCAAATCCCACATCTTCTGTAGATTGACAACCATCTATGGCCGTATTGTCTCCATTCCAAGCACAGGCATGGGTATGATATGAACCGAACAGATGACCAAATTCATGTGCCATTATAAAGACAGATCCACTGTATGATGGAACCGTTTGATAACTGTTTTCGAGCATAGACACCGACAGTCTTTCAGAAACATCTGAATTACAAAGACCATTAAACCCTGCGGCCTGCAATGCCAGTCCCCCTAAATGTCAACAGCTGAGCAAGATCCCCATTGAATGCAGTCCTATGACTTTGAAATTGCTGCAAAAGGGTAAATGGATGTGTTGCTGTATAGGGATCTGGTGTTGTCCAAACAAAAATCTCGGAAATAGATGTTCCAACACCTTCATTTTGGTACAACGTGGCCATCTGGTTAAACACAGAGGTGACAAAGCTTTCCACCGAGGCCACACTTCCTCTCGTCTGGAAAATATCATGCTCCGTTTCAAGGTAAAGTCGGATACAAACGTCTTCCGAACTGATTGAAGATTTTGATGTTTGGGACAATACCTCCGGATCATACTGTTTGAAATCGTGATTATGGTTATGGTTCTCGCACCAAAATTCCATTTTCCTTTTCAAATTTTTATCATTATAAAAAACATGCACGCCACTTTTTTCATCAAATATCAAATTGAAATTTCCTTCATCCTTAGCAATCAAGCCTATCACCTCATTTTCCATAAAACTAATTGCCACCAAGCTGTTTCAATCGTCCTTCACAATTCCTCGGTAGTGCTTGATACCCTTGGAGGCTGACAACCTTTTTCCATCACTAGTCACTATCTCATAATTATAGAATGAAGCAGGGACTTCAAGCAGTTCGAGTTGAAGTTGCCCGGTTTTAAGGGGGAGGTTTAGGGAAACTGCTTCACTGAAACCATCATATATGTTTTTATCATAATGGAAAAAATCGACTTCCCCTAAGCTTTCGAAGTGATCCAGAATTTCCCGGATTTCCGGAGCTTGTGTAAAAGCAGATGGGATCGCTTGGAAGTCTAACTCAAGGGTTTTGGCATCCTGTACGCTTTTGTACAAAAGGTTCTCTTGACTAAAAACACTTGAAGATAAAAAGATGAAAGCAATAAGAGGCAAACTGTAAAGTAATTTTTTCATAATTGCGTTATTGGGATTAGAAATTATTCAATTCTTACAAAATGCAAAGTCGGACCATCCAGAGGTGAGGTGTCCAACGTCATATTTGTTGTCTTGATAGAGCATGCCCATCGTTCAAAATCACCTATTTTTATCCCCCTAAATGTTGCTGCGCCCGAATTATAGGGATCCCAAATGAGTTCATAATTATAATTTCCTTCCGAATGTCCTGCTTCTTTAACATCACTGCTTACCTCCAAAAAGCCATTTGGTTTAAAAAAATATAGAATATTATCGCATGAATAATCCGTAGTATCAATTCCTGTAGAAAAATTTATTTCCCTTCTCCATACCATTTTCCACTTCCCCACCACATTATCTTCTTGCCCGTCCACAGCCACCACAGGGCATTTAAGTTCACCTTGGGGCAATGCATCTTCCTGACAAGCCCCAAACAAAATCATACTTAAAAACATCAGTGCAAAAATTCCTTTTCTAAAGAATCCAAATTGAGCTACCATAATACCTTCTTTTTAATCCCAAACTAATTATCTATTCTTTCCCTCAAATCCATGACGTATCCAAAACCTTTTATGCTACAATCTAAAAGTAAATATTTTCAAAAACAATAATTAGTTGAAAAATTACTATAAAATTAAGTGGAAATAATCGAGATGTTAAGAGTGATTTAATTTATTGTTAATGAACGGTTTATAGGGATATCCATATCTAAATTGATACTTCTTTCTCCGTAATTCCCAGAATTGGAGGGACTGTTTCTTTGTAGGTGTTTTTGTCTCCACTAAAAATATTTATCCCTAATTTTGAAGGATAATCCATGAATACATTTGGCTAAAGCCTTTGGAAAGCGACAGGCTTTTTTAACCGTCCAGCTAAAGCAGGACGCAATTCATTTCCTTTAATTCCTTACTTCTCGCCATTGTTGGAAGGAAAATTAGATAGATCAACGATCCCCCAGACATAAAAATAATGACCTTAGCCGGACTTGGCATCAAATATTTAACCACAAAAGACGCAATGGATCCGCTAAGGTCTACGGAGATCTCCTGAATGAACCCCTAATTCAACCACTCCTCCCCTTTCTTGATTCCCCCATTAACAATTAGACAGTCTTTCTTGTGTCTTATATCTCGTGTCTCACATCTCAAGTCTCAAATCTCTTTCTCCTACCTTTCCACCCTAATCTGTCTTCTAAGCAATGCATCTCTGTAGTGGATATGGACATAGTAGAAGCCTTTGGGGATACGGCTGAGATCCAGGCTGGCCTCTTGATGGGCCTGCTTAGCCGGGATCAGTTCCCTGCCCTGACCGTCGTAGAGACTGACCTCAAAATCCTGGTCACCACCCCTGCCACGGGCTTCCAGGTCCAGACTGATATGGAGGATATCCGAGGTGGGATTGGGGTAAAGGGTAAAATGCTCCCATGGGTTATAGACGTAAATACCTATCTCGCTGCCCCTGGCACAACAGGGATTGACCACATCCAGTTCCAATGAATACAGCCCTGTCGCGCTGAAGGACAGGGTGATGCCATTGGTACCCTGATTGCCGATCCAATGATACCCGGAGGGGAACACAGACCACTGATAATCCGTGATGCCCATATAGGGATTGCCGGTGGCAAAGTAGTTCTCCACCGTATTGACGGCCATGTCGTAGGGACCTTCTATATAGGATATGGCCCTACCGACCCAGAATTCGGTAGAGGATTCCACGGTTCCACAATCACCTTCAATAGAAAAGGTCAAAGTGGCCTGTCCGGATGTGCCCCAGCTTGCAGGACTCAGGCTGGCATTTGTACCGTTACCCGATGTGCTGCCTGAGAACAGATGATTTGGGGAGACTGTCCAGCTGACCGTACTTCCCACCGGGGCATTCTGTAGGGTAAAGGTAGTGGTGGAACAGAGGTAGTCGGGACCGGAGATGGTGGGTAAGGCTGCCTGGACAGCGGCGTGGGCGTTTACACGGCCAAATCCAAAAGTATTATCAAACCCTATTGGCCCCATATCAGTGGCTGTCTGTTGTAAGATAGTTCTTACTTGTTCTTCTGTCAGATTTGGATTAACCGAGAGCATTAAAGCCGCAACACCTGCGACCTGAGGTGCGGCTGCTGAGGTGCCTCCGAATCTGTTGGTGTAATTACCATTTTCATATCCATTATTACCCATTCTATCAGTAGTTCTAACATTACCATTTAAATCAGTATCACCGGATGGAGCAACAAGGTCCATTTCGGGCCCTGTGTTACTATAATTCCAAATTTGTCCATTATTATTAATTGCACCCACAGTAATAACTCCATTAATATTTCTGGGAAATGATATGCAGCTCCCATGATTACCGGAAGAAAAAACCACAATTGAACCAAGACCTCCCCTTCCCTGATCTCTTGCCCTATCATATGCATCAATAATATTGTTAAAATCAACCCCTGTAAGAGTACAGTTTCCTGGCCCCAATCCCCATGAATTACTTAGTATATCTGCCAACCCTTCGTCCCAAGCCCAATCAACTGCATCAGCTATATCAATTAAATCTGCAGCGACACCCAAAATTCTCACTGGTATTATATTGGTATAAGGTGCTACTCCTTTAATTCCCAATTCATTATTATGCGTAGCTGAAACTATACCTGCACATGCCTGCCCATGGGCCGAACCAGCACCAGGTGCCCCAAAACCTGTAGGGTTTCCAATAGTATGCCCTAACAAAACCCTACCATCAAAGTCTTCATGATTTTCAACACCATCATCAAGAATTGCGACATTGATGTTACATTCACCAGAAAAAGTACCAATACTATTCCATGCTCCCAAAACATTAATATCAATTCCAACTGTCCCACCAAATTGTCCTGTATTATTCAAATAATATTGTTCAGGATATAAAGGATCATTATCATGCTGCAGCTCCACTATAAAATTTGGATGGCAGTATTCAGTCAAATTACTCTCATATATTTCATTCGAAACAGGTATTAAATTTGAATAATTGTTTAATGTTATAATATAAACCCCATACCTGTTCTTGTAAAAAGAAGAAAAATAGTTGCTAAATTTTCGATTAATTTCAGAAAAATCCCTATCTGATTTGGGTTTTAAAATAATTTTATCAGTTGGATAAAGGGGTGTATTATTAGATTTAAAAATTGGTGTGTAATACTCTATCGAACTAGAGTTATTAAGGATTTCTTCTAATTTACTTGGATCATAATCAGTAATATTAATTATGGCTATTTTCTTTTCCTCCATAAGTATATTCTTGTGCGTTGTTTTGTTATCTTTGAATAAATCCCAAGTACTTTTGAAATCATGATCTTCCTTAAACTTGATTAATAAAATCGAAGTATCCTTAACGATAGAGATTTTCCTATCCGAAGACCAGTAATAATCTTGGGAAAACGAGTTGTTTCCAAAAACAACTGTTAAATAACAAACTAATAGCAAAACAAATTTTTTCACAAACAATTATTTTTGGAAATCCTGATCAAATTATAGGTGGGTGCAGTAAGATATAAATCCTGACAGAAATAAGAATCCTTTTCAACTGGAATTTCACTTATTTCAAAGTATATTATGTCTCCAACTTGCCAGTAATCTTCATTCGGAAGTCTAAGACTCATTATTACATTGAAATATGTTTTGTTGGTGATTGTAACCGAGGCCACTTCAATTTCTTCGTCTTTTAGTTCTGCAACATCAATCAAAAATCCTTCATTAGTACATCCGTTTCCAATTATAACCCCAGATAGACAATTTCTACTTACAGGTTTAGTGCTATCCGTACAACTAAAACCCATAATCAATACCGATAACAATAAAATCAATAAATTTTTCATAACTAATTTTTATAGGATATAAATGAAACACATAAAATACAGTTCATTCCAGATTATTTTATTTTATTCATCATTTGATTATCTATTAATACTCATCAAGACGTAGCCAAAACCCAATATGCTACAATCTAAACCCAAATATTTTCAAAAACAATAATTAGTTGAAAAATCACTATAAAATTAAGTGGAAATAATCGAGATGCTAAGACTGATTTAATTTATTGTTAATGAGCGGTTTATAGGGATATCCAAATCTAAATTGATACTTTTTTCTCCGTCATTCCCAGAATTGGAGGGACTGTCTCTTTGAAGGTGTTTTTGTCTCCACTAAAAATATTTATCCCTAATTTTGAAGGATAATCCATGAATAAATTTGGCTAAAGCCTTTGGAAAACGACAGGCTTTTTTAACCGTCCAGCTAAAGCAGGACGCAATTCATTCTTGTGAATCCTTTTCCTCCTCCAGCCAACAGGTCATCCTTCTGTTCTCTCATGATATAGGTTGACACCAAAATTGTGGATAAATTTCTTAAATTGAAATTATCATGACAATAGATGAGAGGCGGAGAAGGCGTTTCAGCGAAGAATTCCGTAAAGAACAAGTCTGTCTGATCGAGAGTGGCCGGGTCTCAATAATTGAGGTAAGTAGGCTGCATGAGGTCAAGGTGGAGAGTGTGAAAAGATGGTTGGTCCGTTTCGGTAAGAAGAAGCTTCCAGAGAAGATAATTGTGACTACTGGCAGGGACATTGACAGACTGCGTGAACTTGAGAAGGAAAACCGCAGGTTGCTTGAGCTTATCGGCAGACAGCAAGTTGAACTTGTCTACCAGAAGGAACTGATCATTCTGGCCGAGGAAAAACTTGGAGAAAATTTCAAAAAAAAGTAATGGTCCCGTTGCTGATGTCGCTCAGGGGAAGTCTGTCAGTGCATGGGATTCCAATGGAAAGATTCTACAGCTATGTCGGCATAAGCCGGCAGGGTTTTTCGAAGGCCGCCCAGCGGTACAAGGAGGAGTGCCGGATGGTTGGGGAGTTTGCCGTACTGGTAAAGTCTTACAGACTGGAGAAAGATAGAAGGGCGGGTTCGAGATCTGTTTTCCACAACCTTGGGATCAAATCCGGGTATGGCATCGGGACAAACAAATTCGAGCGTCTCATGTCGTCAAATGGACTGGTGCTTCCGGCGCTGAACACGAGGATTGTCACCACAAAGTCTTCAATGCAGAGCTGGAACTATCCCAATCTGCTCAATGGACTGACTATCAACGATATAAATATGGCCGTGGTAGGTGATCTGACTTATATCAATATCTGTGGGAGGCGCTATTTTCTTTTCTGCCTGACCGATATTTACAGCGCAAGGATAGTCGGTTCCGGTTTTGGGGAAAGTATGAGGGCAGAGGATGCGAAATCCGCACAGGACCAATGGGTCGGACTCAGAGGGAAGGAGAACCTGATGGACTGCATCCACCACACAGATGGCGGGACCCAATATTTCTCGGCCCTCTACCTCGGAGGCCTAAATAAACTGGGAGTCCGCGTAAGCTGTGCAAAAAACTGTCTGATGAACGGATATGCCGAGCAGAGGAACGGACTGATCAAACACCATCTGGTGCCTACCATAAAGGCATGGGAAAAAGCAGGTCTGAAAAGAGAATTCGAAAGGATCATACATGTTTACAACTATGAGAGAAAACAGGAAGGCCTGGGGTGGCTCAGTCCTGTGGAGTTCGAGAAAAAGATTTCGGGCTTGTCTGAAAAACCCGGTCACACCCTATATGATTTCGGTCAAAATAAAAATGGGTTTTAGGAGGCATGAAGCGACCAAAAAGAGCCTTGAAAAAAGAGCAGCCCAAAAAAGTTTAGGCTGCCCATGGCCTCTGGCCTTTTCAGTCGATCAGGATCATTCCTTGAAAGGTTGCTCCCCAGCAGAGCCCTTCTCCGCTTATCCTGATAAATTAAATATAATTCCTACTTTTGGTTTTCACCAGAAAAGTTATCAACAAGGTTTGGGGTTTAGGTAGGGAACCTGTCAACCTATATCATGAAAGTTCATTCATCCAAACATCTCAATTCTAAAATCAAAAATCTAAAATCGCCCCCCTATCTCTCCACCCTGATCTGCCTTCTAAGCAGTGCATCTCTGTAGCGGATATGCACATAGTAGAAACCTTTGGGGATGCGGCTGAGATCCAGGCTGGTCTCTTGATGGGCCGGCTTAGCCGGGATGAGTTCCCTGCCCTGACCGTCGTAGAGGCTGACCTCAAAGTCCTGGTCAGCACCCTTGCCAAGGTCTTCCGGGTCAAGACTGATATGGAGGATGTCCGATGTGGGATTAGGGTAAAGGGTAAAATGCTCCCAGGGGTTATAGACGTAAATACCTATCTCGCTGCCCCTGGCCCCGCAGGGATTGACCACATCCAGTTCCAATGAATACAGCCCTGTAGTGCTGAAGGACAGGGTGATGCCATTGGTACCCTGATTGCCGATCCAATGATACCCGGAGGGGAACACAGACCACTGGTAATCCGTGATGCCCATATAGGGATTGCCGGTGGC
Source organism: Aquiflexum balticum DSM 16537 (assembly GCF_900176595.1). Lineage (GTDB taxonomy): Bacteria > Bacteroidota > Bacteroidia > Cytophagales > Cyclobacteriaceae > Aquiflexum > Aquiflexum balticum. The sequence continues at coordinate 5,318,541 of NZ_LT838813.1, forward strand.
AAAGTAGTTCTCCACCGTATTGACGGCCATCTCGTAGGGACCTTCTATGCTGGATACGGCCCTGCCGACCCAGAATTCGGTAGAGGATTCAATGACTCCACATCCACCATCTATGGAAAAAGTCAAAGTGGCCTGTCCGGATGAGCCCCAGCTTGCAGGACTCAGGCTGGCATTTGTACCGTTACCTGATGTGCTGCCTGAGAACAGGTGGGTAGGTGAGACCGACCAGCTTACCGTACTGCCTGCCGGGGCGTTCTGTAGGGTAAAGGCATTGGTGGAACAGAGGTAGTCGGGGCCGGAAATGGTGGGTAAGGCTGCCTGGACGGCTGCTAGAGCATTTAAACGGCCAAAACCGAAAGTATTATCAAAACCGCTTGGCCCCATATCCGTTGCAGTTTGCTGTAAAATGGTTCTCACTTGGGCTTCGGTCAAGTTTGGGTTAACAGAGAGCATTAATGCTGCAACTCCAGAAACTTGGGGGGCGGCAGCTGAGGTTCCCCCAAAGGTATCCGTATAATTTCCATTGTCATAGCCGAGATTCCCCATCCTGTCTGTGGTGACTACATCACCATTACCCCCCAAATTTCCAGAGGGAGCTACCAAATCCATTTGCGGCCCCCGACTACTATAATTCCATATATCCCCGTTTCTGTAAATGGCACCTACAGTAATCACTCCGTTCACGTTAGCAGGAAAAGTTACGCCGTTAAAGCAGTTGTTGCACTCAGGTCGCGAATGAGAATTTCCCGATGCAAAAACCACCACGCTTCCCAGTCCA